>CAZIXN010000033.1:0-17560 GCA_964543215.1 uncultured Phycisphaera sp.
CGCGCGGCCCGGGGCGTGGTCGCGATCTCGGCGTTGGTGCGCGATCAACTCACGAACGACTGCGGCGTGGCCCCGATCAACATCCACCTGATTCACAACGGCCTGGACCCGACCCCGGAAGCTCAGACCCCGGAAGAGCCAGACAGAGCGGAGTCGGCCGACGCCCGCGCTCGGTTGCGGGGGCTGGCGGGTCTGCCCGACGGGGCGTTCGTCGTGTTCTTCGCGGGGGAGCTGCGGACGCCGCGGAAGAATCTGGAGGTGCTGCTGCGGGCGATGGATCGGCTGCCCGCGGAGGTGCATCTCGTGGCGGCGGGCGGGACGGACGGCGGGCCGTATGTGCAGGAGGTCCGGCGACGGGGTTTGCAAGGGCGGGTGCATCTGCTGGGTCATCGCGAGGATGTGCGGTCGCTGTATGCCGGGGCGGACTGTTTCGCGTTTCTGTCGCACTACGACCCCTTTGCGCTGGTGGTGACCGAGGCGATGGCGGCGGGGCGGCCGGTGATCACGGCCCGCACCGTCGGCGCGGCCGAGGTGGTGGAACAGGCGGGCTGCGGGGTGGTGCTGAGCGACGCCACGGACGATGCGGCGGTCGCCCGCGAAATCCTCCGACTCAAGGAAGACGACGCCTGGCGGCGCCAACTCGGCGAAGCCTCAACCCGCGCGGCCGAAGGGCTGGCGTGGGACAAGGTGGGACAGCGGTACGTCGCGCTGTGTGAACGCCTGGCGGCGGAGAAGCCGTTGGGCGGCCCGGCCGCCGCGCGATGAGTGACGGGGGGGCACCCTCCCCCGGCCCCTCCCGGAGGGAGGGGAGGGAGCGGGCAGTTTCGGGGGCTTCCGGTGACTGCCGGGGACTTCCGTTGATTTCCGGGGCTTCCGGGGCTTCCGGGGGTTTCCGGGGGTTTCCGGGGGTGGTTTCGAGGGGCGGACTCTCTGAAGACAAACCATCGCCCCGCGGACTTTGCGTCCGCGGGGCGATTTTTTTGGGTGGGGCGGGGTGGTGGTTTTGGGGCACGTCAGGCCGGCTCGGAAGCAGACCAATCGAGCGGGGCGGCGCGTTGCGCGTCCATCACCGGTCTCGGAAGGATTCGCGCGATGCGCTCCCGGTTCGGGATGATTTTGCGGGGTTGCTTCTGGATGATCGCACGGGCATCCGTTCGAGGTGCCGCTCGGCGTATCGGGTTGCTCACCCACGCCTTGACGGAACACGCGGGCTTATGTCGGCTGCCACGGATTCACCACCACGACGCCCGTGGGCTCGAAGTGTTTGACGTTGCCGGTCAGCACCGCCATGCGGTGATGCAGCGCCGTCGCCGCGATGAGCACGTCGGCCTGGCCGAGCGTCACGCCGTCGCGGCAGCGACCTCCGGACAGCTGGCCCGCGAGGACCGCGACATCGCGATCAACCGGCAGCACCCGCGAAGCAAACGCCCGTTCGGTCGCGGCAAGCCAGGCCTCCCGTTCGAGCGGCCGCGAACCAGGGGGGAAGCTTCGCGATCCCTCGGGCCAACTCGCCGAGGGTGACGACGCGGACGTAGAGGTTGGCGCCGTCGGTCTGGGCCAGGTACCGCTTCACCCATGGATCGCCTTGGGGCCGCCGCGCCTCGGACAGGGCGTTGGTGTCGACGACAAGCTTCACAGGTCGCTCTGACGCATGGGCGCTCGGTCCCGCTCCAGATCCAACCCCTCCAGGGACGGGCCTTCCAAAAGCCACGCCTTGAAGTCCGGGGCCTGCTCGACCGGCTCGGGCACGATCCGGGCGACGGGCTTGCCGTGCCGCGTGACGGTGATCGTCTCGCCGCGAGCCACCCGGTCGAGAACCTTGGCGAAATGGGTCTTGACCTCAAAAGCGCCCATACTGAACGGGTCGGCGTTGGTCTGCATGTGATTACCTTTCGACGGGTTGATTCGACTATTTTGTCACCGGTCACCGCAAAAAACCAGCGATTCTTGAGCTCGGGGGGCTTCGGCGTTGCCGCGCTGCGGGGGCGGCGGTGGGCGGGTCAATCGTTGGTGGCGTCGAGGTGGTCGAGCATCGCCATGAAGCTGCGTTTGCGGCGGTGGGTCGCGCGGACTCGGGCCAGGTAGTCGGCCAAGGCGGCGTCCTGCCCGGTGCGACGCATCAACCCCCGCACCTTGCGGATCAGCTCGGTGGCCTGCCGGTACGCCCGCTTGTCGGCGTCCTGCAGGGTGAGATCGACCAGGCGCTGGTAGATCGGGAAGGCGTCGGCGGGGTGGTCGGTTTCGCGGGCCTCGGCCAGCTTCCGCCAGAGACGCGGCGTGCATCCGTGGGATTCGTTGAGGGATTGGGCGCGCTGCCACGCGGCCGGGACGTCGCCTTCCCAAAGCAGGATCTCCACCGGGAGCGAGGCGTCCACGGAACAACGGAAGGACGACGGCCGGGCGAAGCCGATCTTGCCCGTGTCGGCGGGCGGGCGTTGGAGCTGTTCATCGATCCACGCCAGCGCGCGCTGTCGCCAGGCCGGCCCGGCGTCGTGGCGCTGGGCGTGGTCCCGCAGGGGTTGGTAGGTGTCCAGGTCGGGGCGGCGCACGAACTGTTGCCAGAGCAGTTCGAGGGCTTCGGGGGCTCGGCCGAGGCGCTCCAGGAGTTCGGCGGCGAAGGTTTCGAGACGGCCGTCGGGTTCGTCGGCGAAGGCGGCCAAGCCTTCCTGCGCCCACCGCAGCGCGTCGGCGTCGCGGTCCGCTACGGAGAGCGACTGGGCGATCCGCAGGTACTGGTACGGCGAGGCCAGGTCTTTGCGCATCACGTCCACGAGGCGATCGACGTCGCCGGTGGCGCGGGCGATCGCTTCCATGATCGACGTGACGGTGTGGCGGTGGGGGTCGTGGGTGTACCGGCCGTCGCCGGGGTGGCGGGCAGGCAGGGCACGCCACGCGGCGTCGGCCAGGTCGGTGAACGCAGTCAGGCCCTCGGGGCCCAGCAGCTCGGCGTAGGTTTCGGCCGAGCCGTGGAACGTGCCGAAGGCCGAGCCGGTCTCCAGGCGGTACAGCCGCTGCGCCAGCCGGGCGGGATCGGGTCGCACACGCCGGCACGCGCGGTGGTGCAGGTCGGCCAAGCGACCCAGCAGGTCGCCCACTTCGCCGTTGGAATCGTCGACGTGGTCGAGCGCTTTTTCGCAGCGAGCGACCGCGTGCTCCAGCAGGTCGAGGAGGCCTTCGTCGGCGTGCGGCTCGATCTGCTCCTCGATGGCGTCGAGGACGGTATCGATGCCGCGGGCGAACGAACCCGCGCCGTAGTAATCCACGAAGTCGCCGCGTCGGACGCGCGTGGCGGCGTTCATCGCTTTACGCAACGCCGACCAGTCCGCCGGGGCGTTTGATGGTTTGGCCGCGCAGGCCGCCCGCAGGGTCAGCCGCTGGCGCAGCTCGTCGTCCCAAGGCAGCCGCTCCAGGATCAGTTGGATCAGCTCGTTGCGCTTGAGGCTCTTGAGGTAGGCGCGGAGGTCGCCGTCGGTGCGTTGCCGGGTCTGACGCGCGGTCGGCTTGGGGTCGGGTTCGGTTTCGCGTGGTTCGAGGTACGCCAGCCCCAGCGCGACGCAGTGTTTGCAGAACTCGCCGGCGTGGCCCATGGGGCAGTTGCAGCGGCCGACGAGCCGGCCGTGCTCACCGTCGCGACGAAGCTCGACGCGGTACGCGGCGTCGCCCACGACCCGGCCGCGGATCGTGCCGTCACCGGCCACCACCGACGCGACACGGGCCTCGGCGTGGTAGGCCAAGCCACGCGTCCATGTCGACGCGTCGGCCGCCCGTTCGAGGTCCTCGCGTTTCAGGCTGAAGGGTCGGTCGCTCATGCCGATGAGATCTTAAGGACTGGTCTGCGTATGCAAGCAACCTCTCGTCAGTCGCGTTGGGCCGGCGTCATCGGAGCAGGGGGCGTTCCGCTTAGCCGGTGTTGTCCGTTGAGTCCCACCGGCTCCCGCGGGTCGGGGTGGTGATCGCCCGGCTCGCGGAGTTGTTGCGCCGCGGCGCCCACCTGTTCGCAGACTTGCTCGTGCAAGGGCACCGGCTTGACGACCTGGTCGCGAACGACGGCGAAGCCCCCCTCCATCGGTGTTGCGGGCAAGGGCTGTTCCTTGGGGGTGCTGGGCGCACAAGCGTTCGCGTCTTCCAAGTCAACATCCAACTCCTGTGCACGACCACGCTCGGCTTGGATCTGCAACCAACTTTTCGTGACCGCCTCAATGTTTGCGGGGTTGGTGGTGGTGGTCAGTTCAATCGCCACGCTTCCGTCGGGTTGAGTGACGCACCGCTCCACCGTCACCACTTCATCGAGGACTAGGGCGGCGAAAGGGGACGGTATGGGGGCGTTGGTTGGTGGGGCGGGCCCTTCCGCCGCGGTTGACGGGGCTTGGGGACGGGGGAGGGACACTGGGCGTGGGCTTGGGGGTCTTCTTGGGCGTGGCGGGAGTCCTGTTCCGTGGGGTGCGGTCCGCCGCCGTGGTGGCGCCGGGGGCGAGATCGTGGCCCGCGACCGGCGACGTGCCACGGGCGGTTCGGTCCTGACCCCGAGGACCGGGCTTGGTTCGCCAAACCACCCGGGCGGTTCAGGCGTCGTCGAGCCGGTCCACCGGCTTGGGCAGCCGGTCCATGACGGTTTGCACGTCCACGCCCCGGAAGCGCGCCAGCTGACCGATGCTCCGCTCGAGCGTGCGCCACGCGTGGGTTTCGTAGCGGACCTGGCGGTTGAGCGTGTCGGCGTCGGGGAGCAGCGCGGCGGCCTCCGCGCGGGCCTGTCGGACTTCGTCACGCGGCCCCTGAAGCATTTCTCGGAGGCTGTTCAGTTTCTGGCGGCGGGCGGTCACCATGGCCTGGAGCGCTTCCTTGGCTTCGGCGTTCCTGGGATCGTCGAAGCAGCGCTTGAGCGCCAACTCCACCGGATCGTTTGCGGCGTACGTCCACGGGAATGACACGTCGCGGTGATGGATCGGGAATTTCTGAGCGGGCTCGCCCAGCAGCCAGACGAGCCGTTCCATTTCGCGGATGTCCATGAAACCGGGATTGCCGACGAATTGGGAACTCAATTGATCGAGCAGCACGATCTGGGCCTGCAACCCGGGCGGCGACACGGACATCTGCTCTTCGCGGATCGCGTCGAGGTGGTGCAAGGCCCGACGCACCACGTGGATGTACCCCTCGTTGGTCTGGTAACAGTTCTTATCGTATTTCGCGTCCGGCACGCGGATCGTTTCGACCTCCCAGGCGTTGTGGATGCGATCGATCCGCCGGGGCCGGCCGGGCCGGACACGCTGCTGGGGCAGTTCGATCCTTCGGGCGTGCTGCTGGACAGCAACGACGACGGCAGCACGATCGACGACGACGGGTTCGGCAGCGGGTTGTCGTTTGCGCGGGCCAACAGCGACGGGACGGTGCGGCTGAAGGTGACGGGCTGGACGGACACGGGTTTCGTGGGCAACCACACGGAGTCGGGGGACTATCTGCTGGAGTTCCGCACGGCCCAGACGTTCAACACGGTGGAGACCGTGCGGGCGACGCTGCTTGCCGGGGCGGTGGACGAGATCACCTTCAGCGATCCGTCGTGGAACGAGAACACGCGGTTTTACGCGGACATCAACAACATCGTCGGCCGGGGGGATGTGGACTTCTTCGAGTTTCGCGGGCTGATCCCGAATCAGACGTACATCGCCGAGACGCTGGTGGATCTGGTGGCGGATCCGGATGCGGACACCGAGCTGCTGTGGCTGGATGCGACGGGCCAGGTGCTGCCGACGAACCTGACGCGCGGGGTGGCGGGTCTGTCGCGGGTGGATGTGGCGGCCGATGGTCAGGGGGTGATCCGACTGGCGGTGACGGCGGGTCAGGATTTCGATCTCAACGGCTCGCACCTGGAGACCATCGCGGCGTACGAGCTGATCGTGACCCTGCCGGGGGATTACAACGGCAACGGGACGGTGGAACAGGGGGACCTGGATCTGGTGCTGAACAACTGGGGCCGGTCGTACGGGAACTTTGAAAACCCTCAGCCGGGCTGGGTGACGCAGCGGCCGCGTCAGGATTTCGATGGCGGGTTCAATCAGGTGGCCGACGGCACGGTGGATCAGAACGATCTGGACGCGGTGCTGAACAACTGGGGTCGTGCGGCGGCGGTTTCGTCGGGCGGCGGGTCGCTGGCGGTTCCCGAGCCGGGGCTGGGCGCTCTGGCATTGGCGCTGGGCGCGCTGTTACGGCGGCGGCGGGAGGGTGTTCGACGCTAGGGGCCGGCAGCGCCGGGTTGGGGGTGTCCGACCCATCGGCGGCGGTGCGGTGGGCCGTGCTTCCGTTCGCCGCGTGTTGCCGGACCCGTTGGCGTCAACGGCGTGAAGCAGGCCAAGCGTGGTTCCCCTTGCGATCCGCGGGGCCGCGACGCCCTCGCGGACTATTGCGGGTCCGCGTGCGTGTTTTCGGCTCGCGTGACGCCATCCATTTCTAACGGCGCCGCGACCCGGCGCTACGACGCTTCTCACGCACGCCTGCCATCTTCCTGCGGTCCCACGACCCGACACCACCCCAGGAGGAAACCATGATGTTCTCGACCCGCCATCTCATCGCCGCCGCGCTCTCGGCCAGCTGTACCACCGCCGCCTCGGCCCAATACTCCCTCACCATCCTCCACAACAACGACGGCGAGTCGCAGGTGCTCAACGCCGGCGGCGGCCTCGAAGAATTCGGCGGCGTCGCCCGCTTCGCCACGCTGCTCAACAACACCCGATCCTTCTACCAGGCCCAGGGCCACGGCGTCCTGGCCATCACCGCCGGCGACAATTTCCTGGCGGGCCCGGAGTTCCAGGCCTCCATCGATTCCGGTGCCCCGGGCAGCCGCACCTACTACGACGCCCTGGCCATCTCCCGCATCGGCTACGACGCCGTGATCCTGGGCAACCACGACTTCGACTTCGGGCCCGACGTCCTCGCCGAGTTCATCGGCGACGCTCAGACCACCAACCCCACGACCTACCTCTCGGCCAACCTGGACTTCTCGGCCAACGCCGGGCTCAACGCCCTCGTCGCCGCCGGCACGCTCGCGCCTTCGACGCTCATTGATGTGCCCACCGCCGCCGACACCAGGAAGGTCGGCATCATCGGCGCCACCACGCAGAACCTGCCGTTCATCTCCAGCCCCGGCAACGTCGTCGTGAACAACGTCGCCGCCGCCGTCAACGCCCAGATCGCCGCGCTCCAGAGCGCCGGGGCCGACCACATCATCCTCTCCAGCCACCTCCAGGGCATCGCCGAAGACATCGCGCTCGTGCCCCTGCTCAACCCGGGCATCGACCTCATGATCGCCGGCGGCGGCGACGACCTGCTCGCCTCGCCGGCCAACGCTTCGCCTTCGTCCGTCTATGGCGCGGCCGCGCCCGCGAGCATCGTCGACACCGGCCCGGTCCCCGGCGACGTGTTCGACGCCGGCCCGTACCCCACCCTCAGCGCCGCCACCGACCTGGGCGGCAACACCATCCCCATCGTCGCCGGCGACGCCAACTACAAATACCTCGGCCGCGCCACCCTCGACTTTGACGCCGCCGGCAACTTCATCGGCGTCAACGTCTCGTCCAACCCCCAGCGCGTCGCCAGCACCACCGCCGACGCCCTGAACGGCGTCGCGCCCGACGCCGCCATCGCCGCCGACATCCAGCCCGTCGCCGACTTTGTCGCCGGCCTCGAAGCCACGATCCTCGGCACCACCTCCGCCGCCATCAATCAGGGCGGCAGCGACGGCATCCGTTCGCGTGAGCTGCCCGTGGGCAACCTCGTCGCCGACGCCTACCTCGCCGCCGCGCAGGCCCAGGTCGGCAGCGGCGCCTTCGCCGACGTCGATTCCCCCGTCATCGCCATGGTCAACGGCGGCGGCATCCGCGCCTCCCTCGCCGCCGGCGACATCTCCGTTGCCGACACCTTCAGCGTCTCGCCGTTCTCCAACTTCGTCGCCGTCGTCGAAGACGTCACCGCCGAAGACTTCAAGCAACTCCTTGAGAACGCCTACTCCAAGGTCGTCGACGACGCCGCGCCCGGCCTCAACCCCGTCCGCGTGGGCGACGGCACCGGCCGCTTCGCGCAGGTCGCGGGCTTCTCGGTCGAGTACGACCTGCTCGCCCAGGCGCTCGTCCTCGACGCAAGCGGCAACATCGTCACGCCCGGCAGCCGCATCCTCAACGTCACGCTCGACGACGGCACGAAGATCATCGAAGACGGCGTCGCGGTCTTCCTCGACACCCTCGACATCGCCACCGCCGACTTCCTCGCCCGCGGCGGCGACCAGTGGTTCGACGCCGACTACCTCAGCCAGGCGTACGCCTTCACCACCGTCGGCATCACCGACCAGCAGGCCCTGGCCAACCTGATCTCCAGCTTCGGCGGCACCGACCTGGCCTCGATCGCCGCCTACGACGCCACGCCCGACGGCCGCATCACCTTCGTCCCCGAACCCGCCGCCGCGGCGCTCGTGCTCGCCCTCGCCGGCCTGACCGCGCTTCGCCGCCGCGCCTGACCACGCATCGCCGTTCTGCGCTTCGCCACGCAGCGCAAGCCCACGGAGGAGAACCGACCGCCACGCCCCAACCCGGCGTGGCGGTTTTCTTGTTCGGCATGGCGCATCGTCGGCCGGTCCCTCGCCGCATCCCCGCCGCGCCGTTGGACATAAGCCCGGGCCATCGGCGGATCGTTGATGGTCCAGCGCTGCACCGACCGCTGGCGGTGCCGATTCGTCCCCGAGACCGCCGACGCCCCGGTCACGCACGTTCAGGTCATCCACCTGCTCGACCGGATCGCGGCGGCGGACCTGGACTTCATCAAGACCGAGCACCTCTGCACGTTCGACGGCGAACTCGGCTACTCGCTGGGCCAAGGCGAGTGAGGTGACGCACCGGACGCCAGGGAGCCAACTCCGCGAGCGTTCGAAAACGTGACGGAGCGGCGCGGCGACCCCCTCGCACGCCCCTTAAACCTCGCTGTCCGTCACGACAGAATGGCGATCCAGCGGCGGTGCCGGGGGAACCACGGCTCACATCGGGAAACCCCTTGTAGGTTTTTTCCCCAAATCCCGGGATTTTGATTGTCTGGGTGCCAAGTCCGGTCTATGCCCGTGGTCGACTGTTTTCCGTGGCTTTTCGGGTGTCCGCATTTAACTTTGGAGAGGAATAGAGATGAGAAAGATTGGTTTCAACACCGTGGCGGTCGCTGGCGCCGCGATGCTCTTCCCAGCCGGCGTGCACGCCATTCCGGTCACGTTCGATACCTTTGGTCCCCTGCCCCAGGCCACCTTTGGCGGCACGGGTATCCCCAACGACGAAGTCGCCGCGGGCTCGCAGTTCGTCTTCAACGATGTCACGATCACGGTTGCACTGAGCGCTACCCAGCGCTTCAACAATCCCGCGTTGACCAGTGACGGGGCCGGCACCTTCTTCGCCACCCCCGGGAGCAACACGCCGCCTGGGACGACCCTCGAAGGCTCGCTTTGGAACTTCAATTACTACGTCGAAGTGGCCAGCCCCTCCGGTTCGGCCGATGTGAGCGACTTCCAATTCGACCTGCTCTACGACTTCGACCCCGCCGCGAACAGCGGCGCCGCAGCGCTCGGCCGGATCGACCTGACCGCCGGCACGATCGCAGCGGTCGGCGGCGGCACCGTTCCGTCGGTCATCCAAGGCTCGCAGAACCTGCTTTTCAACTTCCTCGACACCGGCGTCCCGGGCATCGTCACCCCGCCGCCGCTGGCTGATTACGACCCGGATGTCTTCGGGGAGTACACCTTCGCGCTGCTGGTTTCGCAGGCAGGATTTCCGCTCGAAACCGTGGCGATGAAGGTCCAGGTCATTCCGGAACCCGCGACCGCCGGTCTGGCGCTGATCGCCGCTTCCGGACTGCTGGCCCGCCGCCGCCGGATCTGATTCCCGTCCCACCCACGCCACCCACGCCACCCACCTGCACTCGGCCCACCTCGGTGGGCCGAGTGTTTTTTTTAGACAACGGACCGACGCCGACGCCCGCCTACCTCCGACGTCGCGCCACCCCGCCGGGCTCCGTCGGTGGTTCGGCCCCGAAGATTCGCGAAGTCCCGGTGAACAGCGATCTGCCCGGCAGTCGTGCCGGGAAGGGCACCGTTGCCCGATGACGCCCGGCTCAAACGGGCGACTTGCGGTCAAGTCGTTCAGTGGTGGGTACGGCGCCCAGATCGCCGGTGGCCGATTTCGGCTTTCCGGGTTAAAAATTGTTCAAAAGATCGAATTATCCGATATATTGGGTAGGTCGCGGGGGCCGCGCCGGCGTCGCCGGTCGGCCCCGACTCGGTTCAGCCGTCGTTCGCACGCAAAGGAAAACCATGAAACCCCCCATCACCTTCTCCGCCGTCGCCCCCCGTACGGCAGCACGCGACCCTCACCGCGCCTTCGCCCCCGGCAACTGGCAGAACGTCATCGCGGTCCGTGACTTCATCCAACGCAACTATGCCGCCTACGAAGGCGACGACGCCTTCCTCGCCGGACCGACGCAGCGCACCGTCGGCGTGTGGGCCGGGCTCTCCGAACTGTTCAAGGCCGAGCGCGAGAAGGGCGTGCTCGACGTCAGCCTGATCCCATCGTCCATCACTGCCCACGAACCCGGCTATATCGACCGGGCCAACGAGATCATCGTCGGCCTCCAAACCGACGCCCCGCTCAAGCGCGCGATCTTTCCCAACGGCGGGTGGCGCATGGTGGTCGGCTCGCTCAAGGCCTACGGCTACGAGCCCGACCCCCACGTCGCCGAAGCCTTCACCAGGTACCGCAAGACCCACAACGACGGCGTCTTTGACGTCTACACCCCCGAGATCCGCAAGGCCCGCAGCTCGCACCTGGTGACGGGTCTGCCCGACGCCTACGGCCGAGGACGCATCATCGGCGACTACCGACGCGTCGCGCTTTACGGAATCGACAGGCTCGTCGAGGTCAAGCAGGCCGAGAAGGCGTCGCTCGACCAAGAGCACAGCACCGAAGCGATCATCCGCGACCGGGAAGAGCTTTCCGAACAGATCCGAGCGCTCAAAGAGTTGCAAGCGATGGGCAAGGCCTACGGTTTCGATCTGTCCGGGCCCGCGGCCAACGCGCAAGAGGCCGTGCAGTGGACCTACTTCGCCTATCTCGCCGCGGTCAAGGAGCAGAACGGCGCCGCGATGTCCCTGGGCCGGACCAGCACGTTCCTGGACATCTACCTCCAGCGGGATCTCGACGAAGGCACGCTCACCGAAACCCAGGCGCAGGAAATCATCGACGACTTCGTCATCAAGCTGCGCATCATCCGCTTCCTGCGGACCCCCGAATACGACGAGCTGTTCTCCGGCGACCCGACCTGGGTCACCGAAGCCATCGGCGGCATGGGGGACGACGGCCGGCCGCTGGTCACCAAGAACTCCTTCCGCTTCCTCCAGACGCTGTACAACCTGGGCCCGGCCCCCGAGCCGAACATGACCGTGTTCTGGTCGCCGGACCTGCCCGATGGCTTCAAGCGGTTCTGCGCCAAAGTCAGCCTCGACACCTCCAGCGTGCAATACGAAAACGACGCAATGCTCCGCGGCCTGAGCGGCGACGACAGCGCGATCGCCTGCTGCGTCAGCGGGACGGAAGTCGGGAAGCAGATGCAGTTCTTCGGCGCCCGCGTCAACCTGGCCAAGTGCCTGCTTTACGCCATCAACGGCGGTCGGGACGAACTCACCGGCGAACAGATCATGCCGCCCTTCGATCCCGTGGAAGGCGACACACTCGACTACGACGAGGTCATGAAGCGCTACGACCACGCCACGGACTGGCTGGCCCGCGTCTACGTCAACGCGATGAACTGCATCCATTACATGCACGACAAATACGCCTACGAACGAATCGAAATGGCGCTGCACGACTACCGCCCCCGGCGCACCATGGCCTTCGGCATCGCGGGCCTGTCCGTGGTCACCGACGCGCTCAGCGCCATCCGGCACGCCGGCGTCCGCGTCGTGCGCGACGGCACCGGCCTGGTCACCGACTACCGCGTCCAGGGCGACTACCCCGCGTTTGGCAACAACGACGACCGCGTGGACCCCACCGCCGTCGAGTTGGTCCAGACCTTCATGGCCAAGCTGCGCAAACACGCGACCTACCGCGACGCGACCCACACCCAGAGCGTGCTGACCATCACCTCCAACGTCGTCTACGGCAAGGCCACCGGCGCCACCCCCGACGGCCGGAAGGCCGGCGAACCCTTCGCCCCGGGCGCCAACCCGATGCACGGCCGGGACAAGGCGGGTTTTGTCGCTTCGGCCCTGTCCGTCGCGAAGCTGCCCTACGACCAGGCCCGCGACGGCATCAGCCTGACCAACACCGTGCTGCCTTCGGCGCTTGGGTCCAACCGCGCGGATCAGGTGAAGAACCTCGCGGCGTGCCTGGACGGTTACTTCGGCAGCGGTGGCTTCCACATGAACGTCAACGTGCTCGACCGCGAGACGCTGATCGACGCGATGGATCACCCCGAAAAATATCCGCAGCTCACCGTTCGCGTATCGGGTTACGCCGTGAACTTTGTCAAGCTCACGCCCGAGCAGCAGCGAGACATCGTCAGCCGAACTTTCCACGCTAAGCTCTAACGGTGGATGTTCTGTCAACCCGCTCCGAGGACTCGCCTCCACCACAATTCAACGCGACCGGTGGGGGCGTTGAATTGCCGACGCTTGTCCCCGGCGAGGGCTTTTCGTCGGCTGCGGCAGGCGAGGCGCATCGAGGCTGGGTGCATAGCCACGAGAACGCGTCCACGGTGGATGGGCCCGGGTTCCGCTACGTGGTTTGGCTGGCCGGTTGTCATCTGCGTTGCCGATACTGCCACAACCCCGACACCTGGGCCATCAACCACGGCACGCAGCGCACGGCCGAGCAGATCGTCGCCGACGTCGCCCGCTTCGCGGGCTTTCTCCGCAGCGCCGGCGGAGGCTTCACGGTGTCCGGCGGCGAGCCCCTGGTGCAGGCACCCTTTGCCCTCGAACTCCTGCGGCGCGTCCGAGACGAACTCCACCTGCCGACCGCGCTCGACACCAACGGATATCTCGGCGCCCGCCTCTGCGAGGACGATCTTGCCTCGGTCGACCTGATGTTGCTCGATCTCAAAGCCTTCGACGCCGCGCACCACCGGCATGTCACCGGCTTCGACAACGCCGTCATCCTCGCGTTCGCACAACGCCTGGCCCAGGCCGGCCGGCCGACGTGGGTGCGCTATGTGCTCGTACCCGGGCTCACCGACGGTGAAGAGGACATCGCCAAACTCGCCGCATTTGTTGCGCCGATGCAAAACGTACAACGCGTCGAAGTCTTGCCCTTCCACCAGATGGGGCGTCGCAAATGGCACGATCTGGGGCTGGCCTACGCGCTGGATGCGACGCCCAGCGCCTCACCCGAGCAAGCCGAGGCCGCGCGGCAGATCTTCCGCGACGCGGGCTGCGCGGTCGAATGATCCAGCCGCCGACGGGGTTGGACGGTTCCTGCATTGCACGCAGCGGCCTCGAGGTCTTCGCCGTCCCCGGCAATCCTTCCCCTCGGGCGCGCGGTCCGAAGCAGAGGCCGGAAGGGGAGCGGGAGCCTCCACGCCTGAAGGCGTCGGTTTTTTTTGGGGGGGGATGCGATCGCCGAAGACCCCGCAACGTGTCCCACGCCGGATGTCGCCGGTCGGCGGCAGGCGAGCGGGGTCACCGCGGGCCGGGGTTTCGCGCGAGCCATTTCCACGCCATCCTCGTCATCGAATCTTCTTGCGTGGTTTGCCCGATGTTCGTGATCTGGACCCACTTCAAGTCGTGAGACTCATCGCTGACGTCGTAGATCTCGCTCCCGGTCGTTTTGATGGCAAAGCGCATGTCGTAATGAAAGTGCGCTGCTTCACCGTGACGCTCGGGAATGCGATGGATGTCGATATCGAACACGTCATCGCCGTGAAATACCAGATCGGCGAGCCCTGATTCCTCTTGCGCTTCCCGAAGCGCGACCCGCTGGAGATTGCAATCCCCGTCGGCATGTCCGCCCAGCTGCAGCCACCGATCGAGTTTTTTGTGGTGCGTCAGCAGGACGTGGCTCTCGGCGTGGTTGACGACCCAGGCGGACCCCGTCACGTGGCCCACCGCCAAAGATCGTTCGCAACAGGTTTCGTGCTCGCGCACAAACCGCAAAAACCGCGCGACGGTTTCCGCTTCACCGACGTTGGCCTGGCCGTATCGTTCCAGCTGCGAAACAATGGCCTGTCTGCTCATGATGGCCTGTCGAACGTCACCCCGATCGGTTGAAGGCCGCCCGTTGCGGGCACATCGTGCCGACGTGGATCATCCGCCCGCGGGCGACGCCGGTCAAGGGCGTTTGGAGGTTGGGCCCGCCCTTTGGACGAACGTCGGCGCCTCCATTCCGTCGGCGTGGCCCGCGGATCGGGGTGGCTCTGACCCTCTCGGGATCATTGGTCCACTTGGCGTGAGAGGATGGGGGTGTATCGTCGGATGCTGAGCCGGAGAAACGCCCGTTGCCCAGGGTTGCCCAAGGCTGCCCAGGGTTGCCCAAGGCTGCTGTTCTGGCCCTGGCCGGGATTCAAAATCCTTTTGCCAGCTCGTGTTGATCCGGTTAACTTCGCTTTGCTGCTCATCCGCTTTCGTCACCTCTCACGTCTGATTTCTTATGGTCAGCCCCACCAACAACCCCCTCATGACCGTGTTTCGACGCTTGTCGCTGCGTGCGCGTTTCATTCGAACCAGCGTGTTGGGTTGCTTGTTTGTGCCGGTTTTCGGCGGTGCCGTCGCCCAGACACCTGCGCCGATCGAGTTCGGCTTCCTCTGGCACATGCATCAGCCGATCTACACGCCCGGCAGCAACCTGCTCCAGACCGACGCCTCGGGCCGGTTCTCCTTCAGCATCCAGGACGTCCACAACCAGCGCACCGGCCCGTACACCACCTGGCCCCGCGACGCGATCGGCAAAGGCTTGAGCCAACCCAACCTCGGGGCACAGGTCTCGTTTTCCGGCTCGCTCATCGAAAACCTCAACGTCCTCGAAGCCAGCGGCAACGGCAACTTCAACCACTGGGACGCGGCGTACACCCAGGCCCGCGGTTGGAACACGGCCCAGGGCAACCCGCGCCTCGATCTGGTCCATTTCAACTACCACCACGCCTTGTCGCCCCTGCTGGACACCCGCGACCTGCGCATGCAGATCAGGCTCCACAAGCACGTCGTCGACCAGCAGTTCGGCGGGGCTGCTTCGGACCGATCACGCGGCTACTTCCCGGCCGAGACCGCGTTCTCCACCCGCATGATCCCCGCCCTCAAGGCCGAGGGCATCGAATGGACACTCTTCGACAGCATCCACCTCGAACGCGCGATCGAGAACTATCCGCACACCAACGGCTCCAACCTCTACGCCCCGAACCGCGCCGATCAGGTGAACCCGGCCATTCCCGAAAACCAATGGGTCCAACTCAACGGCGTCTGGGCCCCGAGCAAGGTCGCCGCGCCCGTCGCCTATCGGCCGCACATGGCGCAATACGTCGATCCCCACACCGGCCAGATCGAGAAGATCATCGCCGTCCCCGCCGCCCGCTACGAAGGCAACGAAGACGGCCGAGGCGGCTTCGGGGCCCTGCAATACGAAAACGTCTTCAGCCAATACCGCCAGTTCAACACCGATCCGAACCGCCCCATGTTCGTCGTGCTCCATCACGACGGCGACAACTTCGGCGGCGGCAGCGAAGGGTACTACAACAACAATTTTCAGAACATGGTGAACTGGGTCGCCAACACGCCGAACTACAACGCCAGCACCGTGCAGGATTATCTCCACCGCTTCCCCGTCGATCCCAACGACGTGGTTCACATCGAGCCGGGATCGTGGGCCGGGGCCGACAACGGCGACCCCGAGTTCAAGAAGTGGCTTGGCGACCCGAATCCGCAGACCGGCTGGAGCCCCGACCGCAACTCGTGGGCCGTGCTCACCGCCGCCAAGAACCATGTCTTCACCGCCGACGATCTTCAGCCCGTCGCGGATCTCCAGAACGTCATCGACAACACCGGCAGCGGCACCGAGCGCGCGTGGCACTACCTCCTCCAGGCCGAGGCCTCCGACCACTGGTACTGGGACGGCACGGAAACCTGGGACTCCAACGTCACCATCGGCAGCAACCTCGCCGTCGCCCGGGCCAACACCGTCATCGGCAGCGCCGCCCACGAAACCACCGGCCCCACCGTCTTCCTCCCCCAGCGCGAGGCCTACAACCCCGGCGGCTTCGAGTGGAATCTCGACCAACCCGAGCCCAGCGACTTCGAGGTCTGGACCTACGCCTACGACCTGTCGGGCCTGGACGCCGTCACGCTCAAGTACCGCATCGACGCCGACGGTCGCAACCCCCTGGACTCCATCCAAAACGAGACCTACGCCGGCGGCACCGAAGTCGGCGACTGGATCAGCCTGGCGATGACCGCCACCGACCTGGCCCCGCCGAGCAACATCACCTCCCCGACCGTCCGCGCCCAGCGCTTCGGCGCGATGATCACCGGCCTGGACGACACGCTCATCGACTACTACGTCGAAGCCATCGACCGCCGTGGCAACCTCACGCAGACCGACATCCAACACGTCTACATCGGCGACGCCGTCACCGATCCCGTCACCGATCCCGTCGGGCCCGGCGTCGGCTTCGTCATGGACGGCCAACTCGACGAGGACACCCTGCGGGTCGCGTCCCACGCCGGTCGCAGCCTCCACGCCGATGTGAGAGACGGCACGCTTTACCTCGCCACCCAGGCCGCCGACGCCGGGCAGGACGTGTTCATCCTCCTCGCCCAACAGCCCGGCCCCGAGACGGCCGCACCCTGGGCCAAGGCCGGCCAGGCCGCCGCGTGGACCGCCTTCCTCGCCAACGAAAACGACAACGGCTGGTCCGGGTGGTTCAACGCCAACCAGGATGTCCTGGGCAACGAAGCCGCCGCCGCTGCGAACCCCGGCTTCCTCGAAGGCGCCATCGAGCTTGCCACGCTCTTCGGCACCGCCGTGCCCGACGCCATCTACCTCGCCGTCGCCCGCTACCAGACCCAGGACGGCGGCTTGCTCGACGCCAACGCGTCGATCCTGCACAACGCCGACGCCGACGGTGACCTCCAAGCCATCGAATACATCCGCCTTGACCTCACGCAGTTCGCGACCCCGGCCGCGCTCGCGGGCGACTACACCGGCAACGGTGCGGTTGAACAAGGCGATCTGGACCTGGTCCTCAACCACTGGGGTGGGCCGCGCGGTGCTTGGGAGAATGCGGAGGGCTTCGCTTCCGGGGCTGTCGATCAGGAGGAGTTGGATCGGGTCTTGAATAACTGGGGGAGTGCGAGTGGGCCGGATTTGAGCGGCCTTGCCAGCATCCCCGAGCCGACGCTGCTCGGCGTCTTGCTGCTGCCAACGGCCTTGCGGCGACGCGCGCGGCGAACGGTCGGATGACCGGCGTCGACGATGCCCGCGTGTCTTGTGCATCGCCGCAACGTGACTCGCGCTTTGACTCGCGCTTTGACCCGCGCTTTGACCCGCGCTTTGACCCGCGC
>CAZIXN010000033.1:17660-20444 GCA_964543215.1 uncultured Phycisphaera sp.
CGCGCTTTGACCCGCGCTTTGACCCGCGCTTTGACCCGCGCCTTGACGTGGGCGGGTGGTCCTCACCCCGCGTCGGGCGGTGTGCGACATCGGTCGGTTTCCCCGGGTTCGGCCCACGCCCCGCCTTGTCCCGGGCCCGGGACGACCGCTGGCCGGCTCGGGTGAAGCGCGGAACTTTCCGGTTGCCCTGGGTGACGTTGGGACAACCGTGTGACGTGCCCCTGCAGATCACGTACACGGCGGGCGACGGCAACGACATCGAGGTCTTCGCCGTCCCCGAGCCCGCCGTGTTGCTCCTGGCGTGGATCGGGTCGGTCGCCATCGTCGGTGCACCATCGCGGCCCCGCCGTGAGCGTCTCCGCCGCGAAGCCACGGCGGGGTTCAGCTTTTGAGGTCGCGGGTGGCGAAGTGGCTGATGCCGATGAGGGCGAAGCTGGTCATCAGGCCGGCGAGGATGAGCAGGCTTCGGCCGATCTGTGGCCAGGGCGGGTGGTCGTGGAAGACGCGGACCCAGCAGCCGATGTGGTAACTCATGAACCACGACCGGAAGTCTCGGAAGTAGGGCAGGTTGGTGAGCACGGCGTCGATGAAGAACACCGAAAGGGTGAGGATGGTCGCGGCGGCGGGCTTCATGCGGAAGCAGCTGAACATGAAGGCGAGCGCGGCGATGGTGAGCGTGCCGTACGCCAGCAGCGAGACGGCGGTGAAGTAGCGGACGAGTCCTTCGGCGGTGTCGTAGAAGCCGAAGAGGCGTTCGTCGGGGATGAACACGAACAGACGGCCGAGTCCGCCGCGGTACAGCGACGCGAGCGCCAGCGCCGACACGCCCAGGAAGACCACCAGCGTGACGGTGTACAGCGCCGCCGCGGCGAGCTTGAGGCCCAGCAGCCGTTCGCGTGACACCGGCCGGGCCAGGACCATGCGGAGCGTGCCGTCTTCGACTTCCTTGGCGACGATGTCGCCGGCCACGAGCGCGACGTAGAGGCCGCCCAGGAACGTGAACGAAAACGCGATGATCGCCACCGCCAGCGTCAGGCCCATGTAGTGCGCCTCGAACGCCAGGCCGTTGTCGGTCAGGAGCTCTCCGACCTGTTGCTTGGCCCGGGGATGTTGGAGCAGGAGCAGGATCATGCCCTGCAGCGCGAGAAACGCGCCGAAGCCGATGTAGGTGCGTCGCCGGGCGAAGAGCTTGAACCACTCGGCACGGAATTGTGCGTACCACAGCGTCATCGCGGGGTGTTCTCGGGCTGGGGGTGAGGTTGGGAGTGGGCGTGGGTGTGGGCGTCGTCACCGATGGCGGCGAGGTAGAAGCTTTCGAGGGTGGCGTCGGCGACGCCGATGCGGGACACGGCGTGGCCTTGCTGCACGAGGAAGCGGTTGACGTCGGCGGCGGAGTGGCCGTCGCGCAGGTGCAGCGTGCCGCTGTGGAGGGTGGTGAGCCCGTGGGCGCACAGAGCGGCGATGGCCTGGTCCGGGCGATCGGTTTCGAGCATGAGGGCGGGGTTGGCTTTGGGGGCGTCGCGCCAGTTGCCGTCGAAGACCTTGGAGCCGCGGTGCAGGACGCATACGGAATCGCAGAGGCGTTCCACTTCGTGCAGCAGGTGCGAGCTGAAGAGGATGGTCATGCCGTTCTGCTGGTTGAGGCGCTGGACGGTATCGCGGAACTCGGCGATGCCCTGTGGGTCCAGACCGTCGGTCGGTTCGTCGAGCATCAGAAGGTCCGGCCGCGTGAGCAGCGCCTGGGCCAGCGCCAGGCGCTGCCGCATGCCGTGGGAATAGGTTTCGACGCGATCGTGAATCCGCCCGGCCAGGCCGACCTCCTCAACCACCGCCATCGAACGCTGGCGGCTGATGCGCTCCGAATACACGCCCAGACAGCGCAGGTTGTGCCAGCCGGACAAATAGCCGTAAAAACAAGGTGACTCGAAGATCGCGCCGACGCTCCGCAGCGCCCGCGCTCGCGCGGTGAACACGTCGTGGCCGTCGACGCGGACGGTGCCGGCGTCGGGCAGCACCTGCCCCAGCAACGCGCCCAGCGTCGTGCTCTTGCCCGCGCCGTTGTGCCCGAGCAGGCCGTAGATGCTTCCGCGGGGCACGGACCAATTCAGGTCGCGGACCGCCGGCCGACCGCGAAAGGTTTTTGTCAGACCCGTGATCTCGATCGCCGGTTCGCTCACGGCCGCGGCTCCGGTGTGGCTTCGGACGCAGCGTCGGTGGCAAACGTCAGCTCCGACGCGGCGTGCCCGTCGGCGTACAGCACGTTGACCTTGTCGCGCAGCACGGGATGGAACGCCTCCTTGTCGCTGATCAGCGGGATGCGCGCCGGGTCGGTGCCGCCGGCGATCGAAAACAGCGCGTCGATCGGCTGGCCGTTGACCGTGAAGTTCCAGAAATAGCTGGTCCCCGTGGTCTGCCACAAGGCGGGTTCATCGGCGGGACAGGCGAACACGCTGGGGGTGTGGTCGCTTGACGGTTTGGGGGTCGGGCCGAGCGACTTGCCGAGAAGCGTGTCCAGCGCGGGGCGAGGGTCCTGGGTGTTTTCGCGGTTTTCCAGGATCGGCAGCACGCCCCGGCTGTCGATCAGGTGGATGTTCAGCAGCACGCCGATCTGTCGCAGGTTGCTCAGGCAAACGGCCGACGACGCCACGCCGCGCGCGTGTCGCAGCACCGGAAGCAAGAGCGCCAACAGCAAGCCGATGATCCCGATCACCACCAGCAACTCGACAAGCGTGAATCCGGGGCGACGCTGCACCATCACCTCCGCGTCCACGGCCCGCCGCCCCC
>CAZIXN010000034.1:0-12821 GCA_964543215.1 uncultured Phycisphaera sp.
GGTCGAGCTGCGCCTCGGGCAGCGGGTAGGTGCCCTCCTGCTCGATCGGGTTCTGCGTCGCCAGCACGAAGAACGGCTTGGGCAGCATGTGCCGCATCCCCCCTGCCGTGACGTGCCGCTCCTGCATCGCTTCGAGCAGCGCCGCCTGGGTCTTGGGCGGGGTGCGGTTGATCTCGTCGGCCAGCAGACAGTTGGCGAACACCGGGCCTTTGACGAAGCGCAGGTCGCGGCGTCCGGTGCTGCGGTCTTCTTCGATCACCTCGGTGCCGGTGATGTCGCTGGGCATGAGGTCGGGCGTGAACTGGATGCGCGAGAAGGACAGCGCGAGGCTCTTGGCGACGGTGGAGACCAGCAGCGTTTTCGCCAGGCCCGGCACGCCGACGAGCACGGCATGGCCGCGGCAGAACAGCGCGAGGAAGAGCTGATCGACAACCTCCTGCTGGCCGACGATGGTTTTGGCGACCTGTTCGCGGAGTTGCCCGGCGGCGGCCTGGGCCTCGGCGACGAGTTGCGCGGCGTCGGGCACGGTTTCGAGGTCGGTGGACATGGAAGCAGGGTACGCGAGCGGAGGCGGAGGAGATCGGTGGTCCCCGGGCAACCCACCGATGGTGCCCGTGGGCTTCGTACGATGGCGGCATGCCCGAGTTGCCGGAAGTCGAGACGGTGCGGCGGACGCTGCGGACGGCGACGGCAGGGAAGCGGATCGTGGGCGGGGCGCTGCGGCGGGAGGATGTGTGGAATGGGGATTGGTCGTGGGAAACCTTGCGGACGGCGTGGGTGGGAAAGTATTTGGGCGAGGCGGTGCGGCGGGGCAAGCAGCTCTGCGTGCCCGCTGAAGCGGGTACGCCGGGCGTGGCGGGGGTGCACCTGGGGATGTCGGGTCGGTTGTGCGTGTACGAGCGCGGCGCGGTGTTGCCGAAGCACACGCACTGGACGCTGGACTTTTCGGATGGCACCCGGCTTGCGTTCACGGACCCGCGGCGGTTCGGCGGGCTGTGGGGGTATGCGCATCTTGAGGACCTGCAAACCAGGCGTTGGGCGACGCTCGGCGACGATGCGCTCCTGATCGGGCCGGCAACGCTGCACCGCGGGCTGCGCGACACGCAACGGGCGCTCAAGGCGACGCTGCTGGATCAGCGGGTCGTGGCGGGGCTGGGCAATATTTACGTGGATGAGCTGCTGTTCGCGGTGAAGCTTTCGCCTTGGACGCCAGGAAGCGAGGTCACCCGCAGGGATTGCGAGCGGCTGGTGCGGGGGATGCGGACGCTGCTTGGCCGGGCGATTGCGGCGGGTGGGACGACGCTGCGGGATTACGTCGATGCCAGCGGACGGGCGGGCGGGTTTGCGCTGCGGCACCGGGCGTACGGCCGGGCGGGCCTGCGGTGCGTGCGCTGCCGATCGGTGATGCGCTCCGCGTTGCTGGCCCAGCGGACGACGGTTTGGTGCGAGGTGTGCCAGGCGCGGCCGGGCGGAGTTGATGAACTCTTGAAGAAGAAAGAAGTCATTTAGAGATTCTCTCTCTCTTCGGTCCTCTTATGCGTTGGCGCATTGGGGGGAAACCGACGGCAATGATCGCAGCGTTTGGATGGGTAGAGAGTTGCGCCGGCAACCGGGATGGGGAAAGTTTGATTGGTAAGGCGACGTGGCGCGCGGCGGCGCTCGGGAACGCGGATGGTTGGGGGTGGGGGTTGGGTCGACGTCGGTGTGGCGCGCGGCGTCGGCGGTGGTTTGCGCCGCGGGGTGGCGCGGAGCCGCGCGCGGTTCCCGAGGTTTTGCACGGGCGTTGCGCCAAGGGGGGGGCGTGGGTGTGGGCGTGGGTGTGGTGCGCGTGAGGACCGTGGCGCTGATCCGCGGAGGGTTTACGTCACGCGGAGGGCGACGAGGGTGCAGTCGTCCGAGCCGCGGCGGGGGCCGGTGTGTTCGCGGAGCTTTCGGAGGGTGAGGTTGAGGAAGTCCTGGGCGGTGCCGGCTCCGCCGGCCGAGGCGCTGCGCTGCTGGGCTTCGCGGAAGAGTGCGTCGATGCGTTCTCGGCCGAAGCGTCGCTCTTCGGGCGGGGGCGACATGGCGTCGGGCAGGCCGTCGGTGTAGAGCAGGATGAGGTCGCCGGTGCGGAGGTGGACGATGTGGTTGGAGTAAATCTGGTCGCGGTCGACGCCGACGACCATGCCGCCTTCGTCGAGGGTGATGAGTTGTCCGTCGCGGAGCAGCAGGGGCGGCTCGTGGCCGGCGTTGCAGTAGGTGAGCCGCCGGGCGGCGGGGTCGTACACGCCGTACCACAAGGTGGCGAACTCGTGGTCGAGGGTGTCGCGGCAGAGGGCGACGTTGACGCGTCGGATGACGTCGTGGAGGTGGTAGAGGTCGTGGGCGTAGGCACGCAGCGACGCGCGGACCGAGGCCATGAGCAGGGAGGCGGCGATGCCCTTGCCGGCGACGTCGCCGATGGCGAAGCCCCAGTTGGTGTCGGGTTGGTCGGCGGGTCCGAGGCGGATGAAGTCGTAGAAGTCGCCGGAGAGCTGGTAGGAGGGCACGTATTTGGCGGCGAGGTCCAGGCCGGGCACATCGGGCGTGCGGGCCGGGAGCATGCGTCGCTGGACGTCGGCGGCGAGGTTGAGTTGTCGCAGGGTTTCGGCGTTTTTGGCGCGGTCGCGTTCGAGCCGTCGTTTGGAGATGGCGGTGGCGGTGAGTTGGGCGACGGCGCGGAAGAGCTTGACCTGTTCTTTTGGGAATTGTCGTTTCTGTGTGGTGTAGGCCTGGATCGTGCCGATGGGCGAGCCCTGGTCGATCAGGCCGACGGCGAGCATGGAGCAGAGGCCTTCGCGTTTGGCCAGGTCGGGGTAGTAGGTGCGGGGGTCGGTGGGGAGGTCTTCGATGTAGATGACTTCGCCGGCGAGGGCTTTGGTGAACAGTTCGGACTTGTTGACGAGCAGCTGGTTCTGGTTGACGTAGGAGGCGGACATGCCGTGGTTGGCGTGTCGCTTGAGTTCCTGGCCGTCGGGCCCGTCTTCGAGGAGGCGGATGACCACGGCATCGACGGCGAGGACCTCGGCCATTTCGCGGGCGGCGGTGTCCAGGACGCGCTGCGGGTCGGTCGAGCCCGAGAGCACGGTGGACACGCGGTAGAGGGCGGAAAGCTCGTTGAGGTGATGCCGGGCCTGCCAGGTCTGGTAGCACAGGCGGGCGATGGCGTTGGCGATGAGGTAGAGGAACTGGACGGCCGCGGCGCGGTTGGCGGCGAAGGCGGACTCGGCGGTGTGCAGCAGGTTGTCGCGGTCGTCGGCAGGCAGGTCCAGCGCGTCGGCGAGGGCTTCGAGGCGCTGCTTGTTGAGCGAGGTCGTCTGGTTGAGATCGTCGGCGCGGACGACGATCGAGCCGAGCGTTCGGCCTTCGATCTGGATGGGCGCGACGAACTTGCCGTCTTCGAGTTGGGCATCCGCGTCGAGGAGTTGCCCCAGCGCCGCGTCGGCGGCGAAGCGTTGGGCGGCGTCGGTGGATTTGACCAGCGGGTGGCCGAAGCGATCGACGATTTCGGTGTCGAGCTTGGTGACCGCGGCGAAGGCATCCTGCACGGAGCGCAGGGTGCCCAAGTCCAGGAAGTCGGTGAGGGACAGGCGGTCGATGGGCAGATCGATCGAGTCGCTCCCGGAAGGACGGGCCAAAGAATCCTTGGAATTTTCGGGAGATTCGGTCACGGCGGGGTCACACCAGCAGCGCCGCAGGGTTTTCCAGGAGGCGGCGCAGGGTGGCGAGGTATTCGGCGGCGACGGCGCCGTCGATGACGCGGTGGTCGCCCGAGAGGGTGACGTTCATCTCGTGGCCGACGACGATCTGGCCTTTGCGGACGACAGGCTTTTCGAGCGCCGCACCGACGGCGATGATCGCGGCGTTGGGCGGGTTGACGATGGCGGTGAATTGCGTGACGCCGTACTGCGGCATGCCCAGGTTGGAGATGGTGATCGTGGAGTCGGACATCTCTTCGGGCGACAGGCCGGCCTTGCGTGCTTTGCCGGCGAGGGCCTTGACGTCCTGGCTGATGGCGCGGAGGCCCTTGCGTTCGACATCGCGGATGGTGGCAACGAGCAGGCCGCCGCCGCTGCCGTCTTCGTGGATGGGCAGCGCGATGGCGATGCCGACGTTGACGGCGCCGTGATAGACGACGCTGTCACCGTTCCACGAGGCGTTGACCACGGGGTGTTCGAGGCAGGACAGCGCGACGGCGCGGGTGACGAAGTCGTTGACGCTGAGCTTGACGCCTTGGGACTCGAGTTGGCCGTTGATGGTGTTGCGGAGTTCCATCAGCGGGTCCATGTTGACCGCGACGGAGACCTGGAAGTGCGGGACGGTGGTTTTGGATTCGACGAGTCGCTTGGCGATGGTCTTGCGCATGCCCGAGACCTGAACGGTCCTGGCCTGAAGCGACGACGGGCCGGCGGGGATGGGCTTGATGCTGGGGGCGGGCTTGCCGGGCGCGGGTTGGGTGTCGGCTTTGGGTTGTGCCTTCACGGGCTGGCCGACTTTGCCTTTGCCCTCGACGGCGTCGAGGATGTCGCGTTTGATGATTCGGCCGTCGGGCCCGGAGCCTTGGAGGTTCGCGAGATTCAGGCCGTGTTCCTCGGCCATTTTCCGGGCCAGGGGGGAGATCTTGATTTTTCCGCCCGAGCCGGAGGCGGCGGTCGCTGTGGAGGCGTGCGTTTCGGCCGGGGCGGTTTCGTTTTTGGTTTTTGCCGGTGATTTGGCCCGGCCATTGGAGCCCCCCCCGCCCCCCGCGGCTTTGACGGCGTCTTCGACGGATTCGCCGTCCACCGCAATGATGGCGATCAGCGCACCAACCGGGACGACGCCGCCTTCTTCGATAGCGATTTTGGCGATCACGCCGTCGTCAAAAACCGGGACGGGCATCGTGGCTTTGTCGGTTTCTACATCCGCGATTTCGTCAGATGCCGAGACTTTGTCGCCCTCTTTGAAATGCCAGCGCACCAGCGTGCCCTCTTCCATCGTGTCCGAAAGGCGGGGCATGGTGATTTCGATGGGCATGGTGGGGGCTCCGCAAGCGGCGGCGGCGCGGGGTGTCGCGCGGCCGACGGTGGGTGGGGGAAAGTTCCGCATCGTAGTGCAGGCGCGATCGCGCGGGCAAAGGCCGACGTTTCCGGACCCGCGGAATCTCCAAAAAACTATTTACAGACATATAAGTCTTATTTATCATCAGGGGATCGATCGTCGTGATTCGTGTCCCCTGCCCCGCGCGAAAGGATCCCATGGACCTCACCACCCGCTACCTCGGCCTGGACCTCGCGCACCCGATCGTGCCGGGCGCTTCACCCCTGTGCGACGACCCCGACACCGCCAAGCGCCTCGAAGACGCGGGGGCGCCGGCCCTGATCATGTCGTCGCTGTTCGAAGAAGAACTTGCGACCATGCCGCCGGCCAAAAGCCCGGGCGCGATCGGCAGCCCGCTCGTTCCCGCGGACTACCGCCAGCACGGCCTGCGCGTCGATCCCGAGGACTACTTCGACCGCATCTACCGCCTCAAGCACGACCTGCACATCCCCATCATCGCCTCGCTCAACGGCACGACCGACGGCGGCTGGCTGCGCTACGCCCTGGCGATGGAACAGGCCGGCGCCGACGCGGTGGAACTCAACGTCTACAAAGTCCCCACCGAACTGGGCGAAACCTCCGAGGAAATCGAACGCACCACGGTGTCCATGGTGAACACGCTGCGTCATCGCCTGGCGATCCCGGTGAGCGTGAAGCTCTCGCCGTTCGTCACCGCCCTGCCGAACTTCGCGTCGCACCTGGGCGACGCCGGAGCGGAAGGCCTGGTGCTGTTCAACCGTTTTTATCAGCCGCACATCGACTGGCCGAGCATGCAGCCGACGCGCACGCTCAAGCTTTCCACCGGCGACGAGCTGAACCTGCGGCTGCGCTGGACCGCCATCCTCGCCGAGCGGACGACGTGTGATCTGGCGCTCTCGGGCGGCGTGCAATCCGGCGAAGACGTCGCGCGGGGCATCGCCTGCGGCGCAAACGTCGTACAGGCGGTGACCATTCTCTACCAGCGAGGCCCGCAACATCTGGCGGTGCTGCGCGACGAACTGATCGCCGCGATGGACGCCGCGGACGTGCACAGCGTCGAGGGCCTGCGCGGTCGGCTGGCGTTCAAGCAGACGCCGCACCGCGAAGCCCTGGTCCGCGCGAACTACTACCGGCAACTCCGGCAGAGCAAGGCCGCTCTGGCGGAAGGGCAAGGCGCCTGATTCCGCATAGCGCTCCCTCAACCCGCGACGCCACGCGTCGCCGGTGCCCCCCAGCGACGCGTCACGTCGCGGCTGAGGTTTGTCATGGCGTTCGATCCATATACTTGACCCGTGAATCGCCACCGCTTCCGCCTGTTGTTCGGACTGCTGCTCTGCATGCTCGCGACCGCCCCGGGCGTCGGGCAGCCCGAGCCTGTTGTCACGCCGTCGCCTCCTCCCACCGCCGGCCAGCGCGTGCTCAGCACGCTGCCCTCGGGTGAGCAGGTCGCCATCGTCCCGGTGAAGGGCATCATCTACGGCTTCACGGTCGAATCGATCAAGCAGCGCGTCGAACGCGCCATCGCCGCCGGGGCCACCGTCATCGTCCTGGAACTCGACACGCCCGGCGGCGTGGTCACCGACGCGATGACCATCAGCCAATACCTCAAGAGCCTCCAGGGCGTCACCACCATCGCGTGGATCCGGCCCAACGCCTATTCCGCCGGGAGCATGATCGCCACCGCCTGCGACCTGATCTTCGTGTCGCCCAGTTCGAGCTTCGGCGACTCGGCCCCGGTAAGCCCGATGGGTGACCTCGCGCCCACCGAGCGCGCGAAGGCGCTGTCGCCCGTGCTGGAAACCTACGCGGACAACGCGCGGACCAACGGCTACGACTTTGCGCCGCTCAAGGCGATGTGCGTGCTGGGCTACGAGGTGTATTTCGTGCAGCACCGCGACACCGGCGAGCGACGGCTGGTCAATCAGGCCGACTTCGCCGTCATGGTCCGCGGCGAAGAGCCCGCCGACGTCGAGTCGGCCTTGAGCGCCGGCCGATCACCCAACGACGAACTCGCCAACGTCGCGGCACCGAAGGTTTCGGTCAGCCGGGAGGCGATGGGCCGGTGGGAGCCGGTGCTCACCTTGCCGAGCGGCGCGACGCTGCCCAACGGCCGGGTGCACGACGGCACGACGCTTTACACCCTCAGCCAGACCGAGGCGGTCGACATCGGTCTGGCCGTGGCGATTGTGGCCGACGAAGCGGCGCTGCAGCAGCGCCTCAACGCCGCCGGCGTCACGCGCATCGCCGCACCGTGGTACGCGCAGGTTGCCTATGTCCTGACGCACCCGCTGGTGCGGGGCCTGCTGGTGTTTATCGCGCTGTCGGGCATTTACTTCGAGCTGCAGGCCCCGGGCCTGGGGGTGGGCGGGCTCTTCGCCGGGCTGGCGCTGATCGGTCTGGTCATCGGCCCGGTGCTCATGGGCCTCGCGGAAGTCTGGCACTTCGTGCTCGTGCTCGTGGGCATCATGTTGATCGTGGGCGAATTGCTGACCGGCGTGACCTCCGGCTTCATGGCGATCGTGGGCATCATCATGCTGCTCGCGGGGCTGGTGCTTTCGGTCGTCCCCACCTCCGGCGGCGGCGCGCTGCCCATGCCCGCCTCGGGCACCGCGGACCTCCTGATGACCTCGACGCTGTCCACCGTGGCGGCCTTCATCCTTTCCATCGCGGCGATGGTCGCCATCACGCATTACTTCGGCCGGATCCCCTTCCTCAACCGCCTGATCCTCACCGGCGACGACTCGACGCTTCGCCCCGGCCAGGCCGTGGAAATCGGCGGCGACTTCGTGCTCGGCGGCGCCGGCCGACCGATCGCCGTTGGGCAGTCGGCCGTGGTGTCCGAAACGGGCTTGCGTCCCTCCGGCCGGATCGACGTGAACGGCAAGCTCATCGACGCGGTGAGCACCGGCGGATTCATCGACCCGGGCACGAAGGTCACCGTGGTTGAAGTCGCGGGCAACCGCATCGTGGTGGATGAGGGGTGACGGTTGAGTCTTGAGCGGTGAGTCTTGAGTTTTCGGACCCAAGCCCACGGTCTGTGAACGTGGGCCGTGTCGCTTCAACCTCACGCCAGGTAACGCAACCACACATCGTCCCCGACGCGCTCGACGCATTCGAGTTTCAGATTCCATGCCTCCGCGATCGCGTCGCACGAGCGACCCGGCGTCTCCACCGCCGATCGCCCCGAGGTATCGCCAAAAACCTTCGGCGCGACAAAGACCCACGCCTCGTCCACCAGGCCCGCGTCGAACATCGCGCCCATCAGCGTCGGGCCGCCTTCGAGCAGCACGTTGGTGACGCCTTGGTTGCTCAGCCGGCGTAATTCGTTTTCGAGATGGTTGCCGTCCAGGACCTCGAAACCACCGCGTTTGGTGGTGCCCGAGCGATCGACGATGACCCGACGCGCGATACGTTTCACTTCGACATCTCGCGCCGTAAGCGACGGCTCGTCGACGATCGCCGTGCCGACGCCAACCATGACGGCATCGACGCGCGCCCGCAGTTCGTGCACGATCCGGCGTGAAGCGTCGTTGCTGATCCACTTGGAATTGCCCGAGGCCGTGGCGACTTTGCCGTCGAGCGTCTGGGCCCACTTGGCGATGACCCACGGCAAGCCGCGCTCGAGGCGCTTGATGAACGGCGCATTGAGCCGGCGCGCTTCGGCCTCGCACACGCCCACCGACACGTCGATGCCCGCCTCGCGCAGCCTCGAAAATCCCGAGCCGGCGACGCGCGGGTCGGGGTCCTCCATGGCGGCGACCACCCGGCCGACGCGTGCTTCGATCAGCGCGTCGGTACACGGCGGGGTCTTGCCGGTGTGGTTGCACGGCTCGAGCGTGACCACCGCGGTGCATCCCGCGAGCCGGTCGGCGTGGCCGCGCTGCCGGGCGTCGGCGATCGCTTCGCGTTCGGCATGTGCCTGCCCGAAACATCGGTGAAACCCCTCGCCCAGAAGTTCGCCTTCCCGCGTGCCTTCGCCCGAAATCAGCACACAGCCGACCATCGGGTTGGGCTCAACGAAGCCCTGCCCCCGTTCGGCGAGTTCCAGAGCGCTTTGCATGGCCTGCGTGTCGTTCACGCCGCGATCGTATCGCCGCGTCCGACGCTTATGATGGTGTCGGTTGTGGTTTCCGAATCAACGAGCGAGGCTTGCCATGAAATGGGTCTTACGGATCGCGGGTCTGCTGGTGGTGCTGGTGCTCGTGGCCGGCATCGTGGTGTATTTCCTGCTCAACACGATCGTGAAAAGCGCGGTGCAGAGCGCCGGTGCCTCGGCGACCGGCGTGCAGACCGACGTGGACGGCGTGAACCTCAGCCCGTTCAGCGGCGCGGCCACGATCGCGGACTTCCGCCTGGGCCAGCCCGAAGGGTTCGGCGGGGAGGTGCTGTTCTCGCTTGACGCCATCGACATGCGGGTCCAGCCGGGCAGCCTGCTGGGCGACACCGTCCGCGTGCCCAAACTTCACATCGACGGCGCGCACCTGACCGTGTCCTTCGCCAACGGCAAGCTCAACCTCCAGCAACTCATGCAGCAGATCAACGAGCGCACCGCCAGCGACGAGCCGACTCCCCAGGCCGACCCCGACGCCCCGGGCAAGAACATCGTCATCGACGACCTGCGCATCACCAACACGACGATCTCGGGTTCGGTGGCGCTGCCGGGCATGAGCGAACCTATCGAGATCAACAACTTCAAGATCGCCGACATCCAAAAAACCGGCATCGGCAGCGACGGCAGCGGCGTGAAGCTCGAAGACGCGGTGGGCATCATCCTCGAAACGATCCTGGTCAACGCGACCGAAGGCATTTCCTCGAACATTCCGGGCCTGGGCGACCTGAAGAATCTCGCGGGCAACGTGACGGACCAAGCCAACGAGGCGATCGACAAGGCCGGTGAACAAGCGAACAAGGCCATCGACGACGCGAGCAAGAAGCTTGAAGAAGGCCTCGGCGGCCTGCTCGGCGGGATGGGTAAGAAAAAGGAAGAAGCGCCCACCGACGGCGGCGAGTGAATCGGCTCACGAAGTCGCAGGTCAACGACCTGTGCAGCGATCCGCGGCGGTAAGGTGCGTGGCATGTTTGCGATCAAACGGAAAGAGCCCGTCGCGGACGCGGTTCGTCGCATCGCGCGCGAACGTACGGATCGTGCGCTCGCCGCGCTGGACTGCGGTGAAGGCGACCTGCTGCGGGAGCGGGTGATCCGCGAGACGCGGCGGGGGCTGAGCCTTCTCTCGGTGGTCGGGCCGGCGATGGATGCGGAAGCGATGCGACGGGAGCGGTCGGCGTTGCGGCGGGTGTTGCGGGCGATGGGGAAGCCTGCGGTCGATGATCGTGGTCTGCGGGGGTGTGTGGCGGGGCTTCAAGAGGTGCGGATGCGGGCGGGGTATTGGCGCGTGCAGGGGGAAGGCTTTGCGGTGCTGCGGCCGGGGCTGATGCGGGTGGTCGGCCGAGCGCGGCGGTGCGTGCGTGCGTCGGCGGCGTTGTCGGACGATGCGGCGCTGGATCCGGGGCTGACGGAGGCGCTGCGGACCTACGGGCATGCGCTGCGGCTGGTGGAGCGGAGTTGGCCGGAGGTACTCGGGGCGGAGCGGACGCGAGTGGAAGAATTGATGGAGGCGCTGCGGGCGGAGGGGACGCCGATCGCGGAGCGCGCGGCAGGTTCGCCGGCGCGGGTTCTGGTGCGTGAGGCGGCCGGATGGATGAGCGAAACGCCCGGCCGGTGGTGCGACCGGTTGGGCGGGTATTGGGTGGTGTGGCGGACGGGTCGCTTCAGCGACCCGTCTGAACGCGCTTAATCGAGTTTGAGGGCGCGGCGGAGGATTTTGCCGGTGGGGTTGCGCGGCAGTTCCTGGAGCACGCGGATGTCGCGGGGGACCATGAACGGCGGGAGGTGTGTGCGGCAATAGGTGCGGACGTCGCCGGCGTCGAAGTCGTCGGGGTTGACGTCCTCGGCAAGTTCGACGAAGGCCACGGGGACTTCGCCGCGGGCGGGGTCGGGCGCGCCGATGACGGCGGAGGCGCCGACGAGCGGGTGTTTGTCGAGGACTTCCTCGATCTGCCGGGGGAAGACGTTTTCGCCGGCGACGATGAGCATCTCTTTTTTGCGGCCGGTGATGTAGAGGAAGCCGTCGGCGTCGCGTTTGCCGATGTCGCCGGTCTTGAAGGCGCGGACGGTTTTTCCCTGGTGCGGCAGATCGATGAGCACGTCGGCGGTGAGTTCGGGCAGGCCGTGGTAGCCGCGCATGACGTTGTCGCCGACGATGGCGATTTCGCCTTCGGCGTCGTCGGGCAGGGGTTGGTTGGCGTCGTCGAGGATGAGGTTGGTGACGCCGGGAATGGTTGGTCCGACGGAGCCTTGTTTATGGCGATGGGGTGTGGACCAGTTCGTGACGGGCGAGGTTTCGGTGAGGCCGTAGCCCTCGTAGAGCTGGACGCCGAATTGCGTGCGGTATTTTTCGTCGAGCGCGGCGGGGAGCTTTTCACCGCCGGCGATGGCGAATCGGAGGGACGCGAAGTCTTCGGGCTTGGCGGTTTTGACGCTCAACAGAGCGTGATACATGGAAGGCACGGCGACGAAGACGTCGGGGCGGTGTTCGCGCATCAGTTCGACGATGCGTCGGGGCACGAAGCGGGCGGTGTACACGACGCGGGCCCCGAGCAGCAGCGGCACGAGCGTGAGGACGGTGAGTCCGAAGGTGTGGAACTGCGGGAGCACGCCCAGGAACACGCAGCGTTCGTTGAGCCGGGCGTGTTCGATGCAGGCGCGGGCGTTGGCCTCGAGGTTGCGATGAGTGAGTTCGACGCCCTTGGGTTTTCCGGAGGTGCCGGAGGTGTAGAGCAGGACGGCCAGTTCGTCGTCGGCGGGGTTGCGGGGCCAGCGCAGCGGCGGGATTTTTCCGAACTTCAAGGTGTCCAGGGCGATCGGTTTGATCGACGTCGGTACGGCGTCTTGGGCGGTGTTCTTGACGAGGTGTTCGAGCAGCGGCGTGGCGGTGAGCAGGGTGTCGATCTGGGCGTCGGCGAAGACGTGGTGCAGGTCGTCCCGGCTGAGCAGGTAGTTGACGGGCACGGGCACGCGATCGGCCAGCCAGCAGGCGAGGATGCAGACCGGGAAGGCCCCGCCGGTGGGCAGCATGACGCCGATGTGCTTGGCGTCGGTGGTGCGTTCGATGAGTTTGGCGATGTGGAGCGCCCCGCCGAGGAGTTTGGCGTAGGACGCTTCGCCGCGGTCGTCGAGGACGGCGGTCTGGCGGAGATGGGTCACCGCTTTTCGGAGGATGGGGCGCAGCAGCGACATGGGCCGGATGATACGGCTGGTCGCGTTGCCGGGCGTTGTGCCCGGGGTTCAGCGGATGTCGGTGGCTTTGGAGGCCATGCGGACCAGTCGGCCGAACTCGGCCCGGATGTCGTCGGGCCAGTTCCCGAACTTCAGGCCGTATTCAAAGGTGCGCCAGCCGATTTTCTGGATGCGCATGACCTCGACGGGTGCCCGGAGGACGCGGCCGGCGAGTTGCAGGTCGAGCATGAACTGGGAGCCGACGCGCACGGGCGCGGCGCCCTTGCGTTGCACGCACATGCCGCCGGCGGACATATCGACGATGGTGCCCAGCGAGCAGGCGGCGTCTTCGGCGACGATGCGTCCGGCGCGGCGTTGGTTGACTTCGCCGGGTTGGGTTTCGCGAGGTGTTGAGACATTCATTCCGAGGGTTCGTGTCCAAGAGGATCCCCCCTCTTGGTCGTCTTGATCG
>CAZIXN010000034.1:12921-20402 GCA_964543215.1 uncultured Phycisphaera sp.
TCGGCCTGCTCACGGAGGCCGTTGAGGGCAGTCAGCGTTTCGCTGGCTTCGCGCTCGTCGTCGTCGAGGTTTTCGATGGAGGCCATGTCCCACGCGATTTCGAGGTACGGGATTTTGACGCCGCGTTGCATGATGACTTCGACTTCGCGCTGCTGCGCGGGGGTAAGCCGGCCGAACTTGAGGCCGAGCTTCACACCGTCCTGATCGCTTTCGAGCAGCGACGACGCGGCATCGCGGTCGGCATAGACGAGCTCGGCGGGGAACAGCGCGATGCGCTGGTCGTAGCGGACTTCGATGCGGAAGCGGTCGCCGGGCGTGATGGGCGGCTGCGTGGTCGCCAGCACCGACAGGCCCGAGCGCGAGATGTCGATCATCGCGCCCAGTGCGGTCATCGCGTCCTCGGCCGTGTAGCGGTCGTCGCGACGACGGTCGGGTCGTCGGCTGCCCTGGCGGTTCTGGGTCGGATCGCTCTCCATAGTGGGCGTCATCGTCCTTTTGCGACGGCGGATTCACTCTGATCGCGAGGAATGTTTCAGAATTTCACTTGCTCGGGCGTGTGGGGTCGGCGGTGTTGACGGCCATACGGGCGAGCGTGCCCAAGGCGCGTGCCTGCTTGTCGCTGAGTTCTCGGAACCGCAGACCGACTTCCCACGCTCCGCGGTCGCCGGATCGGACCCGCATCACCTCCACCGGCAGGATCGCCTTGACCTCGGCGCAGCGGATCTCCACCGAACACGTCTGGCCCTCGCGGACCGGGGGCTTGCCGGCCGTGCGGATCCGCATCCCGCTGCGCGACAGGTCCACCACCGGCCCCAGCGCCGTCACCATCTCGCCGGCCAGCTCGGTGCGCAGCCGGCCGTGCCTCCGCCGCTCGCCGGTGCGCTCGGGCTGCGGAGCGTCCGCCCCGGCTGGGCCGAGTGCTTCGCGATTCTCGTCGTCCGAGTTTTTGCGGAAGCGGGACACGCACCGATCGTCGGCGTTTCTGTCACCGAAATGAAGCGGTTTCTTTCTCGGACTGACACATGCGCCAAAGCCAAACGCGATCTCGGTTGTCACTGCAGATTATGCCGACCGTGCGGGCCGCGACCCGTTCACCGCAACCACGCGAACATCGTCACCGCTCCAACCATGCACACCGCCGCCAAGAGCCGCCAGGCCACGATGTGCGCATGGTGATTGGTCTCGATCGTTCCGTCCCCGTTGCGCCCGACCCACGCGCCCAGCAACACCGACCACAGCGCCCGCGTCCCTTGGAGCACCGCCCCGAACACCGCGCCCACCAGCGCGAATGTGCCATAGAGCGTGACCATCGCCACCGCCCAAGGCCCGGCATATGCGAGCGCGTCCCGCCACAGCCTCGGCCGGCGCGAGCCGAACCACGGCAGCAGCACCAGCGCCAGCAGCCCCGTGACGCCGTAGAGCACCGTCGCCACGAACACGCCGGCCATCACACGCTGCCCCACCGAAGCGTCGCTCGCGCTGGCCAGGCCGAAGCCCTGCTCGCACACGCCGCGGATGGCCCGCACGATCGACAAGTCGGTGAACGCATAACCCACCAGCATCACCGCGATGTACGGCCAGGCGCGCAGCGGCGGCGGCTTGCCGATGCCGTGGATCATCGCCGCGCCGACAATCGCCAGCCCCACGCCCGCCCAGCCCCAGCCGCTGATGGGCAGCCGTTCCGAATAAACCCCAAGGCTCGTCGCCAACGCCAGCAGCGCGATCTTCAGCGTCAGCAGCGGCGACACGGTCGAGGCGTCGGCGTGACGCAGCGCGCCGAACAGGCTCGCCTGCGACACCCCCAGCGTCACGCCCCCCACGACGGCTGGCAAGACCCACGCCAGACTCGACGCCCCCGCGCCCACCCCCGCGCCCGCCCCCGCGTCGCCCGCGGCGGCCCAGGGCCACGCCAACCCGTTCGGCCAGGCAAGCGGCATGCCCACCGCCGCCACCAGCCCCAGCTGCACGTGCGCCACCACCAGCAGTTGCAGGCTCGTGCCGCGTTTCCGCACCGTGAACCAGCGCGACCCCAGATACGCCAGCGAGTGCGCCCACGCCGTGAGCAGGCCGAGGATGACGCCGGGGATCAGCAAGGCCGCGAGCATAGACCACGCCCCGATTCCCCGGGCCGTCTCGTACACTCCGCCCATGGCTGCCACCACCACGGTCTTCCCGATGCTGCTCGTGATCCTGCCGCTGATCCCCATCCTCACGCTGCTCGCCCTGCCGATGTTGCCGACGCTTGCGGTGCTGCTGATGGCCGGCATGATCGGACTCGCCCCCGCCCCGGCCCAAGGACAAGACGCGATGGCCCCGGCCGCAACCACCACCACCATCAAGCCCCAAGCGCTCCAGCCCGGCGACACGATCATGTTCATCGCGCCCGCCGGCGAACTCAACGAGCCGCGCGTCATGCTCGCCAAAGAACGCCTCGAAGCACGCGGCTTCCGCGTCGTCCTGCCCGAGACGCTCTTCCGCCAGGTCGGCTATTTGGCCGGCACCGATCAGCAACGCGCCGACGAACTCATGGCCGCGTTCAACGACCCCGAGGTCGACGCGATCTTCCCGGGCACCGGCGGCTACGGCACGACCCGCATCCTCCCCCTGCTGGACTTCGACGCCATCGCCCAAAACCCGAAAGTCTTCATCGGGTTCTCCGACATCACGGCGCTGCACATCGCCATCCACCAGCGCACCGGCCTGGTGACGTTCCACTCGCCCAACCCGCAGTGGGGCCTGGGCAGCGACGAAGGGTTCCACCCGCTGGCCGAGACATACTGGTGGCACACGCTTCTGGCCGAGTCGTATCGGGACGCCGAAGCGCAGGGTTTCGCCTACGACTTCACCGGTCACGACGACGTTCCGCCGGTCGTTGCGCTCACGCAGGGCCAAGGCCAGGGCAAGCTGATCGGCGGCAACCTCTCGCTGGTCGCCGCGCTGATGGGCACGCCCGATGAGCCGCAGACCGAGGGCACGATCCTGTTCCTCGAAGACGTCGGCGAAGCCCCCTACCGCATCGACCGCATGCTCCGCCAACTCGACAACGCCGGCAAACTCGATCACCTCGCCGGCGTGCTGCTCGGCGGCTTCACGTTCCGCAAAGACGACGACCGGCACGAAGACGGCGGCTGGACCGTCCAAGACGTGCTCCGGCAATACTTCGCGCACCGCGACTATCCCGTGCTCATGAACGTGCCCTTCGGCCATCAGCGCGCCAACGTCACCCTGCCCGTGGGCGTGATGGCTGAAGTCGTCGCCGACCCCCAAGCCGGCACCGCCCGCCTGCGCCTGCTCGAAAATCCGGTCATCTCTCACGACCAATAAACACCCCGACCACCCCACGTTTGGGGGCGTAGCTCAGCGGTTAGAGCGTGGGACTCATAATCCCCCGGTCCCCGGTTCGAATCCGGGCGCCCCTATTCCCGTCATATTGGATCCACCGTGCACGCCGCGGGCGCTTCGTCGCCCTCGGGGGTTATCGGCGGACGCGGTGGTTAAAGACCACGCCGGACCGTGACGAAAGGGTATGCATCGCAGACGCCCAGGAGTTGCCTGCACGGGCAAACAACCGAGAGACGAAAGGTGGGGGGAGCCGCCATGACTACCAATCGAAAAGCACCGACAGAATCCGCGTCGAGCATGAGCCTGTCACGTATCTCGGAATTGGCCGGCGATCTGTCCGCCAGCATCGATCGCGCGATCGCGCACATCACCGATGTCAATGAGCAGACCCGCCTGCTTTCGTTCAACGCGCAGATCGAAGCGGCCCGCGCGGGCGGCCAGACCGGCGCGGCCTTCGCCGTGGTCGCCCAGGCGATCCAGCAGCTGTCGGAGCGCACCAGCGGCGTGGCGTCCGAGATGCGTGATCAAACCCGGGGCGCGATCGAAGAAGTCAACCGCGTCAGCGAGCACATGGCCGGCCACGTGCGCGGCACCCGCCTCACCGATCTCGCGCTCAACAACATCGACCTGATCGACCGAAACCTCTTTGAGCGGACGTGCGACGTGCGGTGGTGGGCGACCGATTCCGCACTCGTCGACGCGCTCCAAGGCCAGGCGTCCGACGACGCGAAGCTGAAATACGCCTCGCACCGACTGGGCGTGATCCTCAGTGCCTACACCGTGTACCACGACCTGGTGCTGGCCGACCTGAACGGCAACGTCGTGGCCAACGGCAAGCCCCATGAGTACCGTAGCCGCGGCCAGAACGTCGCGGACCAACCGTGGTTCCGCGAAGCCAAGGCCGCGACCAGCGGCGATCAATACGGCTTTCAGACCGTGTACGCCTGCCCGCTGGTGAACGGCCAGCGTGTGCTGGGGTATTCGTGTGCGGTGCGGGAAGGCGGCGCAGCGCACGGCAAGCTGCTGGGCGTGCTGGGCATCCTCTTCAACTGGGATGACCTGGCGCAGGTGATCGTGAAGCGCACGCCGCTGACGACCGACGAGTGGTCGCATTCACGGGTGTGCATCGTCGACGACGACGGTCTGGTGCTCGCCGATTCGGACGATCAGTTGCTGATCGCCAAGCTCGACGGCGACGTGAAGGCGGCGTTCTCGAAACCCCGGCACTTCGTGGAGGGCCGGTATCAGGGCAAGGACGCGGTGATTGCGCACGCCGCGGCGCCGGGATACGAGGGGTATTCGACGGGTTGGCATTCGGTGATCGTGCAGACGCACGAGCCGGTCGCGGCGCCGAAACACGCGGACAGCCGGCCGCCGAAGCGCCGCGCGGCGTGAGACGCGGTCCGTGCATCATCCGGGCAGAGGGGTGGAGACGCCATGTTGCTGGACGTTCGACAACTCCCCATCGCGTTGCGGACCGAGCAGACCGACGCGGCGTTTCCGCGTCACTGGCCGGCCGGCGCGACGAAGTACACCGACTTTGCCCCCCTGGCCCAGGGCGGCACGTCGGAGGTTCAGGCGTGCTTTGACAAGAATCTCAAGCGGCGGGTGGCGCTCAAGCGTCTGCACCCGCATCTGCGCAACGACGAGCTGGAGACGCGGCGGTTCCTGCGGGAGGCGCGGGTGACGGCGATGATCGCGCACCCCGGCACGCCGAGCATTCACGAGATCGGCCGGGACGCCGAGGGCACGCTGTATTTCACGATGAAGCTGCTGCGCGGCCGCGACCTGCGTGCGATCCTCAAGGATCTTGCGGCCCTCGACGAGGCGGCGCTTGCCGCCTTCGCGCTGCCCCGGCTGATCGACGTGTTGATCTCGGTGTGTCAGACGGCCGCCTACGCCCACTGCCAGGGCGTGGTCCACCGCGACCTCAAGCCGGCGAACATTCTGGTCGGCGGGTTTGGCGAGGTGACGGTGCTGGATTGGGGGCTTGCGAAGGTGGCGGGAGATGCACCGGTGGAAACCCCGGCGTCCACGCGTTGGTTGCCCGAGGACGCGCAGGGGTTTGGGATGTCCGACATGAGCGCGACGCAGCCGGGCCGGCGTTACGGCACGCCCATGTACATGTCGCCCGAGCAGGCCGTCGGCGATGCGTCGCTGGACGAACGCAGCGACGTGTACAGCCTCGGCCTGATTCTGTACGAGATGCTCGCGCTCAAGCCGGCGGTGTGGCCGAGCGATCTGGCGACGATGGTGCAGCGGGTGTGTCACGAGGCGGCGATCCCGCCGTCGCGTTGCGCGCCGCTCGGCCGCGAGATACCGACGGCGTTGGAAGCGATCTGTCTCAAGGCGCTGGCCAAGGATCGCACGCAGCGCTACGCCAACGCGGCGCTCATGGCCGAAGACCTGCTGCGTTTCCGCGAGGGCCGACCGGTGTCGGCGTATCGCGAGCCGCTGCGGGGGAAATGGGCCCGTTTCCGCGATCGGCATGCGCGTCTGCTGACGACGCTGCCGGCGGGTCTGGCGGGCGCGCTGGCGGTGTGGTGGTGGTTCGCGCTGCGCTGACGGGCCGGGCGCAGGCGTTCACGGCGTCCACTGAAGGATCGAGGCCGGCGTGGGGGTGCTATCGGCGAGGCCTTCGGCATCGACCTGCGTGACCTTCTGAACGAACAGATGCAACTGGCCTTGGCGCTGCCAGAGCGGGTGGTCGAACGCGGGCTCCCACTGGCCGAAGGAGTCGTCGGTGAGGTCGCGCATCGTCCACGCACTGCTTCCGGCGTCGCTGTCGTCGAGGCGGCGGGAGGCGACGGTGACGCGGTCGCCGCGCTCCTGGTCGCGGAAGACGACGTGGACGGCCCGAGGCGCTTCGCCGCCGACGGCGACCTGCGGCCGGGCCATCGGCGTGCGGCGCGTGCCGTGGCCACCGAGCGTGAAGGGCGTGGTGCGTTGGCCGATGCGCTGGCGTTGCCACGCGGTTCCGTCGTGGTGGATGAGCCAGTACTGCGGGACGTCGGGATCGGCGGCGTCATCCTGTTCAAGAGGTCGGAAGTAGGTTGCGATGTAAGGTCGGCCTTGCGCATCGCCGGCAATGCCGGTCTGATTGATGAGGCCGTGGTTCTGCGGGATGCGCAGGGCGTAGTCGCTGGTGTCGGCGTTGATGGGCAGGTCGTAGGACTGGCCGGCGATGGTTTGCCAGGTTTGGCCGGCGTTGTCGCTGCGGGCGTAGGCCAGGTCGTGGTTGCTGGCGACGTCGCCGGTCTCCCGCCAGACCCAGGCCAGGTGGACGCCACCGGCGGGATCGACGGCGGCCTGCCAGTAGGCGTTGCGTTGACCCTGACCGTCGAGCAGGTTGTCGTGCAGGCGTTGCCACATCTTCGTGGCGGGGTCGTAGCGGTTGATGACAAGGTTGCCGTTGCCGCTGCCGCCGTCGCGGTAGAGCAGCAGCAGTCGACCGTCGGGCAGCGTGAAGAACTGCGGGTAGGTGACGTGCTTTTCGTTGCGGCCAAGGATGGCGGTGGGTTCGGACATCTCCGTGGACATCGGTCGGACGGAACGCGCGTAGCGGAGCGGGTTGGCGTGATGATCCCAGGCAAGGTGCAAGTAGCCGTCGCCGTCGAGGCCGAGGTTGATCCCGTTGTGGGCGTCGTCGGCGTTGCCGGTGAAGGCGGTGGTGTGCCGCGTCCATTCGTCCGACCCCAGCGATCGCTTCGCGAGCACGACCCGGCGGGCGTCGTCGTAGAAGGCGGTGAATTGATGCTCGCCATGCGAAACCACGGCGTGCCGGAAGACGGTGGTGTTGACGCTGTTGCGCGCCCAGGCTTCGTCGGCCACGCGGGAAATGTGGACGCCCGGGCCGGCCCCTTGCGCAAAGCCGGCGACCGGGACCAGCAGCAGCGCGGCGATGAGCAAGGCGTGAATCATGGCGAATCCGTGGGATGAATCGCGAGGCGAACGCGGAGCGTGTAAGCGGGGTTGTCATGCTATGCGGCGGCGGTTCTGCGACGGTCGGGCCGGTTGTCTCGATCAGGAAAGTGGGCGGCCGAGCGTCGGTGGTGCCGGGCAAGGCCGTGGGCGTTGCGGGCCGCCGCGTTGGCCGATGGGGTTGCTATGCGAGGTGATCGGCGATTCGGGCCAGCGGG
>CAZIXN010000035.1:0-20221 GCA_964543215.1 uncultured Phycisphaera sp.
AGTGCAGAGCGACGCTGCACACTCACCGCGCGGGGTTCGAGGCAGCGGCGGGAACGCGGCGGGACGGGGGTGGACCGCCTCAGGTGGCGGAAAGGGCGGTGGCGATCTGATAGGTGATGAAGGCGCCGCTGTAGGCGAGGGCGGACATGTAAAGCAGTTGGAAGATGGGCCATTTCCACGTGCCGGTTTCTTTTTTCATGACGGCCTGAGTGGGCAGGCACTGCATGGCGAGCACGAAGAACACGAGCAGGCTCAGGCAGGTCGGCAGGTTGAACGCGGGCGAGCCATCCGCGCGTTTCTGCTGGGCGAGCAGGTCGTAGAGGGGCTTGCCTTCTTCGGCGTCGCCGACGCCGTGGACGATGGCCATGGTGGAGACGAAGACTTCGCGGGCGGCGAAGGAGCTGATCACGCCGACGTTCATCTGCCAGGTGAAGCCCAGCGGCGCGAAGACCGGCTCCATGGCGCGGCCGATGCGGCCGGCGACGGAGTACTCGGCCTGCGCTTGCGCGATGCGGTTGTCGTAGGCGGCTTGGGCGGCTTCGTCGCCGGCGTCGGCGGCGGTGGCGAGGGCGACGAGTTCGGTGCGCTGCTCGGTGGAGACGGTTTGGGCGACGCGGTCTTCGGGCAGTTGGGGGAAGGTGGAGGCGAACCACAGGACGATGGAGATGGCCAGGATGATGCCGCCGGCCTGCTTGAGGAAGACCCAGCCGCGGTCGAGCATGACGATGAGCGCGCCGCGGAAGGAGGGCAGGCGGTAGGCGGGGAGTTCGATCAGGAGCGGCGCGGGCTTGCCTTGGAGGAAGGTGTGTCGGAAGACGAAGCCCATGATCAGGGCGGCGACGATGCCCAGGAGGTAGCAGCCGAGCATGACCGCGCCGGCGATGAGGGGGGTCTGGATGAACAGGAGGGCGACGAGCATGACGTAGACGGGGAGTCGGGCCGAGCAGGTCAGGAGGGGGATGATGAGCATGGTCACGAGCCGGTCGCGGCGGTTTTCGATGACGCGGGTGCTCATGAGGGCGGGGATGGCGCAGGCGTGCGCGGAGAGCATGGGGATGAACGCGCGTCCGGGCAGGCCGACGCGTTGCATGAGGCGGTCCATGACGAGGGCCGCGCGGGCGAGATAGCCTGAATCGTCGAGCAGGGACAGCGCGAAGAACAGGAGCATGATCTGCGGGAGGAAGATGATGACGCCGCCGACGCCGCCGATGAGGCCGTCGACGAAGAAGCTGGCGAGCAGGCCCTCGGGCAGCACGTTGGCGACGGCCGAGCCGATGGCGGCGAAGGGCTGGTCGATCCAGTCCATGGGGACGGCGGCGATCTGGAAGAGCAGGGCGAAGACGGCGAAGGCGACGCCGGCGAAGGCGAGCAGGCCGACCCAGGGGTGGGCGAGGACGGCGTCGAGTCGATCGGTGGCTTTGTCGGAGAGTTCGCCGCGGTGGTGGATGGCGGTGCCGAAGACGCGGTCGGCCCAGTCGTATCGGGCTTGCTGGGGGCATCCGCCGCAGGCGCTGGGGCAGAGCGACTCGGCGTTGCCCATGAGGGCGCTTTGCGCGGTGGGGCAGGCGTGTTCGTTGCCGAGCAGTTCGCAGGCGACGACGGAGTTGAGCTCGTCGAGTCCTTCGCCGGTTTTGGCGCTGATGGGGACGACGGCGCACTGGAGTTCGTCGGCGAGTCGGGGGAAGTCGATGGTGACGCCCAGGGCTTTGGCGCGGTCCCACTGGGTGATGGCGACGACGGCGGGCAGGCCGACTTCGCGGGCCTGGGAGGCGAGGAAGAGTTGCCGGTTGAGTTGGGTGGCGTCGACGACGATGACGGCGCCGTCGGGTCGGTCGTTGCCGGCGAGTCCGCCGGAGAGCGCGGCGACGGCGATGGCCTCGTCGGGCGTGGTGGCGTCCATGGCGTAGAGGCCGGGCAGGTCGAGGAGTTCGGTGCGTTGTCCGTTGACCAGCCAGAGTCCGGAGCGCCTTTCGACGGTGGTTCCGGCGAAGTTGGCGGTGCGGGCGCGCAGGCCGGTGAGCTTGTTGAAGAGCGTGGTCTTGCCGGCGTTGGGGGTGCCGATGAGGGCGATGCGTTTGCCGGGGCGGTGGGGCGTGGGCAGGACGTGCAGGGACAGCGATTTGCCCGACACGGTGAGGGTGTCGGCGTGGTCGGCTTGTGGCGGGGGGGGCGTGGCGGTGCTCACGGCTGCTTGCTTTGCGGGGCGGCTGGGGTTGGGTTGGGTTCGGTTTCGAGCAGGAGATCGCGGGCCAGTTCGCGGGCCAGGCCGATGCGGGTGCCCATGGTGACGACGATGAGGCGTGGCCCGGTGCGCAGGACGTGGAGTCGTCGGCCCTCGCAGAGTCCCATGGCGCGCATGCGGTCGCGGAGTTCGGGCTGGCCGGTGGCGACGGTGCGGACGATGCCCGTGTCCCCGGGGCGGAGGTCGGCCAGGGGGGTGAGCGGCGGGGCGGCGGTTTTGGGGTTTGGATCGGGTTCGGCTTCGTTGAGAACGTGTCTCATGACAGGATCATCGCCGTTGGGGTCGGGAGATGCAAATCTTGCGTCACCCATTTCGAGTTGGCGGGCGGCGGCGATCAGTCTTTCGGCGCTTCGCGGGCCTTTTCGAGCAGACGGAGCAGGCGATCGAGCTCGGCTTCGCTGAAACCCGCGAACTGCCGGTCGTGGATGTCCATCACCTGGCCGTCGAGCCGCTTGAGGAGGGACAGGCCTTGGCGGGTGATCTGGACGCGGACGATCCGGCCGTCGGACTTGTCCTTGGTGCGTTCGGCCCAGCCCTGCTTGACGAGGCGATCGATCAGGCGGGTGACGTCGGCGCCGCGGTCGAGCAGTTGGGGGGCGATGTCCTGCGAGGGCAGGCCGTCGGGGCGGTGGCCGCGGAGGACGCGCAGGGCGTTGTAGGTCGAGGGTGTCAGGCCGTGGCCGCGGAAGAGTTCGGCCAGGTCGCATCCCAGGTCGCTGGCGGTGCGGGCCAGCGCGAGGTACGCCGCTTGCCGGGGGTTGGCGAAGTCGTCGCGCTTTTTGAGTGACTGGGCCAGGCGTGCGGCGGGCGAGCGTGAGGATGGTGTGCGGGCCATGCGACACCTTAGGCGGCGTGGGTGGACCGATGGCGGTGCGGTCGCCCGGTACGCTCTGGCCATGGCCGACTTGCCGCTGATGAAGACGGACCTGCCGCTACCCAATCGCCGGGTGGGCAAGGTGCGGGATGTATACGACGCGACGCTCAAGGACGGCCGGTCTTGCGTCGTGCTGGTGGCGACCGATCGGTTGTCCGCGTTTGACGTGGTGATGCCCGATGGCATCCCGGGCAAAGGTGCGGTGCTCACGGAAGTCAGCGCGTGGTGGTTCGCGCGGCTGGCGGAGCATTTCGGCCAAGCGTTGCCGCACCACCTGCTGTCGACCGACCCCGACGACCTTCAGGGGCTGGACGACGCGCAGCGGGCGACGCTGCGCGGCCGCGTGCTCATCGGTCGGCCGACGCGGGTGGTGCCCATCGAGTGTGTGGTGCGTGGGTATCTCACGGGCTCGGGTTGGTCGGCGTACGAGCGAGACGGCGCGGTGTGCGGCGTGGCGTTGCCACCCGGCTTGCGGCGGTGCGAGCGGCTTGCCGAGCCGATCTTCACGCCGACGACCAAGGCCGCGGAGGGGCACGACGCACCGATCCGCTTCGGTGCGGCGTGCGAGCAGGTCGGCGAGGCGCTGATGCGGCGATTGCGGGAGATGTCCATCGCGGCGTACCGCTTCGCGCACGACGTGGCCGAGCGGCGGGGCATTCTGCTGGCGGATACGAAGTTCGAGTTCGGGGTCCCGGTCGATCCCGGAAAGGCGGCGCCGGGCGCGTTGCCGATTCTGATCGACGAGGCGCTTACGCCCGACAGCTCGCGTTTCTGGCCGGCCGAGTCGTACGTCGTCGGCCGGGAGCAGCCGAGCTTCGACAAGCAGTTCGTCCGTGATTTTCTGCAGGGATTGGTGCGGGAAGGGCGGTGGGATCAGCAGCCGCCCGGGCCGGCGATCCCCGCCGAGATCGTCACGCAGACTGTGGCGCGCTACGACGAAGCGCGGCGGCGTCTGCTCGGATGGGCGTGATTGTTCGGTTGGGCTGGATCGTGGGGCGGGCATCCGTAAACTGGTGGACGTTGCTTGACCGCTGCTTGACGCGGCGCTGCCGATCATGGGAGGTGTGTTGTGGCGAAAAAAGCGGGTGACTCGGTTCCAACGACAGACTCGAAGACGTCGGCACGCAAGGGCGGCCGCTGGAAGAAACGGCTGGCGATCGCGGTGCCGGTGGCGGTGGCGATCTATGCGCTCATCGGGTTTTTCGTCGTCCCCTGGGTCGCGCAGAGGTGGGTCGTGCCGATGGTGGCCGACTCGCTGATCAACGGCGACGTGCAGGTGGACACGATCCGCACGAACCCTTTCACGCTGTCGCTCACGCTCGAAGGCGTCGCGGTCACCGACGAGCAGGGCACGAAAGTGGTCGGGCTCGACCGGCTCTACGGGAACCTGCAGGCGTCGTCGCTTTTCCGCGAAGGGTTCGTGTTGCGCACGGTCGCGCTCGAAAGGCCGTTTCTGCTCGCGGTGCTGAATGAAGACGGCTCGCTGAATCTGGCGTCGCTGTTCAAGAGTTCCGACGAGCCGAGCGAGCCGATCACCCTGCCGCGCGTGCGCGGCGAATCGCTGACGATCGATGATGGGCAGGTCGAGTTCGTCGACCGCATGATCGCGGGCGCGCCCGACCGCACGATCGAACCCATCAGCTTCACGGTGGGCGTGTTCGACACGCAGCCGCTGCACGCCAACATGCACCGCTTCTCCGCCGCCACCGAGGCCGCCGAGAACGTGACGTGGGAAGGCCAGGTGCTCCTCAACCCGCTCGAAGCCACGGGCACGATCGTGGTCCGGGGTTTCGATCTGTCGGTGTACGAGCCGTACCTCCGGCGGTACGCGCATCTCGATCTCAACCAGGGTCAGGCGAGCCTCGAATTGACGTACGAACTCGCACCGTCGAAGTCGCCTCGGGCCGCGTCGGCGACGCTGAAGAACCTGACGGTGACCGGCCTGAACGTCGCGTTGCCGAAGCATCCGCTGCTGTCTTTTGAGACGTTCAGTATCGAAGACGCCGTCGCCGACGCGGTGGCCCGGACGCTGACGGTTCAGCGCGTGTCGGTGGTTGCGCCGGACGCGACGGTGCAGCGTGAGGCCGACGGTTCGCTGGCGCTGCTGGACCTGGTTGATGCGCTGGTCGGCACGTCCGCCGACGCCAGCAACGGAAGCTCGCCGGCGACGCTCAAGAAGGCGGGAGCCCAACGTGAGAACCTCGCGCTGATTCCGCCGGACGCGGCGGACGGTCTGCCGCGGCCGCTGGACGAGGCGCTGCGGGGCGTGATCGAAACCGCCAACGCGGCCACGGCGTCGTGGACGTTGAGCGTGGAGCAGATTTCGGTCGACGCGGCGAAGGCACGGTGGCGTGATTTCGCGGTCGAGCCCAACGTCGAGCTCGCCGTGGCGGAGACGACCTTTTCGGCCGGGCCGATCCGCACCGCAACCGACTATGTGGTCGACTTCCAACTCGACACCGCCGTCGCCTCGGGCGGTACGGCGAAGATCACCGGCCGGGTTGAGCCGCTCGCCAGCCGTGCGACGATCGCGACGCTTCAGACCACCGGCCTAATACTCGCACCGATCGCGCCCTATGTGCAGCAGGCCGACGACCGACTGCGCTTGCCGGAAGGCACGCTGGACCTGACGGGTTCGCAAATCACCGCGGGGATGGGCGAAGCGAGCGGCGACAACGCCGCGGTGCCCACGATCGCCATCGGCGAGTTCACCGTGGGCGGCGCGATCGACCTTCAGGTCCACGGCTTCGGCCCGCCGTTAGACGTTTCACTGCGCGATCTGCAACTCTCGTTGTCAGGCCTGGACACGGCGGCGGGCAGCGCCGCGACCATCGGCTTTGGCACACGCATCTACGACGGGAGCATCGCGATCGACGGCACGACCTTGCCGAACCTCGCGGAACCGTTGAAATCCACCATCGATCTGAACATCGTTGTGGACAAGTTCGCGCTGCGACCGCTGTCGCCGGTGAGCGGCGAGTACGTCGGCCGAGCGATTCAGGAAGGGACGCTCAACACCAAGCCCGACGATGCGCTGACGATCAAGCTCATCGAGCAGCATCTCGAAGCGATGATTCCGCTGCGCATCGCGTCGTTCAACTTCGGCGACAAGGTCGCCAGCGGGAACGCGACGTCGCTGCCGGTGGGTCTGGCGGTGGCGATCCTCAAGGGGCCGGACGGCACGATCAGCCCGCCGCCGATCAGGATCAGCGGCGACCTCTCGGACCCGAGCATCTCGGTGGCGGGGATCGTCATGCACGCGTTGACGAATGTGGTCGTGGGGGTGGCGAGTTCCCCGTTCCAGATGCTCGGCGGCCTGGTGCCGGGCGCGTCGGCGGGAGGCGGCGAAGCGCCCGATCTTTCGTTCGTCGCGTTTGCGCCAGGCTCGGCCGATCTGACCGCCGAAACAACCGGGAAGCTTGATCTGCTCGGCAAGGCGATGCAGGAGCGGCCGGCCCTGGGGCTGGCGGTGAAGGGCCTGCCCACGCGTTCGCTCGATGAGCCGCCGCTGCGTCGCGCGGCGTTCATCCGTGCGTTGCAGGAAAAGAAGGCGCAGACGCTCGACACCGGCGATGCGCAGCGCCAGAACCCCGAGACGATCCCGGTCGGCGACGAGCAGTATCGCGACGCGGTGCGGTTTGCGCACGCGGCGATGGCGTCGCCCGAGACGTCCGAATCGGCGACCCCTACGAGGAGCCCGGCCGCGGCCGATGCGGACACGGCCGTGGACGACGATGCGGCGTCCACGTCGAGCGACTCGGCCGCGCCGGCCGACCCGCCGGCGACGGAAGCGGCAACGGAATCTGCGGCGACGCCGCCCAGCACGCTCGCCTTGGAAGACTCCGCCGATGCGGCGGCGGACGACGGTCAATCATCGGAGGCGTCGGAGGCGTCGGAGGCGACGAATACTCCCGCAGCTGAGGCGTCGCGTGACGTGGCCGTGGCGGAGGATCAGGAGTTGGTGCGTGACGAGCCGACGGAGTTGCGGCTGGAGTTGCCGGTGCTGGGTTCTTCGGACGGGGGGGCAGCGGCGGAGCGATCGGCGCGTCGCGCTGCGCAGGAAGAGACGCGGACGCGGCGGTTGCGGGCGGGGCGGACGATGCATTCGGGCGTGGCGCGGGCTTCATCCTCGACGGTGGAGACGAGCGACGCGGTTGAAGCCAACGGAACGGGCGGAACGGGCGGATCGGGCGGATCGGGCGATGAGGCGGGTGTCCCGGCAACGAGCGCGTCGTATGACGAGACGCTGATGGCGTCCACCGAGGCGGCGGGCCCGGAAGCCGCATCTGCGGAGGTGGCGATGCCGACGGACGATGTTCCGGCCGATGGGGACGATGTCGAGATGCCGCCGAGCGCAGAGGACGCCGTGTCGGCCGACGCGGTGCCTGGGTCGCAGGACGGGCCGGCGGCGGAGGAGGCGGCTGGATCGGCGGGCGTCGATTCGGCGGAGCCCGCGGTGCCGTTCGAGGAGGCGGAGCGGGCGGTGTTGGCGCAGGTGCCGCTGGATGCGCAGGCGTTCGTGGCGTTGCGGCAGCGTCGGGTGCAGACGGTGGCGGATTATCTGATCGGTGTAGCGGGCCTGCCGACGTCACGCGTCGTGGCGTCGGATGCTCCGGCGAGTCTCGAGACGTCCGGCGGTGGGGGAGCCGCGGCGGTGCCGGCGTCGCCGCGGGTGGTGTTCGAGCCGACGGCCGATTGATCGCGTGTGCGTGTCGGGTTGGCACGCCGGGTTCGCATGACGTAGAACGCTGCGATGCTTGGACTGGATTCACCCACGGCGCTGAGGCGGCTGCGCATCGTGAGCCTGTTGGAAGGCGTGTCGTATCTGCTGCTGCTGGGGGTGGCGATGCCGCTGAAGTATCTCGCGGAACGGCCGGCGGCGGTGCATTATCTGGGCTGGGCGCACGGGGTGCTGTTCATGTGGCTGATGGTGTTGCTGGTGGTTGCGTGGCGGCGGGTGCCGTTGAGCGGAGCCTTGGCGTTGGGGGTGGGTGTGGCGGCGATGCTGCCGTTCGGGCCGTTTGTGGCGGATCGGTGGTTGATGGGGCTACGGGGGACGGGTCGCTGAAGCGATCCGTCCGAGGCGGGGGGCTCAGATGTGGGCGAGCTTGTTGAGGCCGTTGTAGGCCGCGACTTTGTAAGCCTCGGCGAGGGTGGGGAAGTTGAAGACGTTGTTGATGAAGAACTCGGCCTTGCCGCCCAGGCCCATGACGCACTGGCCGATGTGGACCAGTTCGGTGGCGCCGGTGCCCATGACGTGGACGCCGAGCACTTCGTGGGTGTCCTGGTGGATGAGCATTTTGAGCATGCCGGTGCGGTCGCCGAGGATCTGGCCGCGTGCGATTTCCTCGTAGCGGGCGATGCCGGCTTCGTAGGGGATGCCTTCGGCGGTGAGCTGTTCTTCGGTTTTGCCGACCATGGAGATTTCGGGGACGGCGTAGATGCCGTAGGGGAACAGGTCGGTGTTGTAGTTGCCGCAGTCCTCGCCGAGCGCGTGGGCGATGGCGCGTCGGCCCTGCTCCATCGAGGTCGAGGCGAGCGCGGGGAAACCGATGACGTCGCCGGCGGCGTAGACGTGGTCGACGGGTTCCCAGCGAAACTCGGGCTTGGGGGCGGCGTCGGATCTGCGTCGCGTGAAGCGGGCGTCGTTGCCGTCGCCGGCGCCTGCTTCCATGCCGTCGGGGGTGACGAGGACTGGTTCTTCCTGTGGCGTTTCGATTTCGACTCTGCGGAGGCACTGGTAGTGGTCGTTGACCTTGAGTCGTTCGCGGTCGTCAAAGGTGATGCCGACGTTTTCCAGGCCGAGCGCACCGCAGACGCCTTGCCGTCCGACGGCGTAGAGCAGGGTTTCGGCGCGGAGGGTTTTGCCGGATTCGAGTTGAGCCTGCACGAGGGTTCGGGTGGTGCCGTTGCTGGCGTCGATGAGCTCGATCTGCTCGACCTTCTCGCCGAGGCGCAGGGTGATGCCGGACTGCCGCATGAAGTACATGAACGCGCCGGTGATTTCGGAGTCGAGGAAGCCCAGGACCTCGTTTCGTCCTTCGACGAGGGTGACGCGGACGCCCAGGGTGGCCATGATGCAGGCGTATTCGGTGCCGATGACGCCGCCGCCGACGACGATCATGGACTTGGGCAGGTTGGGCAGGCGGGTGACTTCGTCGGAGGTGAAGACGCGGTGTCCGTCGAAGGGCACGTTGTCGGGGCGGGCGGGGCGGGTGCCCACGCCGACGAGGAACTTGTCGGCGGTGATCATCTCGGTCTCTCCTTCGCGGGAGACCATGAGGAGGTTGGGGCCTTCGAAGTGGGCGGTGCCCCAGATCAGGTCGATGTTGTTGCGTTGGAACTGGTCGCGGATGACGTTCCATTCGTGGCGGATGACCTGGGAGGACATCGCGATGAGGTCCTGCATGGTGACGTTCTTTTTGACCTGTTGCGTGTCGCTGTAGAGGCCGCCGCCGTTGGAGCCGGTGAGGTGGAGGGCGGCTTCGCGGAGGCTCTTGCTGGGGATGGTGCCGGTGTTGATCTGGGCACCGCCGAGCACGTTCTGTTTTTCGATGATGGCGACGCGCTTGCCGAGCTTGGCGGCCTGGATGGCGCCCTTCTGGCCGGCGGGTCCGGTGCCGATGACGACGACGTCGTAGTGCTTCATGGTGCTGGCTTCCTGATCGAAATCTTCTCGCGCAAAACCCCCTGTCCCGTCGCGGTGACGGTCTCCTGGTTGGTATCGACGAGGCGGAACGCGAGGGTGAGAAGGACGGTGGCAGGCGCGCTCGATTGATGCAGGATAACCGGTTGAACGCGTGCTGAGTCCGAGAACGTGAGCATCCCACCGACGGTGTCGGTGGGCTTCGGGGGCAACGGTGGATTACTCGTATCTCTGGCCGCGGTGGATCAGGTGGCCGGGTTCGTGTCGGCCGCGCGGGTCGTGGTGGGTCCAGTGGACGACGCCGCCGAGTTTGTTGGCTTCGAAGTCGCCTTTGAATTCGAGGGTGTCGCCTTCGCGCGGGTTGGGGATGCGGGGGGCGAGGTCGATGTTGTGGCTGATTTTGACGACATGGCCGTCGGAGAGTTCGACGAGGAAGCGTTGGTGTCGGCTTCCGTCGTTGTCGTCGGGGAGCACTTTGACGATGACGCCCGAGCCGGTCACGGGTTGGTCGGTGGCGCCGCGGTGTTGCAGTTGCGTGATGGGGTGGACGTCGTCGGGGCCGGGCAGTTCGAAGCGGCCGTTGGACGGAGGCGTGGAGCCGGGAAAGGCTTCGGGCGTGGCGTGGCGGTTGCGGGTGGGCGAGGGCGAGCTGTTGGTGTCGCGCGGGCCGGGCGCGGTCTGGGGTTGGTTGTCGAGTTGAATCCAGCCGAGTTGCTGGGCGGCAAAGACGATCAGGGCGAGGACGACGGTCAGGAGGGTGCCGGCGGTGGTTTTGGTTTTCTTCGTCGCCATGGGAGGATTTTATGAAAAAAGCCCACGGATGGAATCCGTGGGCTTTGGGGGTGTTTGGGTTGGGACGGGAGGGGTCGCTGAAGCGACCGGTCCGCGGTGGTTGATTCAGCGGGCGTAGTCGATGGTTCGGATTTCGCGGAGGACGGTGACCTTGATCTCGCCGGGGAAGGTCATTTCGTCGGAGACCTGTTTGGCGATGTCACGGGCGAGCAAGTGGCAGGCGGCGTCGTCGATGCGTTCGGGGTCGACGATGATGCGGACTTCGCGGCCGGCCTGGACGGCGAAGGCTTCGCGAACGCCCCTGGGCTTGCGTGCGATGGCTTCGAGTTCCTTCAAGCGTTTGATGTATTTCTCGAGGGTTTCGCGTCGAGCGCCCGGTCGTGCGCCGCTGATGGCGTCGGCGGCCATGACGATGGGCGTGTAGGGCGTGGTGGCGGGGATGTCGTTGTGGTGGCCTTCGACAGCGTTGAGGACGGCCTCGTTTTTCTCGCCGTGTTTGCGGAGGAAGTCGGCCCCGATTTTGGGGTGGCCGCCTTCGGTGTCGTGGTCGAGGGCCTTGCCGATGTCGTGGAGGTAGCCGCAGCGTCGGGCGAGTTCGCCGTCCAGGCCGAGTTCATCGGCGATGACCTGGCAGAGCGCGCCGACTTCGATGGAGTGTCGGAGGATGTTCTGGCCGTAGGACGTGCGGTAGTGGAGCCGGCCCATGGTTTCGCTGACCTTGGGGTGCATGCCGGGCAGGTTGATTTCGAGCGCGGCGTCCTTGCCGTACTTGACGATTTTTTCCTCGAAGAGTTCGAAGGATTCCTTGGCGAGTTCTTCGATGCGGGCGGGGTGGATGCGGCCGTCCTTGAGGAGGGTGCGGAGGCAGTGGGACGCGGCGGCGCGGCGGACGGGGTCGAAGCACGAGACGATGATGACGCCGGGCGTGTCGTCGACGACGACGTCGACGCCGGTGGCCTGTTCGAAAGCGCGGATGTTTCGGCCTTCGCGGCCGATGACCCGGCCTTTCATCGCGTCGTCTTCGATCTGCACGGAGTTCGTGGTGGATTCGGCGGTGTGTTCGCCGGCGAAGCGCTGGATGGCTTCGAGCAGGATCTTCTGGGCGTTTTCCTTGGCATCTTCCTGGGCGCGTTCCTGGGCGGCCTTGACGATCTGGCCGGCCTCGGCCTGGCACTGCTGCTGGAGCAGCGTCATGGCTTCACGCCGGGCGTCGTCTTCGCTGAGGTGGCTGATGCGGAGCAGGTCCTGCTTTTTCTGCTCTTCGTGTTTGGCGTCCTCGGCCTCGCGGTGGGCGAGCAGTTCGTCGAGCCTGGCCTGCTTGGTGTTGACGGCGGACTCGCGCTGCTTGAGGTCGGCCCCCAGGTCGGTGATGGACTTTTCCTTCTCGCTGAGGGTTTCGAGTTTGCGGTCGAGGAGGTCTTCACGCTTGGCGAGTCGGCGTTCCTTCTCGTCGACTTCGTCGCGTTCCTTGGCGAGTTCGGCGGCGAGGTCGTCGCGGCGTTTGGCCTGTTCGTTCCGGGCGTCGAGTTCGATCTGCTTGGCGAGGGTTTCGCCCTGGGCCTTGGCGTTGGCGAGGAGGGTGTCGGCCTCGGCCTTGGCGGAGGCGACGGACTTGCCGGTGATGAACTTGGCACCGAACAGACCGGCGGCCGCGCCGACGATCAGGGCGACGATGATGAGCAGGGCTTCGAGCATGTGGGTCAACCCTTGGGGGAGGAGGAGAACGTGAAAACCCTTCGCGAGGTTCCCACAACGTGGGCGCGACGGGCGGCACGGTTCGGGTTGACGACGGGGTCGGGCCGGTGGCCCGCGAGAAGACGGCGCGGCTCAGCGGTGATGCGGACGCGGCGTGGGGCCGGCCTGGATCGGGATCGCAACCTTGATGCTCTCGAACATCCCCACGACGCCGATTGCCGCGCGGGGCGACAGCGGCGGCGGCGGATCGAGGGCGGGGCGGCGACGGCTGATTGTGCATCCCGCGCGGTCACGGCAGGCCGCGACTTCGTTTGCCCGGTAGGCCAGGAGCCCGGCCAGGCAAAGCAGGATGAAGATCAGTAACGTCACCGCGAGGACCTCGGAGAGAAGGATTGCGGGCTAAGTCGAGTGATTTCGCCAGTTTGCGGCATACACCACGGGTCGGCGAATTGTCTTCCCGGGTCGTCGGCGGGCGGTGAAGCCCCCTGAATCGTGCCGGATGAGCGCCCGTTCATACGTCGTTCGGGCGAAGCAGGATCATACGTTTACGCGTGGTTCATCGTCAAGGTGGCGTGAGGGATGCGTGGGGCGGGTTTTCGGGGCGTTGGCGTAGCGAACCTGGCGGACGCCGAGGTAGACCCAGGCTTCGAAGAGCATCATGAGCAGGCCGGCATTGGCCACGAGGATGATCGGCACGACCGACGTGGCGGGAACGAGGCCAGAGGCCGGGAGCCACGGGCGGAGCGTGTCGGCAAGGGCCCCGGACTGCCACGCGACGTTGACGAGCATCATGCCGGCGGCGGCGGGCAGCCAGCCGACGGCCGCGTAGCACACCAAGCGCTCGGCCAGGCGAAACGGGACGCGCCAGCCGCGCTGGCGTGAGAAGAACGTGACGCCGGCGGCCTCGATGTAGGACAGGAGCAGCACCGCCTTGGCGGCGATCATCCCCGAGCCCCAGGCCAGGGGGATCGGCCGGTGGTTCCACACCGCTTCGCCGACGGCCCACCCGCCGCCGACGAGGCACGCGACCGAGAGCAGGAACAGCCGGGGCATCAGGTTGGAGCCGTCGAGGCGAAGGGTGCGGAAAAACCGCGAGGGCTGGATCAGCAGGGCCAAGGCGATGTCGATCCACGCGCCCGGGCCGGGGCGGGAGTGCCACAGCGGGCCGGTGCGCAGGGCCGGGTCGGAGGCCGTCGCGGGCGTGCCGCACTCGGGGCAGGCTTGGGTGTGCTCCAGACTCGGCAGGGGGTAGCCGCAGGTTTCGCAGAGGAGTGGTTGGGGCGGGGGCACCGGCATGGCGGTGGTGCGGCGTCAGATGGCCAGGAGCTTGCCGACGGTGGGTTTGGAGGGGCAGACGGTGGGGTCTTCGTGGCGGACCCATTGGGTGAGGGCGTGGGCGAGGTGGCGCGGCCGGGCGTCGGGAGCCCAGAACACGCGGGTGTTGTCGAGCGTGTCGCCGAGCAGCTCGCGGTGTTGGGGCAGGTCGGGCGCGAGCACCGGTAGGCCGGCGTCGAGGATCAGCGGGATCAAAAGCGGCGCGGCGCGAGTTCCGAGCATGACGGCGTCGATCCCGCCGAAGACGTTCCAGGGCGTGTCGGCCGCGGCGTCCTGGACGAGCATGTCGGGTCGGTCGAGGTCGTTGAGCAGGCGTTGGGCGCGGGCGCGTTGATCGGCATCGGGATGGACCAGCAGCCGCAGCGGGCGTTGGGTGATTTCCTGCGACATCGAAACGGCCAGGGCCACGTCGGCGGTGGGCACGGCCCATGCGGGATCGCCCAGCAGCGCGACGGTGCGTGGCCGGTGGTACGCGAAGTCGAACGTTGCGGCGGGGGCGGTGGGGGACGGCCGCGCTGCGGGGCGTTGCAGGCGGGCGGATGCGTGGAACACCCGGCCGGGCGGCAGGCCGCCGGCGATGACGGCGCGGCGCAGATGCCCGGTGGGTGTTTTCAGGTCGAAGCCGGCCCGCATCATGAGTCGGTTCAGCCGTCGTTGGATGGTCGGGTCGGGCGTTTGGAGCAGGTGCATGATGCGCGGCGTGTGCGGGCGGAAAATCGCGGCGGCGCCGAGCGCCATGAGCGACCAGGCTTCGACGACGTCGGTGTGTCCTTGGCCGGCGTCGTCGCCGAAGGCGCGGTGGAGCACGGTGGGCGCGAGCCAGGGCCTGCCCAGCGGCGGCGCGACGCGCTCGAAGTCGGCGATGCCCGCGGCCCGCACCGCTTGTCCGAGGGCCTGACCGCCCAGCAGCAGGACGCGCGTCGTCACGCCGGCTTGCGCCTGCTCGGCAAGGGTTTGCGCGAGCAGCGCGAGCGTCGTGCCGCAGGCCTCGTCGGCGCGGTCGTCCAGGACGTGCAGCACGCGCGCCGGGCCGGCCCGTTGCGGTGCGGCTGGGGCGGGAGTCGTGGTCGCTTCGGTCACGGCAGGGCCGCCTTGTTGGTGCGCTTCTGCTTCTGGATGCGTTGCTTCTCGGCCTCGGCCTTGGCGCCGGGCTGCGGGCGCTGCCATTCGTAGAACAGGCGTGACAACTCCAGCCCCGCGCTGTCGGCCAGGTCGCGCCACGCGCGGTCGCGCGTCGTGCCGCTGAGTTCGCCGGCCGAGGTGGTCTGGTGTACGCCGCCCACCGAGATCGGCCAGGCGGTGACGTCGCCCTCCATGCCCGCGTGCTGCTGGGGCCAGAGCCGGTCGCCGGTGCGCGCATCCACGACACGCACCATCAAGCGAGCCTGGGGTTGCAGCACCGCGCCCTGGTCGTTGAGTTTCGCGTTGGCGACCTTCGCGTAGATCACGACCTCGGCCCCCAACTCCCGGCCGAGCCGATCGATCGCCATGGCGTAATACGCGGCCCCCTGCTGATCCTGATACCGCACGACCTCGGCGGCGTCGATCAGCGACAGGCCCGGTGCGTCGTGCGTCGCGGTCGGCTGCGCGGCCGGGGCGTCCGGCGGGCTCACGAGGTTGTCGGCCAGCTGCACCTGCGCACGGGCGGCGACGAAGCGCGCGAAGCGTTGATCCTCGATCGAGCGTGACGCGGGCTCGACGATGATGACCGTCGGCCGGGCGGGGAGCACGTACTGCGCCGGCACGGTGTAGTTCTCGAATCCCGCGAAGGGCACGGCGGCCATCTCGCAACCCGGCAGCGACAGCGGAATCCCCGTGCACCCGATCAACGTGACGCCGATTCCCAGGCGTCGCATCGGCGGGGGAGGTGTGCGGTGTGGCATGCTTATTCCTCGTGGTCGTAGAACAGTCCGGCGCCGCGGAGCGTGAAGGTGCTGAGCGCGGCGGCCTGCAGCGTGGCGTCGTCGCCTTCGACGAGCCCCACCGTCGTGCCCTCGGGCCACTCGGCACGCACGCGCTGCTCGAAGGCTTTGTCATCGGGGTCGATGGATTCGGCTTCGTACACCGCAATCAGCGCGTCGATCACGCCCCGCCAGAGGTACTGGTTGCCCGGTTCCTGCGTGCGATATTCGGCGACGTCGACGACGATCAGCCGATCGACTTCAAGTGCCCCAATGAGCCGGCTCGGCGGCACCGCGGGCCAGTACGGGTTCTTCTCCTGGTATTCGAGGGTTCGGCGGGTGGGCACGACCGTGACGCCCTCGACGTTCTGCGCGATCGAGCGGGTCATGGCGTTGCTGAGCGCCTTGGTGGATTCGGGGAAGCGGTAGCGCGTCATCTCGTCGGTGCGGACGAGGACCGCGACTTTTCGGCCGGTCAGATCGGTGTATTGCGCCGCGACGGGCTGGGGCTTGTCTTCGGGGTCGAAGGCGGCGACCACGGCGCAGCCGACGCTGGCGCTCAGGACCAGGGCGGCAAGGAGGGAGGATGCGAGGCCGGCGAAGCGTTTGGCGTGCATGGCGGTGTCCGAAAGCGAGATCCAATCGATGGGTGACCGGGTTGTCGTCAAAGCGTGGTCCACGGGTGGCCGAGCATGGCGTCGGCGATGCGGTAGCCCCAGGCCAGGATCACGGCCAGGCCGAGCGTCAAGAGTACTTTCGGTCGTGCCAGGGCGAGCGTGACGGGCGTGAGCGATCGGCCGGTCCAGGCCGACCATCCGCCGACCCACAGGCAGATCGCGGCGGCGAGTGCGAAGAGGAAGCCGGCGGGCTGAACGCGCAGCGAAGCGAGCAGCCGGCCGTCGGCGGCGAGGGTGGTGGCGGTGGTCATGCCGCAGGTGGCGCAGGGCAGGCCGGTGCGCTCTTCGAAGCCGCAGGGGGTCCAGCCCAGCTGGGTGTGCGTGCCCAGGCCGGCGGTGTCGGGCTCAAGCCAGACGGCGACGCCGAGAATCGCGCCGGCACCGAGCAGCACCGCGAGCCCGCCCAGCCGCGCCTTCCATGACGGCGCGGCGAGCCAGGCCGGCGGCGGGTCGGCGATGACGTCCGAGAGGTCCGCGACCGGCGCGGGGTCGGAAGCGGGCTGGACCGAATCGCTGAGCATGGTCTCAGGATACCCTGCGCGTGCCTTACGATGGGACGATGGTGCGTTCGGCTCCGCCATCTCCACCGCCTCCGGGCCCGGCCCGTCGGTCGCCGTCCGCTAGGCCGGCATCGGCGCGGCGGAAGCACGTCGCGCGCCGCACGATCGCGGTGCTGCCGACGCTGTTCACGCTGGGGAACCTGCTGTCGGGCTTTGGCGCGATCTTTGCGGCGTCACGCCCGGTCGATACGCCGCTGCCGTTCGGCTGGTCGCCGCTGACGTTCGCGGCGCTGCTGGTGATGCTGGGCATGGTGCTCGATGGTCTGGACGGACGGATCGCCCGGCTGACGCGCAGCTTCTCGGATCTCGGCGAGCAACTGGACTCGATGGCCGACATGGTGAGCTTCGGCGTGGCGCCGGCGTTCATCGTGGTGCAGGCGGTCGCGGTCAAGACGCCGTTTCTGGCCGAGTCGCAGGAGCTGGACACGCTGTTTGACCGGTTCGGTCTGCTGGTGGCGGCGGCGTTCGTGGCGTGTGCGGGTCTGCGGCTGGCGCGCTACAACGTGGAGCTCAACCGCAGCGACGACGACGAAGGCACGGACGACGCCCTGGCCGACCACGCGGAGCGCGAGGTCGCCAAGCACCTGGCGTTTGTCGGGCTGCCGTCGCCGGGCGCGGCGGGCGTGGTGGCCAGTCTGGCGTTGCTGCACCAGCATTTCCTGTACGTGCCGGACGCGACGCCGCTGACGCCGATGCGCGACGGGGCGGCGTTTGGTGCGGCGCTGGTCTTGATTGCGGCGACGCTGCTGTGTGCGTTGGCGATGGTCAGCCGGCTGCGCTACGTGCACTTTCTGAATCGGTACGTGCGCGGCCGGGCACCGTTTGGCGTGGTGGCGCTGGCGGTGGTGAGCGGGCTGATGCTGTTGGTGTGGCCGCAGGTGACGCTGGCGGCGGCGTTCCTGACTTACGCGATCAGCGCCCCGGCCACCGAAGTCGCGAAGCGGCTGGGGCTTATTCGGGGTCGTCGAACTTCCGGTCCACCAGATCCTTGATCGCGGCGACCGCCTGCTCGGCGTCGGGACCGTCGGCGTGGATGGTCAGGGCCGTGCCCCGCGTCGCGGCGAGCATCATGATCTGCATGATGCTCTTGGCGTCGACGGTTTGCGTGCCGTTGGTCAGCTTCACGTCGCTGGTGAAGGTCGAGGCCACGTCCACCACCGACATCGCCGGCCGGGCGTGGAGCCCGAGTCGGTTGATGATCTTGACGTCGGCGGAAGCTTGCGGCATCGGGGTAGGCGAGGGCGAGGTCAGATCTGCTGGGCGTCGGCCTCGCCGAGCAAATCCACGATGTCCTCGCGGCTCTGCGCCTGCCGCAGGAAGCTTCGGAAGCGGTCCTTCTGAAGATTCGAGAAGATGCCTTCCATCGCCTGGAGGTGTTCGTCGGGCTTGTCCTTGGGCGACAGCAGCAGGAAGATCGCGTACACCGGCTGCTTGTCGAGCGCGTTGAAATCCACGCCCGATCGGCTCACGCCCACCGCGGCGGCGAGCTTCGGCAGGTCGGCGTGCTTGACGTGCGGCACGGCGACGCCCTTGCCGAAGCCGGTTGAGCCGTTCTTCTCCCGCTTGAGGATCTCGGCGATCAGCACCGGCTTGAGCGCCGCCGGGGCGGCACCGGCTTCGATCAGCGACGAAACGAGTTCCTCGATCACTTCGTCACGCTGCGTCGCTTTGAGGTCGGCGATCACGGCGTCGGGCACCACCAGGTCGGTCAGTTTCATGCTTGGGTCTACGCGAGGGAGGCGAACGAAAACGATGCGCAGCGCACGGCACTCAGGCGTGCTTGTGGTCCACCAGCTTGGCGTGGTGGTTGCGGACCTGCCGTTCGAGCTTGGTCGCCGCCGCATCGATCGCGGCGTACAGGTCGCCGTGTTTCTCGGTGGCGACGAACGGCTCGACGCCGTCCGCCCGCGCCACGAATTCGGCGCGGTAGGTGTGCGAGCCGCGCTTTTCGAGGACCGCATCGACTTCACGGATGCGGTCCCAGTAGTGGGGGAACTTCTCGGCCCGGCGCTCGACCTGGGCGCGGATGGCTTCGGTGACTTCGATTTGACGACCGGTGACGGTGATGTTCAAGCGTGTCTCCTGACGGGATCGGTCCCCGCTCCGCACAATAGCCGATCCGGGCCGACGGACGAAAGCGCCCCGGCTCGCCATCGGGCCGGACCTACGCCGAGATCGGCGCGGTCACGCCGTCCTCCACCTGTGTCGGCGGCGGCGGGCCGCCCCGGGGCGACGGCGGGGCCGGCTCGATAATCATCTGCCGCAGCGGCACCACCACGCCCCCCGACACCGCGAACTTCAGCGCGTCTTCGATGGTCACCGGCAGGTCCACCGTGTCGGTCACCGGCACCGTGATGACGTAGCCGGTGAACGGCGTGGGCGAACTGGGCACAAACACCGTCAGGCAGTGCTGCCCGGCCGTGTCCTGGATCGTCCGCATCGTGTTGCCGGTGACCAGACCCACCGACCACAGCCCCTTGCGCGGGTATTGCACGGCCACCACGCGGTTGAACTTGAGCTTGTCTTCGCTGTCGTCACCGAAGATGAAGTCGGTGATCTGTTTGAACGCCGGGTACACCCGGCCCACCAGAGGCACGCGGCTGATCGCGTTTTCGCCGATTTTCCACAACCTGTTGCCGATCGAGCGCGACAGGAACGCGCCGACGGTGTACACCAGCACGATCGCCAGCAGCAGGCCGATCAGGTTGAACACCGGCCAACTGCCCAGCCGGTAGCGGTTCCAGCGCTTCTCGAAGGCGACGCGCCGGCCGAGGAGGATGTTGTCCGGCTCGGACTTCATCCACTCCAGCTCGATGTCACGCTGCGTCGGGTCGGGCAGGTTCGAGAAGTTGCCGTAGCCGAAATCCCCGGCGCGCTCCGAGGCGTATCGCCGGAAGGCGTCGTATTCCGAACGCTTTTCGAGTTCCAGGGGCGCGAAGGCATCGACGAAGTCGGCGTCCTCGGCGGGGGGGTAGTCGGTGAAGCGGATGACCAACTCGCGGATGCCCGCGTTGATCGGCGCCGCGATCGTCTGGTCCACCAGCCGCGCGGCCCAAAGCAGCACGCCGATCGTCAGGATCGTCGGCAGCACGATCGCCAGACCCCGGATGAAGAATCGGCGAAAATTCGAGTGACCGGCTTTCGCGGGCTTGCGGGGCGCGTCGATCGGGACGGCAACGGGATCGGGGGGCGGTGAACCTTCCATGGCGGCAATGCGAAATCCGACTCGCAGACAGCTCAGGTTAGCAGGAAGCCCGCGTTCATTGAACGCGGGTTGGGGCACGTCACGCGATGTCGAACCGGAACAGCTTCTTCTTGCCGACGCGCAGCAGGATGTAGCCGTCGGTCGCCGCGTCGGGGGTGACGGTGCAGGCGACGTCGTCGATCTTGCGTTCGCCGAGGCGCACGCCGCCGCCCTCGATCAGCCGCCGGGCCTCGCCGTTGCTTTTCGCGAAGCCGGCCCGCTTCATGAACTCGATGACGGCGACGCCCGCCGCCA
>CAZIXN010000036.1:0-20136 GCA_964543215.1 uncultured Phycisphaera sp.
TTCGCGGTGTACGCCCCGATGGACGGTTTTCACCTCAGCAACGCGGCGCTGCAGCGGCAAGGCTGGATCGATCGCAAAGGTGCGCCGTTGACGTACGACGCGGCGGGTTATCTTGCGATGTTGCAGCACTACCGCGACCGCCTCCACGTCGGCGACGTGCCCGTCTACAGCCGCCGCGAGCACGAGCCCGTGCCGAGCGATTCTCCCGTCACGCATGCAACCTCGCTGCTGATTGCCGAGGGGCAGTACCTCCTGCTGACCGATGAGCCCTGGTGCGGCCTGGCGGACGTGCTGGACCAGACGTGGTGGCTCGACACGCCCGAGGATGCCGCGAAGCGGTGGACGATCCAGCGCCACATCGACGTCGGCCGAACGCCGCAGCACGCGGTGGAGAAATACGAACGCAACGACGGCCCCAACAGCCGGCTCGTGCGCGAACATCGCCGCGACGCCGACCGCGTGGTTTTCTGGTGATTCAGAAACCCCGCCGGCGGGCACGGTTGAGCACGACGTTGTCGTGGCCGCAGACGATCAGGTCGGCGATCTCGATGGCTTCGACCAGCGACTCCATCGCCGCGGTCACGTCGAACGCCGCCCGCAAGACCTGCGACGCTTCGAGGTGTTCCACCGTGGGCACCGCGTCGCCCGCGACGAGCAACGTCTCCCCCGCCAGACTCAGCAGCAGGCCGCACGTCCCGGGCGTGTAACCCGGCAGCGGGAACAGGTCCACGCCCTGGGCCAATGTGTCCGGCGACGCCTTGCACTTCTTCAGCAGCGCGATCTCGTACTCGAGCAGGCGCTTGATCTGGTTGTCGTCCTCCTGCTCGAAGCGGGCGAGCAACTGCCGGCCGACGCGCTCCCGCTCGGTTTCGAAGATCAGCCACTGTGCCTGATCGAAGGCTTCCAGCCCCATGCGATGCGCGGGGCGGAAGTTCGTGAGGAAAACCGACGTGATGTCTTGGGGCCGAAGGCCACACCGTTCGTTGAGGCGGGGCACCAGCGCCTGCGCGGGCAGCGCGGGATCGACGAGGATGACCTGGTCGCCGCTGCGGATCAGCGTGGTGGTCGCGTGGGCCGTGCGAGGTGCGGCGGCCCCGGCGGTGCCTTGCCAAAGGTCGTGCTTGCTGAGCGCTCCGATGCTGATCACGCGGAAATCCATGGCCACGCCTACTCCTTGAGATGGTCCACGTGAGCCCAGGGCACGACGCCGCCGTTGGCGTCCTTCTTGGCCTTGAGGCGTTCGAGGATGATGCGTGGCAACAGCGGCGCGAGGCGGTCGATGTCCCCGCCCGACGCGATCTGCTTGATCAGCGTGCTGCTGGTGAAGGCGTGGACCTCGCCGGTCATGATGAAAACGGTTTCGACGTCCGCGATGGCGCGGTTGGTCAGTGCGAGCTGAAACTCGAAGTTCAGGTCGGTGACGTTACGGATACCCCGCAGGATGGCGGTCGCACCGACCTGCCGTGCAAAGTCGACGGTCAGGCCGCTGAACGAAGCGACCTCGACGTGATCGTCACACGACTGGGCCAGCAACTCACCGATCATCGCCATCCGCTCGTCGGTGCTGAACAGTTCGCGTTTGGCGGGGTTGCGGCCGACCGCGACGATGAGGCGATCGAACAAGCGCTGGCCGCGCACGATCACGTCCAGGTGCCCGTTGGAGAGCGGATCGAACGTGCCGGGGAACAGGCCGATCTTCTCGCTTTTTACGGTGTTCTTGGCGGGTTGCATCACAGACTCGGGCATCAGAGGCGGAGTATACGGCTGCCGTGACGATGGACGGGGGGCATCGGGCCGCAGGGTTCCGCCAGCCGTCACAGACCCAACCCGATCGGTCGGGGCGGAAGTTTTTCGGACGCAATCGCTCGCTCGCCCGGGAAATGAATCGGATTCTCCTGAGGTCCGCGTCACGCAACGCCCCACCGGCCAATGCGACCCGGACCGGCCGCCGCCACGAGGCACGGTCGAACATCCTCCGCCCTGGATCGGGTCTCGTGCGGGTTGCCTCCCCCGCCGAGACCTTTTTTTTTGCGCGTGACGCTTGGGAAAAGCTGGCGTTGGTCGCGGCGCGCAGGTTAATCTGCCGTCGCGATGCCACACGAAACGTTCCGATTCCGTTGGGCCGAGTTGGCCGTTCTGCAAACCGCGCTACTGGTTGGTTTGGGCGGGGGCGGACCGCCCGCGCACGCTCAGGTCGATCGACGGGTGGAAGTGGAGCCGCCGGTGCGCGTGACGCTTCGGCCGGACGGTGGCGAACGCCTGGACGGCGACCTGGTTCACTACAGCAACACGACGCTGACGGTGCGGACCCGAGACGATGCGACGCACAACATCGCGTGGGAAGCCATCCGCAGCGCGCGGGTGCTTTGGATTTTTGAGCGGGTTCTGCCGGCCGAGGATGCGCGCGGCTGGTTCGACGCGGCGGTGATGCTGTTTGCAAGGGACGACGGCCAGGCCGAGGCGGAGCGTGCCTGGCGGAAAGCGGTCGCGGCGGACGCATCGCTCGCGCCACTGGCCGATGGCGTGCGAGCCGGTGAAGTGGTCGCCTGGCCCGAGGCCGAGCAACCCGAAGCACAGGCCGGCGACGACGTCCCCGATCCACCGGGCCCCGGCGAGCCGCCCGTCGGTGCGGGCAGCGCGCAAGGCGAAGCCCCCGCACCTGCCGCTGCGGCCAACGCCGGTCCACAAAACGTCGGTGAGCTACAAGCCCAGTTCTGGGGCGACCTGTCCCCCGAGCTCATGGCCGCCTCGGTCGAAACGCTGAAGCAAGAAGCGCAAAAGGTTCAGGACCAGATGGGTATCCGTCTTGCGCTGTACGAAGACGAACACTTTCTGGTGTATTCCGATTTGCCCGCCGACGAAGCGAAGCGCTGGGTCGGGCTGCTCGACGACATGTATGTTCGCCTGATCGAAACCTTCGATTTGCCCGCAGGCCGGAACGTCTTCCGCGGCAAGTGTCTGATTTACATCCTGCAGCGCGAGGCGGACTATCTGCACCTCTGTGCGGTGGGGCTCGGCTTCAACGCGTCGGGCACCGCGGGTGTGTGTCAAAGTCGCGGCGACGGCTTTGCGGTGGTCGCGTTCTACCGCCAGGCCAACACGCTGGATTTCGCCCATGTGCTGGTACACGAATCCGTCCACGCGTTCGTGCACCGCTACCGCTCGTTTCCGCATATCCCCTCGTGGGTCAACGAGGGATTGGCCGAGCACATCGCGCACAAGCTTGTGCAGAACCGCGGCTTCGGCCGAAGCAATTTTGCCAGTACGCAGCACGACGCCCGCCGCTGGCTGCGCTATTACGGCTCGATGCAGGGCATGTTCGACGCCCGGCCGATCTCGGCTTGGCAGTACCCCGTCGCCGGTCAGCTCGGCAGCTTCATGATCGCGCAGAGCCCGAAGCGCTACAAAGCCTTCATCGACGCGCTCAAGGACGGCAAGCCGTGGCGCGACGCCCTGCGCGAGGACTACGGCATCACGCCCGAAGCGCTCGCCGAAGCGTTCGGCGAGTCCATCGACGTCCGGAACCTCAAGCCGTGACCGCGACCCACCCGGCGACTCCGTCACCCGTGTATCCGACCAAGCCCGTGCTCGGCCTCACGGGCGCGCCCGGCAGCGGCAAGTCCACCGTCGCCCACCTGCTCGCGCAGCGCGGCGCCGGCGTGATCGACGCGGACGCCCTGGCCCGGGCAGCCTTTGACGAACCCGAAGTCCGTAAGCAACTTCGCGAAATCTTTGGCCTCTCGGTTTTTACTGACGACGGCTCGCCCGACCGCCGGGCCATCGCGCAGCGCATCTTCGCCGATAAGGTCGCCCGGCAACGGCTCGAAGCCGTCGTTCATCCACGCGTTGCCGCCGGTCGGGCCGAGCTTCACACGCGATATGCCGCCGATCCGGCCGTCCGCTTCCTGGTCGAAGACTGCCCGCTGCTGATCGAGACCGGCCTCCACGAAGCGTGCAACAAGGTTCTGCTGATCGACACGCCGCGCGACGTCCGCCTCGCCCGTCTGGCCGAATCCCGCGGCTGGACCGACGCGCAGCTCGCCGCCCGCGAAGCCAGCCAGCTCCCGCTTGACACCCGCCGCCAGCACGCCCATCATGTGCTCAGCAATCAGGGGTCACCCGACATCTTGGTCCAGACAATCGACGACCTGCTGCGCGAATGGGGTTGGCTTGCCGACTGAAGCCACCAAGCGTGTCGTGCGAACCGCAACCCCGAGCGCCTCACCGACGTGCGTCTCCGCCGCCTAACCTGCGGCACCCCCCCGCGACCTCCCGTTCGCGTCCCGCCGGTTCCCCACCGGCCGATCCTCCCACACCTGCCTGATTTCTTCTCGATTCCCCACCCCCGAATCCCCGTTCCCGGAGCCTCTCCGCATGGCCGCTGCCGACAATCAAGCTTCCGACTCCGCTTCCCGTAAGAAGCGTTCGTCGAAAAAATCCAGCTCCCGAAATAAAGGCGGCAGCAACAAGCCCGCGCCCAAGCCCGATCCCGGCATCGCCGCCGCCGAACGCGCCATCGCCGAACACGAAGAAGCCCAGGCCCAGCTCGCGCTGATGGAAGATGAAGGCGATGCGCCCGCCGCCGACGCCGGTTCCGCCCAGAAGGCCGCCCAGAAGGCCGGCCAGGAACCCAAGCCGGCGCCCCCCAAAGGCTCCTCCGATCAGGACCTCGACGACGAAACTCAGGCCAAGTACGACGCGGCCAAGGGCGGCATGGGCGGCGACCCCGAGGATATGCTCACCGTCCGCGACCTGCAGGACCTCGCCGACGGTGAACTCCGCAGGCGCGCCGACAAGGACGGCGTCAAAGACTGGGAGAAACTCCCGCGTCGCAAACTCATCTCCGCCATCCTCAACCGCCACGCCTCGCAGCGCGGCCTCATGTACGGCGAAGGCGTTCTCGAAGTCCTGCCCGACGGCTTCGGCTTCCTGCGCTCGCCCGACAACTCCTACTACGCCAACGCGGACGACATCTACGTCAGCCCGTCGCAGATCCGACGCTTCGGCCTCAAGCCCGGCCACGTCGTCCACGGCACGATCCGGCCCCCCAAAGAATCCGAACGCTACTTCGCGCTGCTCCGGGTCGATGCCATCAACCACGAGCCGCCCTACACGCTCAACGAAAAGAAGAACTTCGACGACCTCACGCCCCTGCACCCGCACGAGCGCTTCGTCCTGGAAACGCCCGGCCGAGACGACAACATCGAGATGCGCATCGTCGATCTGGTCACCCCCGTCGGTAAGGGACAGCGCGGCCTGATCGTCGCCCCGCCCCGCACCGGCAAAACCGTCCTGCTCCAGAAAACCGCCGCTTCCATCATCACCAACTACCCCGACGCGAAGGTCTTCGTCCTGCTCATCGACGAACGCCCCGAAGAAGTCACCGACTTCAAAAACAACACGCCGCCGGAAGTTGAAGTCGTCGCCTCGACGTTCGACGAAACCTCGTCCCGCCACGTGCAGGTCTGCGAGATGGTCATCGAAAAGTCTCGCCGCATGGTCGAATACGGCCACGACGTGGTCATCCTCATGGACTCCATCACCCGCATGGCCCGCGCCTACAACGCCGAGATGCCCCACACCGGCAAGATCATGACCGGCGGCCTGGATTCCAACGCCCTGCAACGACCCAAGAAATTCTTCGGCTCCGCTCGTGCCATCGAACACGGCGGATCGCTGACGATCCTCGCCACCGCCCTCACCGACACCGGCTCCAAGGCCGACGACATCATCTTCGAAGAGTTCAAGGGCACCGGCAACAGCGAGTTGCACCTGGACCGCCGCCTCGTCGAAAAGCGGGTCTACCCCGCCATCGACATCGCCGCCTCCGGCACCCGCCGCGAAGAACTCCTCATGGACGCGATGGAACTCAAGCTGGTGTACCGCCTGCGAAAGGTCCTGGCCGACATGAACGTCGTCGAAGCGATGGAACTGCTCAAGTCCCGCCTGGGCAAGTACAAGACCAACGCCGAGTTCCTGCTGAGCATGAGCAACGACTGAGCCGGCATCTGCTAAATTGAATAGGACCTTGCGGGTGTAGCTCAGTTGGTAGAGCGTCAGCTTCCCAAGCTGAATGTCGACGGTTCGAGCCCGTTCACCCGCTTCTTGAAAGACCTCTGAGACCAGGCGTCTCAGAGGTCTTTTGTTTCCTAATTCTCTTCGAGCATCTTTTTGCGACGCAGGAGGTGGTGGTAATGCTGGGCGAAGCGGTGGGCTTCGTCGCGGATGGCCTGGCAGAGTTTGAGGCCCAGGTTTTCGCGGCCGAGCTTGATGGGCTCGGCTTTGGCCTGCGTGTAGATGAGTTCTTCCTTCTTTGCCAGCGAGATCACCATCGGCGGCTTGACGTCCAGATCGTCGAACACCGCCATCGCCGCGTGGAGCTGCCCGAGCCCGCCGTCGATCAGGATCACGTCGGGATACAGCTCCTGGCCCTGCCCCGCGTCGCGGTAGCGCCGGCTGACGACCTCGGCGATCGCGGCGTAGTCGTCGTTGTCCACCGTCTTGATCCGGTATCGGCGGTACGCGTTTTTCAGCGGTCGGCCGTCGACGAAACACACCTTGCTGCCCACGGTCTCGTTGCCGCCCAGGTGTGCGATGTCGATCGCTTCGAGACAGCGGATCGGTTCGTTGAGGCCGAGTGTTTTCTGTAGCGAATCAAGGCCTTTGCGCGGATCGACATACATCGACTCGGTCTCGGGCTGCCAGCCGTCTTTGCGATCGGCACGGTGGTCGAGCTTCTCGATGGCTTTGATCTGGTCGCGCAGCGTGGCGGCGTGTTCGAAGTTCAGCGCAGCGCTGGCTTGCTGCATCTCCTGATTCATCTCGCGGAGCATCACCGATCGCTTGCTGCCGAGGAACTTCACGAATCGGTCGATGTCGGCCCGGTACTGCGCTTTGGAGATCTTCATCGCGCACGGCGCGGTGCACTGCTTGATGGGGTAGAGCAGGCACGGCCGGAAGTACGCCCGCTTGTCGTCGTCGTCCCGGATGTCGAGGTGGCAGGTCCGGAACTTGAACACTTTTTGCAGGATCTGGATCGATTCGCGCAGTGCGTAGACCGAGACGAACGGCCCGAAGATCTTCGCGCCCTTGAACTCGGGGTCCTGCGGCGAGCGCGTGATGAACACGCCCGGAAAGTCGTCGCGGAGGGTGATTGCCAGATATGGGAAGGTCTTGTCGTCGATGAGCCGGGCGTTGAAGCGGGGCTTGATGTCCTTGATCAGGCGGTTTTCGGTGAGCAGGGCTTCCCACTCGGATTCGCAGTCGAGTGTGTCAAAATCGACCACAAAGTCGAGCATCTGCTGCTTCTTGACTCCCAGGTCGGTGCTGGGCTGGAAATATGAGCTGACGCGGTCTTTAAGGCGAGCGGCCTTGCCGACGTAGACGACGACGCCGGCCGCGTCTTTCATGAGATAGACGCCGGGCGTGCGCGGCAGCGTGTGGGCCTTTGCGAGCAGCGCGTCGAGTTGTTCGCGGTGGGCGGCCAAGGAGGGGCAACGGCGACGGGTCAGGAAACGGTGATCTAAGGAAAAAGGCGCGGTTGTTTTCGGAAGATCGGCTACTTTAGGCGGCTCGCACACACGATCAGGAACGACCTCATGCCCCGCTCTCCGTTTGGACCCGCCTGCGTTCAGTCTGCCCGGCTCGCCGCTGCCGTGACGCTTGCCCTCGCCGCCGCCGCCGCGTGCGCCACGCAGGTCACCACCAACCTCAACGACCGGGCACAAACCATCGACGGCTTCGGCACCGCCATGGCCTGGTTCATGGACAGCGTCAATCAGAACCCCCGTTCGATCTACAACACCGCCGCATTTCGCGACCTGTACTTCGACGACCTGGGCGCGTCCATGGCCCGCATCGAACTGCAGTACACCGTGCTCAGCGACACCGGCGGCATCAATCCGGTCAACAGCCAGATGGAAACGCCGATCTTCCTGGGCAGCAATACCTACAACAACATCGCCCGGTTCAACTTCGACGCCGCGGGCGTGGGCCACAACAAGCAGCTCCTCCAGCAGGCGCCGCAGGCCAGTGCGGATGGCTTCAAGCTCATCGGCTCGCTGTGGTCGCCGCCGCACTGGATGAAAGGCCCGGAGATCGACTGGCGGACCGGGGCCGTGGTCAACGCCGGGAAGCCGACCTGGGGTGTGACCGCAAACTCTGCGGGCGGATCGCTCATCGACACGCCACAGAACCTCCAGCAGTTCGGCCGTTACGTCACCGCCTGGCTGAAGGGTTGGGAGCAGGCCGCCGGCGTGCCGCTCTACGCGATCAGCATCCAGAACGAGCTGGCGTTTTCCGAGTTCTACAACAGCGCGGTTTATAACCCGGCGCTCTACGTCAAGGCGCTCAAGGCCGTCGACGACGCGATCAACGCCCACAACACCGCCAACCCCAGCGACCCGATCCTCACGAAGATCCACGGTCCCGAAGATGTCGGCGTCGGGCCGACCGGCGATCTGGGCATCAACTGGCGGCAGTTCCAGTACATCAACGCGGTCCGCGCCGATCCGCAGGCCAACGCCTCCTTGGACATCTGGTCCACCCACGGCGTCGACAGCAACTCGATCAACTTCGAGAACCCTTCCGCCAATGGCGCGGTCAACTGGAATTTCTGGAACGCCGGGCGGAGCACCACCGACCCGTCCACGACCTGGGCGCAGTGGCAGGGCGTCGGTCCCGACAGCGGCGACACCCGTCCCACCTGGCAGACCGAACGCAGCGGCGAAGTCGACGCCTGGCTTTCGGGTTCGCGCACGAATCAGAACGGCGCCCTGGCGCTGGGCGTCCGGATGCACGACGCCCTGGTCACCGGTGATGCTTCGGCCTACCTCTACTGGCAGACGCAGTTCACCGACGACCGTGACTTCGGCCTGGACGCCACCTTCACGCTCACCAACGACGAGGAAACCGACCGCCCGAAATACGCCGCGTTCAAGCACTTCTCCAAGCACATCCGGCCCGGGGCCGAACGCATCGAGGTGCAGACCGACGGCCCGCAACTGCTCGCCAGTGCGTATCTGCACGAAGACGATGGCACGCTGACTTACGTCCTGCTCAACCTCGATGACGCGGCCGACGCGGTGTCCCTGACATTGCCCAGCGGGTTTGACGTCTCGGCGATATCCGCGTGGCTTTCGCAGAACGGAAGCTATGACCAGTCGGTCACGCCGACCGTCGTCGGCGGCGTCCTCAACGCCTTCATGCCGCGCGAAAGCATGATGACGATCGTGTTGTCGTCGCTGGCGTCAGCATTGGCCGGCGATTTCAACGCCAGCGGCTCGGTCGAGCAGGGCGATCTGGATCTGGTGCTCAACAACTGGGGGCAGACCGGCACGCCCGCGGGCTGGGTCAACGCCACGCCTGTCGGCCCGGTCGACCAAGCCGAGCTCGACGCCGTGCTGAACAACTGGGGCTCCGCGTCGGCCCCGAGTCTCGGGAGCCTCGCGGGTCTGGCGAACGTTCCCGAACCGGCGCTGACCATGCTGGCGGCGGCGGCGCTTGTATTGGGCACTCGACGCATCCGACGGAGCGGCGCGGCCGTACAATGACGGCCGGTTGACCCGCACCATCTTCAGATGCACGGAGGCACGGTGTTGTTTCGCTCACTGGTTCGCGGCAGGGTTCTTTCTTCGACGGTCTTCCCGGCGTGCGCGATGCTGGCCGCGGCCGGCCCGGCGATGTCGGCAAGCGTGCAGGTCGATCTGACCGACCGTCGCCAGACCATCGACGGCTTCGGCACCACGCTCGCCTGGTATCGCGACAACCCGTTCGGTGCGACCCGCGGCCAGTACAACACGCAAGCGTTCTACGACCTGTATTACCGCGACCTGGGTGCCTCGCTGCTGCGGATGGAGCTGCAGTACACCGTGCTCACGCCCGGTCGCAAGATCAACCCCAACAACAACGACATGTCGATCCCGGTGAGTCTGGGCAGCGACACCTACGCGAACATCGCCAAGTTCAATTTCGACGCCAACGGTGTGGGGCACATCAAGCAGTTTGTGCAGCAGGCCGACATCCGCGCGCTCGATGAGTTCAAGGTGCACGGTGCGTTCTGGTCCCCGCCGCACTGGATGAAGGGCCCGGAGCTGGACTGGAGCTCGGGCAACATCCTCAACAGCAGCAAGCCGACCTGGGGCCAGACCGCCAACTCGCAGGGCGGCTCGCTGATCGACACGCCGGCGAATCTGCAGCAATTCGGCCGATACGTCGCGGCGTACGCCAAGGGCTGGGAACAGGCCAGCGGCGTGCCGTTGTACGCGCTGTCGCTGCAGAACGAAGCGACCTTCAGCGTGTTCTACAACTCGGCGATCTACACGCCCGAACTCTACGTCAAGGCCCTCAAGGCCGTCCGAAGCGCCTTCGACGCGCACAACGCCGCGCACCCCAACGACCCGATCCTCACGAAACTCGTCGGCCCCGACGACCTGGGCATCGGCTCACGCAACAACACCGGCGACGGCGCACGAGCCATGCGCTTCGTCCAGGCGGTCAACGACGATCCGGTGGCACGGGCGGCGATGGACTACTGGGCGATGCACGGCTTCGCCGGCGGCGTGGCCAAGGACGGCGGCAGCTCGGCTTACTCCACCTGGCCGACGTTCTTCGACGGCCGGCAACCCGAGGACGGCTTTGTGGCGCCGTTCTGGGAAGGGGCCGGCCGCGATAAGAAACTCTGGGTCACCGAGACCTCCAGCGAGCGCGGCACCTGGCTCACGCCCGACCAATCCGACCGGAAGGGCGGCCTCGCGGTCGGGATGAAGATGTTTCAGGCCCTCACCGCCGGCGACGCCTCGGCATATATGTACTGGCAGACGCAGCTCGACGAGACCGGCACCCAGGCCGACGGCAACGAGCTCACCGCCGGCAACGACCCCGACCAGCCGAAGTTCGCGGCGTTCCGACACTTCTCGCAGTACGTACGCCCCGACGCGGTGCGCATCGACATGCAAGACGACGATCCGCTTCTCTACGGCACGGCCTTCGTCCACGACGAAAACCAAACCCTCACCTACGTCCTGTTCAACCTCGCGTACACCGGCACCACGGTCACGCTCGACCTGCCCGACGGGCTGGACTTCTCCGACCTCGTCGCCGTGCTCTCGCAGGACGGCAGCTACCACGCGGACATGAATCTCACGCTGCCCGCCGGCGACACGCTGAGCTTCACCATGCCCCGTGAAAGCGCCGTGACGCTGCAGTTCACGTACGACCTGGCCGCGCAGTTGGCCGGTGACTACAACGGCAACGGTACGGTCGAGCAGGCGGACCTGGACCTCGTCCTCAACAACTGGGGCACGTCCGGCACGCCCAACGGCTGGGTCGGCGGCGGTCCGACCGGCGTGGTGGATCAGCAGGAACTCGACGCCGTGCTCAACCACTGGGGTGGGGTGACCGCGCCGAATCTCGCGGGGCTGAGCCATGTCCCCGAACCGGCGGCGCTGGGCCTGGGCCTTGCGGCGATGCTGGCCGCCCATCGCCGCCGGTGAATCGCGCTACGCCTGGCCCAGCAGGCGGTAGCTTCGGCCGAGGTTGAGGATGCGCTGCAGCAGGTCTTCGTACGCCAGCCCGCCGGCTTCGGCCGACTCGGCGAAATCCTCGCCGTACATCAGCTGCGGATTCGGGTTGGCTTCAAGCAGGTAGGCCTTGCCGTCGTCGGTGACGCGGAAGTCCAGCCGCGCGTAGCCCGAGAGTTGAAGCGCCTTGTAGCAGCGCTTCGCCAGCTTCGGCAGCGACTGGGCGAGGTTCTTCGGCAGGTCGCGCGCAGGCTCGGTGCGCAGGCCGACGCGCTTCTGGTAGCTCGCGTCCCACTTGACCCGGCCGGTGGCGATCCGCGGCGCCCCGGCCCGCAGCTTCTCGAATACCAACTCCCACGCCGGCAGCGTCTGCAGCCGCTCGTTGCCCAGCACGCCGACGTAGATCTCCCGGCCGTCGATGTACTGCTCGACCATCGCGTCGGTGCGGATCTCGCGGTGGATGAAGGCGACACGCTCGACGAGTTTTTCGTCGTTGTGCACGACCGACGCCTGCGAGATCCCCAGGCTGCCTTCCTCGGTCAGCGACTTGACGATCAGCGGAAACTCCAGGCGCTTCGGCCGACGCACCTTGCGTCCCATTGGCGCGACAAAGAAGTCCGGCACGGCGATGCGGTGGTACCGACAGAGCATCTTCGCGAGCGCCTTGTTGTGCGAAAGCATCAGGCCGCGCGGGTTGCAGCCGGTGTAGGGCAGACGGAGCATCTCGAGATACGAAACGACGTGCGCGTCGTACACGCCCACGCCGTCGAACTCCTCGAGCAGGTTGAACGCGATGTCGGGCCGCAGATGTTCCGCCGCGGCGCGGATGCCGCTTAAGTCCGACGACACGCCGATCGGCCAGACCTCGTGCCCCATGTCGCGCAGCGTGGCCATGACGTCGAACTCGGTCTTGAACGGCGCGAGGTCCTCGTCGCTGAGGCCGTCCATCGTGTCGGGCGGGATCAGGTCCGCGTGGACGAGCAGGATGATCTTGCGCTTCTTCATCGGGGGTTCGTCGACGCGATCTACAACGCCACCGGGTGATGGCCGGTATGCATGAAGTGGGCGGTGTTGACGGTGACCATCAACGTGGCTTCCTTGACGGCGGTGGGTTGGGGGACGGCCAGTCGCAGCTTGAGTTCTTTGCTGCGGTCGATCATGTCGCGGAGCACCTGATCGACGGTGTAGGGGTGGGCGCCGGTCCAACGCGCGGCGTCGTCGCGCAGCTGCGGACGGGCGCGGCGGAGGAAGGCGGCGGCGGTGGGTCGTCCGGCAAAGCGGGCGTCGGCGCTGAAGATTTTCCGCAGGTCGTCGTCGTAGAAGTCGGGGAACTCGTCGGCGTAGAACAGACGCTTGGCGCGGTAGTGCTCGCGCAGGGTACGGGTGTCGCGGGTGAGGCTTTCGGGGGTGGCGCGGCCACGGACGGGTGGCTGGGCGTTGCCGATCTCGGCCATGAGTTGGTCGACGTACTCGAGCTTTCGCAGCGCGGGCCAGCCGATGTATTGCTTCCGCCACCGCGTGTTGGGTCCGAGCCAGACGGCGAAGGTTTCGGCGAAGTCTTCGGCGGGGTGGGCCTGGGCGTACCACGCGGGCAGGTGGACGACGAATTTGCGCGAGCCGGGACGCGGGGCGTAGGTCTGCGGGTAAGGCTCGGCGAATGAGCCGAACAGCTCGCGCCACCGCTTGCGGTAGTGCAGGCGATAGGCGGTATCGATGGCGTGACCCGCTTCGTGCCGGAGGATCTGCATGCGCTGCGTGCGGGTGGCGCCTTCGGCCTGGAGCATCTGGTTGCGTTCGAGCCTGATCAGCCGAGGGTGCGCGAGATAGAACGGCACCGCGATGCCGGGCACGCCGTCGGGGCTGAACCATTCGGACGCCAGCCAGACGTGTGGCCGAAACTTTCGGATGCCCGCGGATGCGAGCTCTTCGTGGAGCTGCGCGACCGAGTCGGCGATGGGCGCTGCGTCCGCGGTGAGTTTGAGATCACAGAACCGCAAGTCCAGCAACTCGGGGTCGCTGAGTCGGGACCAATCGGGACGGCGGGGCACGCCCGGCAGTGTAAGGAAACCACGCGAAGTAACGACGGGAATCGTGCTTTAGGCGTCGGCCGAATGGGCGTGTCGCAGACGTGCCTTGGTTTGCTCGGTGTGCATCTCGGACTTGCCGAAGCCCGGGGAGGCACCGGCCGCGACGGCGTCCGCCTGTGCATCCGCGTAGTTGGAGACCAGGACGGCGCGGGCGGGCAGGGCGTTGGGACGCTGCGCGAGGTGTCGGATGAGCGCGACGCCGTCGCGGTTGTTGAACGCGCCTTCGGGGAGACGGTTGATCAGAAGCAGTGCTCCGGCATCGGCATACGTTTCGAGCGCGTCGAGCGATCGGGCGGCGGCCACGTCGATCCCGGGAAAGGTGTCCTGGAGCAGCCGGGTCAGCCCGCCGCTGTCGAACCCGCAGTGGCCGACGAGGACGGCGGTGTGGCTGGAGAATTCGCCGGCGGTTTTTCGCTTGAACATGGCGAACAGTATGCGCGATGCGTTTCGCGTCACGCGGCCTGCTGGTTCTCGGGCCGCCGCCGGGCGCGGACGCCGGCGGCCTCGCGGATCATGGCGGCCAGTTGCTGCTTGAGATTCTCCAAGCCGGTGGGCTTGAACCACCAGTCGTGGACGCCGAGCGTCAGCGCCGCCTGAATCAGATCCAGGTCGGTGTCGCCGGTGATCATCATGATCGGGATGCCGGGATAGCGGCTTTTGAGGGTACGGATGATCTGCTCGCAGGTTCGATCGCCCAGGTGCCAATCGATGATGACGCCATCGACTTCGCACGTCACCCCTTCCACTTCGGCCTCGCTGGTACACGCCACGGCCTCGTGGCCGAGTTTGAAGATGAGGTTTTCGACCAGCGTGAGAATGGCCCGGTCGTCGTCCACCGTGAGGAAGCGCATGTCGTTGGTCTCCGAAAAGAAGACCCCCCACCACCGATTCATCGGATTCCGGATCGGGCGACATGAGTTCGAGATGAAAAACCGGCCGTTCTCCCGGCGCGGCTTGAGGGGGCGATGCACCGTTCGACGCGCCCGGCGGGAGGGTGGGGGTGGGAGGGCTACGGCGATTATGCTGTGCTCGACGACCACCCCATGCGGGCGTGGCGAAATTGGCAGACGCGCCAGATTTAGGTTCTGGTGGGGGCAACCACGTGGAGGTTCAAGTCCTCTCGCCCGCATTGCCAGCCGGACCCGGACCGTTTTTCCGGGTTTTCCACGGGTTGGCGTTACCGAAGCTTTCGGGCGAGCCGGTATGGTTAAGGCTTTGCCCGCCCCTTTTCTGGATGAATGAGGCTTATCGATGTCCACCCAACTCGCCGCTCAGATGTACACCCTCCGGGACCACTGCAAGGACGCCGCCGGCATCGCCGAGTCCTGCCGCAAACTCAAGGCCATGGGCTACGGCGCGATTCAAGCGTCCGCGGGCTTCTTTGGTCAGATCCCCGCTGCCGAGCTGAAGAAAATTCTCGGCGACACGGGCATGATCTGCTGCGCGACGCATCGCTCGTGGGACCAACTCAAGAACGTCCAGGCCGAGATTGATTTCCACTCGACCATCGGCTGCCGGCTCACCGCGCTGGGCGGCTGGGGCTGGGCCGGCACCGAAACCAGGGACGACTGGAAGAAGTTCGCCGCTGAGTTCCAGGCCCTCGCCGAGCCGTACACCCAGGCAGGCATCCGCATCGGCTATCACAACCACAGTCACGAGTGGGCGCCGTTTGGTTTGGCGGATTATCCCGAGAAGATCGACCCGACGCACACGCCGATGCAACTGCTCGTCGAAGAACTCTCCGATCCGACCTTCTTCGAGATCGACACCTACTGGGTCGCGCACGGCGGGGGCGACCCGGCGCACTGGCTGCGCAAGCTCAAGGGACGGATCCCCGCCATCCACCTCAAGGACATGACCATCACGCCCAAGCGCGAGCACAAGATGTGTGAGGTCGGGGCGGGCAACCTGAACTGGCCTGCGATCCTTGACGCCGCCAAAGAGGCCGGCGTCCAGTGGTACATCGTCGAACGCGACCAGGGCGACCTCGACCCCTTCGACTCGCTGCGCATCTCGCTGAACAACTGCAAGGCATGGGGTTTGTAGTAATCACCGGACGCATCGCGGCATCCCCCGAAGCCCACGGATTGAATCCGTGGGCTTCTTTACGCGCGCACCGCTCCCGCCACGGATCATCTCGCGTTTCGAGTCGGCTTTTTGCCCGCAAGCCGCCGCGGATATTCAAACATCAAAGATCCCAGCCCGACGCCCACCCAACCGGCAACCCCTCGCCTCCTCCATGCGGCACCCGATCTCCCGCCTCAACGGTCCTTTGGAAACGGACGTCTGCCCCGCCGCGCCGGCCCGTTCGTGCCGCGAAGCGCACGCTCCATGAACGCGGTGTGTTCCCGACCCCCTCGAACCCGAAAGCGAAACTCAATCCACCCCGCCACCCCGCCACCCCGCGGATCGGCCAACGGCGTCTGCACCCAAAGCTACGCCCCCCGGAAGTGACTTCACGCGATCTTGCGCACACCCTCCACAGGTAGCCGCAGGCCCACGGCCTGCGCGCAGCACGCGCCGACGCGCGAACCACGACGCAACTCCCCGAGCACGCGCAGGCCGTTGACCTGCGGCTGCCGGAGCATTGGATGGATATCGTGGCGGGATGTCCGCCGCCTTCGATTCCGCCGCGATGCACGCCTGGGCTGACCAACAGACCGAGGCGATGGCCGCGCGCATCGCGCAGTGGTGCCGCATCAACTCCGGCAGCGCGCACCGCGGCGGGCTGGACGCGATGAGTGATGCGCTCGTGCCCGCGCTCGAACCGATCGTCGAGGGTGTCGAGCGCCTCGCGTTGCCCGAGGCGTCGCGCGTCGATGATGCCGGCGTGGTGCGGAGCGAGCCCTCGGCCGATGCGCTGCGCGCGCGTTGCCGGCCGGGGGCGCCGACGCAGGCGCTGCTGGTCATCCACTTCGACACGGTGTACGGCCCGGAACATCCGTTTCAACAGGTGCATCGCATCGACGATCCCGATTTCGGCGACGCGTTGCACGGCCCGGGCGTCGCGGACGCCAAGGGCGGCATCGCCGTGATGCTCACGGCACTCGAGGCGTTCGAGCGGCACGCCACCGACGCGATGAAGGCGCAGCTCGGCTGGACCGTGGTGCTGAATCCCGATGAAGAGACGGGCGCGCACGCCTCGCGCGGCCTGCTCGAAGCCGAGGCGGATCGCGCGACGTTCGGCCTGCTGTACGAGCCGGCGCTGCCCAACGGCGATCTGGTCGGCGCGCGCAAGGGCTCGGGCAACTTCGCGGTGGTGGTGCGCGGCAAGGCGGCGCACGCCGGGCGAGCGTTCTTTGACGGCCGCAACGCGGTGACGGCGGCGGCGGGCCTGGCGGTGCGGCTTTCGAATCTTTCGGAGCGTGCGACGGACACCACGGTGAACGTCGCGCGGATCGCCGGGGGCGGGGCGAACAACGTCGTGCCGGATTTGGCGGTGGTGCGATTCAACGCGCGGGTCGTGGATGCGGCGCACCGCGTGGCGCTGGAACGCGCGATCGCCGAGGCGGTGCGGCATGTGGATGAGCACGACGGGATCACGGCACAGTTGCACGGCGGATTCAACAACCCGCCCAAGCCGGTGGACGCGGGCGCGGCGCGGCTTTTCGCGGCGCTGCGGGCGGTGGGTGAAGATCCGGCGGTGGGCGTGCGCTTCGACGTGCAGTCGTCGGGGGGCGTGTGCGACGGGAACAAGCTGGCGGCGCGGGGTCTGGCGGTGGTGGACACCTTGGGGCCGGTGGGCCGGGAGATTCACAGCGATCGGGAGACGGTGTCGATCGGTTCGCTGCCGGGGCGGGTGAAGTTGTCGGCGGGCCTGCTGGCGGGCGTGGCGTCGGGTCGGTTTGCGTTGCCGCGCTCCTCAGTGGCACGGGCGTCTCGCCCGTGATCGGCCGGTAGGCCGAGGACAGTCTTCGCCTGCGGCGAACCACGGGCGAGACGCCCGTGCCACTGGTCTTATACGATTCGCGGCATGACGCATCCCCTGCTTGCCGACCAACTTGCTGCCGACCCCAAACTCGCCGAAGCGCGGAAGCTGATCCACGAGGCGATCGATGCGCACCGTGCGAAGCTCACCGGCATCAAGCCCGCCGACGCGGCGCGGAAGCAGAGCTACGACGAGACGATCGCACGGTTCGCCGATCAGCGTGGCGGCAGCCTGTGGTACCCGTACCTGGGCAGCGGGTTCGGCAGCGGGCCTTACGTGGAACTCGCGGACGGCTCGGTGAAGCTGGACATGATCGCGGGCATCGGGGTGCACTTCTTCGGGCACAGCCATCCGGCGTTCATCGATGCGTCGCTGGACGCGGCGGTGACCGACACGCTGATGCAGGGCGCGCTGCAGCAGAACGCCGACAGCGCGGCGCTGACGGATTCGATCATCCGGCTGGCGATCACGTCGGGCGCAAAGCTCAACCACTGCTATCTCACGACGTCGGGCGCGATGGCCAACGAGAACAGTTTCAAGATGGCGTTCCAGAAGAGCTCGCTGGCGGGCAACCCGGCCGACCGGATGCTGGCGTTTCAGGGCACGTTCTGCGGGCGGACGCTGGCGCTCAGCAGCATGTCGGACAAGCCGAACAATCGCGTGGGCCTGCCGCACGCGCTGAAGGTGGATTACATCCCGTTCTACGACGAGTCGGACCCGGAAGGCTCGACGCAGCGCGCGGTAGCGCGGCTCGAGGAATACACGAAGCGCTGGCCGAAGCACTACGCGGGTTTCAAGATGGAGCTGATTCTCGGGGAGGGCGGTTTTTATGCCGGCACGCGGGAGTTTTTCCTGAAGCTGATCGAGGTGTGCAAGCGCGAGGGCATCGCGGTGATCGCCGATGAGATCCAGACGTTTTCGCGGACGAGTCGGCCGTTTGCGTTCCAGCACTTCGGGCTGGATGAACACGTCGATCTGGTGAACGTGGGCAAGTGCACGCAGGTGTGTTTCACGCTGTTCACGGACGAATGGGCGCCGCAGCCGGGCTTGATTGCGCAGACGTTCACGGGCAGCAGCAGCAGCATCAAGGCGGCGCAGTTCGTGATCGACACGTTTGCCAAGGGCGATCTTTATGGGGAGAGCGGCCGGGTGATGGCGTTGAGCGGTCGGATCCGCGGTCGGATCGAGGCGATGGCCAAGGCGCACCCGGGCTGGGTGAGCGGGCCTTATGGGTTGGGAGCGATGATCGCGTTCCAGCCGTTTGACGGCACGATGGATCAGGCCAAGGCGGTGTGCAGCGAGTTGTACGAGCGGGGCGTGGTGGCGTTTTTGTGCGGTCGGACCAAGGCGCGGGTGCGATTCCTTCCGAGCGTGGCGGCGGTGACGGATGCGCAGGCGGACGAGGCTTGCGACATTCTGGAATCGGCGATGGAAGCGGTGGCGAGCAAGCAGACGTCGGCGAGCAAGGCCTGACGTGGCGGGCCTGCTTCCGCCCAAGACGGTGCTGCGCGCGACGGTGGCGGAGGATGCGGGTCCGCTTTCGGCGTTGATCGCCGATGCCGGCCCGGGCCTGGCGACGCTGCCGCAGGGGGAGTCGGCGGTGGCGGCGGTGATCGAGCAGTCGCTGCGGGGGGATCGGCCGACGTTCGTGCTCGAGCGGATGGACACGGGTCAGCCGGTGGGTTTGTCGTCGATGATCCCGAAGCTTCCGCCGGCGGCGCACACGGTGACGTGCGAGGTGCGGCACGACGGGGAGCGGACGCTGCTTCGGCCGCACGGGCAGTTCGTGGGATGTACGGAGTTGTGCACGCTGTTCCTGACGCCGGAGATGCGCGGCGGGGGCAACGGTCGGGTGCTTTCGCTGGGTCGGTTTTTCGATGTGTTGAATCGGCCGGCGATGTTCGCGGAGACGCTGATCGTGGAGCTGCGTGGGGTTCTGGATGAGGAGGGCGTGTCGCCGCTGTGGCGGAGCGTGTGCGAGCGGGTGTTCAGGCTGGATCGGATTTCGGCGCACCGGGCGCTGCGGGAGGATCCGGCGTATCTGGCGTCGCGTTTGAGCGAGGACGGCTGGCTGGACATTTCGGCGGTGCCGGCGGCGCTGCGGGAGCTGCTGGGGCAGGTGCATCAGAACACCGAGCCGGCGCGCCGGTTGTTGGTGGCGGAGGGATTTTCGGAGACGGGGTACGTGGATTTGCTGGACGCCGGGCCGGTGCTGGCGTGTGGGCGGGAGGCGGCGCGGGTGTGTCGAGAGGCGCGGGTGGTCGAGGTTTCGGCGGTGGTGGACACCGATGCGCCGCGGGAGATGCTGATCGCGACGTTGGGGCCCGGGCCGCTGCGTTGCTGCCGCGGTGCGATCGATGAGGCGGGCCGATTGGCCGAGCCGGCGGCGCGGGCGCTGCGGGTGGAGCGGGGGATGTCGGTGCGCTGCGCTGGGCTTCGGCCGGCGTGAGCTAGGCTGTGTGGCGGGTTGGTCCTTTCCTGTTTCTTTTGCGAGTGAAGCCTGCGATGCCCAGTACTTTTTCGGCCGTCAATCCTGCCACGGGGCAAACCGTCTGGACCGGTTCGGGCGCGACCGCGCCGCAGGCCGCGGAGGCCGTGCGTT
>CAZIXN010000037.1:0-19023 GCA_964543215.1 uncultured Phycisphaera sp.
TGCAAGGCGCATTTCGCGGCGCGGTCGCGGATGCTGGCGCGGTTGCCGCGGAGGCGGGCGAGGAAGGCCTGTTCTCCGTCGGCGGAGGCGAGGCCGATCCAGACGGTGCCGGCGGGCTTGTCGTCGGTACCGCCGTCGGGGCCGGCGACGCCGGTGAGCGCGACGGCGAGGTCAGCCCCGCTGCGGTGGCGTGCGCCGCGGGCCATGGCGACGGCGACCTGGGCGGAGACCGCGCCGTGTTGCTCGATGACTTCCGGGGGTACGCCGAGCTGTTGGGTTTTCATGGCGTTGGCGTAGGTGACCCAGCCGCCGGCGTAGACGCGCGAGCTTCCCGGCACATCCGTGAGCATCGATCCGAGCAGCCCGCCGGTGCAGGACTCGGCGGTGGCGACGGTGAGTTGTTTTGCATTGAGCGCTCCGACGGTCGCGCTTTGCAACGTGTCGTCGTCCCGGCCGAAGCAGGCGGGGCCGAGTCGCTCGTGGATCAGGGCGATGGTGGCATCGGCTTGTCGCTGCGCTTCGTCGGGGTTGGCGTAGCGTGCGCGGACACGGATGGAGCACAGGCCATCGGCGACGGTGGTGCCGACGGTGGGATTGCGGTCGCGGGCCATGAGGTCGCCGAGCTGGTCGGCGGCGTCGGATTCGCCCAGACCGAAGGTGTTGATTTTGGTGGTGAGGATGGTGTCGAGCGTCTGGTCGGCGAGGGAGGCGGCGTGTCGGATCGCGGGTTCGACGGCGAGGTCGAACATGGTTTTCATTTCGCGCGGGACGCCGGGCGTGACGTAGATGTGGGTGCCGTGCAGCGTGGCGTGGATGCCCGGTGCGGTGCCGGCGTCGTTGCGGATCATGTCGGCGCCGTCGGGGCAAAGGGCCTGGACGCGATTGCCTTCGGACATCGGCCGGCCGATGCGGGCGAAGAAGGCTTCGATGAGCGTGAGCGATTCGCCGTGGGGCGTGAGGCCGACGTCCATGGCATCGGCCAGGGCGAAGCGCGTGAGGTCGTCGGCGGTGGGGCCGAGCCCGCCGGTGGCGATGACCAGGCCTTGGCCGGCTCCGTGGGCGGCGGCGTCGCGGGCGGCGCGGCGGAAGGCTTCGGCGATGAGTTGCCGATCGTCGGCGATGGTCTCGTGTCGCAGGCACATCATGCCCAGCCGAGCGAGGCGCTCGGCGAGCCAGGCGGTGTTGGTGTCGACGGTCTGGCCGAGCACGAGCTCGTCGCCGATGGACAGCAGGACGGCGGCGGGGGGTTGGGGCGGTTGCGTTTGGGGCATCGCAGCGATCCTAAGGCAACCCACGGAAAGTGTCCGTGGCCTCCGCGGTTGCGTTAGGATGCGTGGATGCCTGCGGAATTCATGGACGGCAAGCGGGTCGCGCAAGAGACCCTGGATGCAGCGAAGGAGCGCGTCGCGGCGGTCGTCGAAAAGACCGGCGTGGTCCCGTGTCTGGCGACGGTCCTGGTCGGCGACAACCCCGCGTCGGTGACGTACACCCAGATGAAACGCCGGCGGTGCGAAGCGATCGGGATGCGGTCGCTCAAGATCGAGATGCCCGCCCAGACGACGACCGCGCAACTCGTTGCCGAGATCACGAGATTGGGCGACGACGCGTCGGTGCACGGCATCCTGCTGCAACACCCCAGCCCGCCGCAGATCGACGAACGTGCCGCGTTCGAGGCGATCCCCGTGGGCAAGGATGTGGACGGCGTGACGTTCGGCAGCTTCGCGCACATGTGGTTCGGCGAGGAAGGCTTCGAGTCCTGCACGCCCGGGGGCATCGTGCGGCTGCTCGACGCGTATGACGTGCCCATCGAAGGCCGGCACGCGGTGGTGATCGGCCGGTCCGCGATTCTCGGCAAGCCGATGGCCGGGCTGCTGCTGCAGCGCAACGCGACGGTGACGATCTGCCACAGCCGCACGAAGGACCTTGCCGACCAGGTGCGCCGCGCCGACATCGTGGTGGCTGCGGTGGGCCGGGCGAACTTCGTGCAGGGCGACTGGATCAAGCCCGGCGCGGTGGTGATGGACGCGGGCTACAACCAGGGCAACGTCGGCGATGTCGATTTCGAGCCGGCGGCGGAGGTCGCTTCGCTGCTCACGCCGGTGCCGGGCGGCGTGGGGCCGATGACCATCGCGACGCTGATCGATCAGACGGTGACGGCGGCGGCGAGGCAACTCGGCGTGGAACCGTCGAAAGGGATGGTCTGAGATGTCGCAGTTGAACGCCTCCTACGACGTGCAGCGGCCCTCGGGTTTTTGTCTGGCAACCGGGCGATCGCTCGAGCCGGGCGAGGAGTGCTTCTCCGCGTTGATCGATGTGCCCGACCGTGAGCGTGAACCGAACGATGCGCTCGGCATGAAGCGGGTGGACATCTCCGTGGAAGCCTGGAACCAGGGCTTTAGGCCGGCGGGGTTGTTCTCGTTCTGGCGGACGACCGTGCCGGATCCCACGGAGAAAAAGAAGGCGTTCGTGGACGACGCGATGCTGATGAACCTGTTGGTTCGGCTGGCGGATACGGCCGACGCGGATCGGCTGGCGCTGCGTCACGTCGTCGCGCTGATCCTGATGCGCAAGAAGCTCGTGCGCTACGACGGCATGGACAAAGTTGCTTCGGAGGTTGATGAAGTACCACCTCAAGAGTTCTGGCGGATGACGCCCAAGGCGGACGTGAGCAAGGGTCACTTCGGCAAGTGGGACGAGTCGCAGAGGCTGCGGGTGCTGGATCCCAAGCTCGACGCCGAGGGCATCGAGCGGGTGACGGGTCAGCTTGGCGAAGTGCTGGAGACCGATCTGTGAAGCGCTTTTTCCTGAGCGTGGCATCGCTGGGGGTATTGGTCGCGGCGGGTTGCAAGACCCCGGAGCTGAACCGTGACGACCTGCTTCCGCCCGCGGCGGAGTCGGCCCCGGCCACGATGCCGACCTACGCGGAGATCGTGTCGCGGTACAACGCCCGGCTGATCGGGGTCGAGGCGGTGTCGTGTCGCACGCAGGTCGAGGCGGTGTGGCGGAACGAGAAAGGCCGGGTGCGCAGCGAATCGGGCAAGGGGCGGCTGATCGTGCAGCGGCCGCTCGACACGCTGGTGACGGTGGAAGCGCTCGGCCAGAACGTGATGTGGGCGGGCTCGAACGATCGGGAGTACTGGCTGTTCAGCGACCTGCACCAGGGCGGAGAGTTGGTGTTCGGGCGGTTCGGCCGGCGGGGCGTGGGCGAGTTGCCGATGCCGGTGTCGCCTTCGATGATCCCGCTGCTGCTTGGTTTAACGCCCTTGCCGACGGACGGCCCGGGGTCGGATCAACCGGTGGAGTCGCTGCGGGGGTACGCGCTGATCGAGCCGCCGGGCCTGGGTTTGCGGATGCTGCTGGATGTGGAGACGGCCTCGCCGGTGCGGGTGGATCTGCTGGACGCAACGGGTGCGTCGGCGGTGGTCTGCCGCTTGGAGGGTCGGCAGGACGTGGGTCGTCCGCAGCGGGACGACATGACGCTTAAGGGCGGCATCCTGGTGGTGCCCAACGTGGATGGGCAGGGCGCGGCGGGGGTGCTGATGCCGGCCTCGGACATGCCCGACACGCCGCTGGTGATGCCGCGGGCTGTCACCATGTATCCGGTGAATGATGAGAGCCGGCTGACGCTGGAGCTCACAAGCGTTGTGCTGGACGATCCGAAGGTCAAGCCGCAACTCTTCGACTTGGAAACGTTGCGCCAGCACCTCAAGCCGGATCGGGTGATCGATCTCGATGCGCCGTGAATCGGTTGCGCTCAAGCCCGTCGGCGGCGCATCGCTTCACGCGTGGTGATTTGCCTTGAGCACACGGAGTTGCACGGGTAAGGCAAAGCTCATGCCTTCGTCCACGACGACGGGCTCGTCGAGGGTCGCGTCGTAGCGGATGCGCAGGGCGCGGATCACGTCGCGCACCAGGTCGTCGGGGGCCGAGGCGCCGGCGGTGATGAGCACGGTGTCGATGCCTTCGAACCAGGCGTCGTCCATTTCGGTGGCGTCGTCGATGAGTTTCGCGGGCGTGCCGGTGTTCTCGCTGATTTCGGTGAGGCGGACGCTGTTGGAGCTGTTGGTCGAGCCGACCACGAGCGTGAGGTCGGCCGAGGGCGCGAGTTGGCGGACGGCGTGCTGGCGGTTGGTGGTCGCGTAGCAGATGTCTTCTTTGGGGGGGGCGATGCACTGGGGGTACTTGCGTTTGATCGCGTCGATGATGAGGTTGGCGTCGTCGATGCTCAGCGTGGTCTGCGTGAGGTAGACCAGCGGGGTGTCCGGGGGGAACGCCAATGCGTCGACGTCCTGCGGGCTTTCGACGATGGTCATGTGCTCGGGGGCTTCGCCGAAGGTGCCCTTGATTTCCTGGTGATCGGCGTGGCCGACGAGCAGGATGCGCTTGCCCATGCGGGCGTATCGCCGGGCCTCGACGTGGACCTTGGTGACCAGCGGGCAGGTCGCGTCGATCATCCGCAGGCCACGGGCTTGGGACTGCCGGCGGACCTCGGGGCTGACGCCGTGGGCGCTGAAGACAACCGTGGAGCCTTCGGGCACGTCGGCGATGTCTTCGACGAAGACGACGCCCTGGGCCTCGAAGCGTTCGACGACGTGTCGGTTGTGGACGATGGCGTGGTAGACGTAGAGCGGCGTGCCGATGAGGTCCACGAGTTCCTGGACGGTGTCGATCGCCATGTCGACGCCGGCACAGAAGCCGCGCGGGTTGGCGAGCAGGATCTTCATCGCGTCAGTGTACGTCGAGGTTTTCCTTGAGTGCTTCGACGGATAGCCAGGTGATGAGCGTGGGCTGGGGCGGTGCGACGAGGCGGACGGCCGGGCCCAGGGGTGCCCAGACGCGCGGGTCGCTGGGGCCGAACAGGGCGGTGGTGGGCAGGCCCAGCTGCGCGGCGAGATGGGTCGGTCCCGCGTCGTTGCCGAGGTAGTGGGTGATGCCGTGGAGGGCGAAGCAGAAGTCGTCGATCTCGCGGATGGATCGCAGGTGCTGCGGATCGACGTCGCGTTTGAGCTTGTCGGCGATGCCGCGCTCCAGTTCGGCGGGGCCGACGAGAAAAGTCACGGCGTCGCCGCGGTGTCGAAGATACTCGGCGAACTCGATGAATCGGGCCAGCGGCCAGCACTTGGCGACGCCGCCCGAGCCGGGGTGGATCGCCCAGTGCGGCGATTGCCGGCGGACTGACGCTGCGTCCAGGGGCGGCTCACCGTACCGCGTGAAGGGGGATTCGGGTTCCAGCGACACGTCGTGCGCCCCGAGTTGCTGCGCGTGCCAGTTGCGCAGCGGCTTGGTCCAATGACCCTCGGGGCGTGGACGCACCGTCGCGAGCGGCACCCCGCCGCACAAACGCCGCACGTTGGTGGCCCACACGCTTTGCGCTTCGGCGACGAAGTTGACGACGCGCGTCGCCGCGTCGAACACGTCGGCCACGGCAGGGCTCACTTTGCTGGGCCCGCCCTGTGCCCAAAGGCGGGTGAACTCGAACAGTTCGGCGTCGAGAAGCCCGGCCTGCGGCATCAGCCGCGCCGCGACCCGGCCGTGGGACCAGGGCACGACCAGCGTGACCTGCCCCCGCAGCCGCCGCAGCGTCGGCAACGCGAGCACGAAATCTCCCAGCGCGGCTTGATGGAACACAAGGTGCATCGCGGGGTCCTCAGATGTCGTAGGTCCAGGCTTGGCGCTCGGGCAAGGCCGACGTCTCGCCGGGCGCACGGCCGTCGCTGGCCTCACCGATCTCGGCACCGGTGAGCTGCCGGGCTTTGGTGATCGCGGCTTTGGCCGAGCCGAACAGGTCGTTGCCGGTGCTGAAGACGTGGTCTTTGCCGAGCGCTTCGATGAGGCCGAACTCGGCCATGCGCTGCATCATCCGGGGTCGGACGCCGCAGAGCAGGACGTGTCCGCCGCGCTGGCGCATCTGCTGAGCGAACTGCTGGATCGTGTGCATGATGGTGGCGTCGACCATGTGCGTGCGTTTGAGTCGGAGGATCACGGCCTTGGGTCCGCGGTGCATCACCTGCATGAAGCGGTCCTGCAGATCGTCGGCGGCGGCGAAGAACAGGTTGCCCTCGAGTTGCAGGAAGACGATCTCGCCCCGGCCGTCGATGCCTTCGCCGCGGAGCGGTCGTTCGATCAGGCCGGTGGGCGAGGCGTCGTCGCGGAGCATCTCCATGACGAAGACCTGCTTCGCGCGTCGCAGGTACAGCGCCAGGTTCAGGAACACGCCGACGAACACCGCGATGTACAGCGGGATCGTGATCGTGGCGACGAACGTGCCGACACACACGGCCAGGTCGGCCTCATTGGAGCGGATCAGGCGGCGGACGTAGTGCCAGTCGACCAGGCTGTAGGCGATGGGGAACAGAATCGCCGCGATGCTCGCCATCGGGATGAAGCGGGCGGCGGGCGCGAGGGTCAGGAAGATCAGGGCGACCACCACACCGCTGAGCACGCACGCCAGCGCGGTGCGGGCGCCGGCGTCGAAGTTCAGCGCGGAGCGTGAAAAGCTCGCCGAGGCCGGCATGCCGCGGAACAGCGACAGCACCGCGTTGGTCACGCCCTGCGCCACGAACTGCTGGTTGGCGTCGATGCGCTCGCCGATCTGGCCGGCGGTGGTTTTGCCGATGGAGTACGACTCGATCATGCCCACCAGCGCGATCGCGGCGGCGGGCAACAGCAGCGAACGCAGCAACGCGGTGTCCCAACTCGGCAGCGACACGGCGGGCAGTTCACGCGGCAATTCACCGACCAGCCGCAGCTCGCCGTGCGTCCAGTTCAGCCCCCAGACCATCAGTGCGCCGACGACGATCGCGAGCAGATACGCCGGCAGCCACTTGGAGATGCGGCGGCAACCCAGCGCCACCGCGAGCGAAACCGTGCCCACGCAAACCGCCTGCCAATCCGGCCCGTCGCTTGCGCGGATGAGCTGGTCGATCGTTTCACCCAGGCCGACCCACCGGCTTTCGATGCCCGAAAGCGAGATGCCCAGGAACGCCGGCACCTGCTTGACCGCGATCAGCACGCCGGCCCCGGCGGAGAAGCCGACGATCACGCTCTGGCTGACGTAGCGGACCAGCTCGCCCATGCGCAGCAGCGCGAAGCCGACTTGCATGATGCCCGCGAGCAGCGCGGCGGTCGCGGCATAGGTCAGTTTCGTGGCCGGGTCGGCGTCGTGCGGCGCGATCGCCACCGCGCCCAGCGTGAGGATCGCCACCGTGTTGGTCGGCCCGATCGACACGTGCCGGCTGGAGGTCAGCAATCCGCCGACGATGGCGCCGACGATCATGGTGTAGAGCCCGACGGCCGGGCCGAGTCCGGCGATTTCCGCGAAGGCCATCGACTGCGGCACGGCCACGAGTGCGACCGTCACCGCCGCCATCACGTCGCTGCGCATCCACCCGGGCCGATAACTCCGCACCAGCCGCAGCGGGGCCGTAAACGCCGCGATCGCCGGTTGCAGGGTGGCCGCGGCGCGGCCCGCCAAGCCCCGCGCGTCGTGCCCGTGCTGCTCGTCGTGTTCGTCCGTGGGGCTCATCCAACGCCAGACTAGCGACTGTTCCGCTGCGGTCCGTTGCAAAGCGAACAGCCCGAACCGCCTTCCCCAACGACCCCGCTCGGCCGGCCCGACGCCTCAAGCCGTCCAACCGTTGGCCCGATGCTGGATGGGGCGGTCGCGTGTCGGCCGGCGTCCCGTTTCGATTCGCCGTGAACCTACGGCCCACCACGGCGGAGAAAGCCACGCATGGCCCGAGAGCGCGTCAAATCCGAACTGGAGCTTTACCTGCGTCAGATCGACGAGGTTCGTCTGCTCACCGCCGACGAAGAGAAGATGCTCTGCCGCAAGATCATCCACGAAAACTGCATGGAATCCCGCGAACGCATGATCCGCGCCAACCTGCGCCTGGTCGTCGCCATCGCCAAGCGATACTCCAACCGCGGCCTGCCCCTCCAGGACCTCATCGAAGAGGGCAACCTGGGCCTGCTCCGCGCGGTCGAAGGCTTCGATCCCGAAGTCGGCGCACGCTTTTCGACCTACGGTTCGTGGTGGATCAAGCAGTCCATCAAACGGGCGCTCATCAACGCCGTCCAGCCCATCCACATCCCGGCCTACATGGTCGAGCTGATCGCCAAGTGGAAGAAGGCGTCCCGCGAACTCGAAGAAGAGCTCGGCCAGACCCCCAGCGTCAACCAGCTCGCCGAACGCATGGAGCTGCCGCCCAAGAAAGTCCGCATCATCCGCAAGGCCGTCAAGGCGTCTCAGCGGCCGATGCAGGAATCCGAAGGCGGCGACAGCGCCCCGCCCACGCTCAGCGAAATGCTCGCCGACGAACGCACCCTCAGCCCCGAAGAGCAGGTGCTCAAGGAAGACGACCTCACCACCATCGGCCTGCTGCTCGAAAGCATCGACGACCGCGAGGCCACCATCCTCCGACTGCGCTACGGCCTGGACGGCGAAGAGCCGCTCACGCTCAAGGAAATCGGCAAGCACGTCGGCCTCACCCGCGAACGCGTCCGACAGATCGAGATCGAAGCCCTCAAAAAGCTCAACACCCGCCTCAACTCCGACCGCCCGCTCGCCGCCATCCGCTTCCGCAAAGAAGCCGAGGCACGACGCGAGCAGCGTCAGACGGCCTGATTCGTCGCCCGTGATTTGCCGGATCAGCGGCGTGACGCCAGGCTCGCGTCCATCGACCACACGCCCGCTCCGCGGAAGATCAGCATCAGCGCCACGCCCGCCGCGCCGAAGGCGAGGATGATCGTGTCCAGCGCCCCGGCCGTACCCAGCGTGCCGACCCGGGCCCAGTGTTCGCGGATGATCAGGGACGAGATCACCAGCGGCATCACCGCCACCACCCGCGTGAACAGGCCTGCGGCCAGCAGCACGCCGCCGAGCACCTCGATCAGGCCCCCGGCCCACAGCGCTCCGCCGGTCAACTCGAACGGCGCTTCGGCGAGGCGCGACTTGCCCAGGTACGGATTCAGGCCCATCGCGCGCAGCCCGCCGAGCGCGATCAGGAACGCCAGGAACAGCCGCGGATAGATCGCCGAGCCGGGCAGGTCCGTACGCAGAAGCCAGCGAAGGTTTTTCATGGTTAAAGGTCCGGGTCGGGCGTGGCGGAAACTGTAACGTCACCGCGCCGCGGATCACGCCTCGCGCATCGCGTACGGCCCGCCGCCCTTGAGATACTCGCCGCTGCGCACCAGCTTCACCCATCGCGACGCCATGTCCGACAGCAGCGGCCCGCCTTTCCCTGCGGGCTGCACGAACGACGGCTGCCAATCCGTCAAACCCAGCCAGTCGTGCAGCACCACGACGTGTCCGTGGCAGTCCGGGCCCGCTCCGCAACCCAGCACCGGCAGGTTCACCGCGTCGATCACCGCGCGCGCCGCCTCGGCCGTGCTCTGTTCGATCAGCAGCATCGACGCTCCAGCGTCTTCCAGCTTCCGCGCCAACTGCACCATCGCCTTGATCTTCACCTTCGTCCGGCCGGCCACCACCGGGACGCCCGTCGTCCCCGTCCGCTGCGGCCGCCAACCGATGTGGGCACACACCGGGATCGACGCGCGGTCCAGCCGGCCCACCAACTCGACGAAGCGCTCATCGACCTCGAGCTTCACCGCATCGGCCATGCCTTCGGTGATGAACCGGCCGGCGTTGCGGACCGCCTCGGCGTCGTCGGCGTGATAACTCATGAAGGGCATGTCGCCCATCACGAACGCCTTGGGCGCGCCACGCTTCACCGCCGCCGTGATGGTCAGCATGAACTCCAGCGGCGCGTGCACCGTGTCGTCGTAACCCAACACGACGTGGCCGGCCGTATCGCCGACCAGCATCACGTCCAGCCCGCCGCGGTACAGCCAGCGGGCCGTCGTCGCGTCGTAGCAGGTGAGCATCGGGATGGCTTCGCCCTCGCGCACCCGCCGCCGAAGTTCGCGCAGGGTCACGGCGGGGCGGTCGGCGTCGGGGGCGGCGCCGATGGTCGAAGGCGGGGGCGACGCGGATGCGGTGGACGACGCGATGGCGGTAGCGGCGATCTTCTTGGCCATGCCGCGATCCTATCGGACGCAGGGTCGGGTTGGGCCCCCTGCGCGGGTTGTGCCGATGACAATGGTCCGTGCGACGCCACTTCATCGCCCAAGCCGTTTCACGATTCACCGCACCGGCCTCTTTCTCCGAAGGTGCACACGACATGTCGGCAGAGCTTCCTCGAAGTCATTCCACGCCGAGCGCCCGACCGCACGACGGCAGATCGCCGGCCCGGCACGAAACCGCCGATGTCTGCTCCCTGGCGTTTGTCGTCGCTGTCGCGCTGGCGCTGCTTCTGCTCGTGGTCGCCCAGCGCGGCCCGGACTCCGCCCGCGCCGCGTCGGGCATTCAGCAGGACGGCGAGCCCCGGCTCATCGGCCCACCGGTGCGACAGGTCGAGGCGACCCGGCAGGAACGCTGAACCCGACGCCCGGCGTTTCACGCATCGGTGGCGTGGATGAACTGCCGGTACAGGTTTGCGTAGACCCCCGCCTGGGTCAGCAGCTCGGTGTGCGTGCCGCGCTCGACGATGCGCCCGTGATCCAGCACGAGCACCTGGTCCGCGTGGCGGATCGTCGACAGCCGGTGCGCCACCACGAAGCTGGTGCGATTTCTGAGCAGCACCGCCAACGCCTTCTGGATCCGCGCTTCGGTCATCGTGTCCACGCTGCTGGTTGCTTCGTCAAGGATCAGGATGGCCGGGTCCGCGAGCATCGCCCGGCAGAAGCACACCAGTTGCCGCTGCCCCAGCGACAGCGAGCCGCCTTTCTCGCCGACCTGCGTGTACAGCCCGTTGGGCAGTGATTCCAGCAGGTCCAGGCAATCCAGCTTGCGCGCGGCTTCGAACACTTCGTCGTCGGACGCGTCGGGTTTGCCGACGCGGATGTTGTCCAGCACGGTGCCGGTGAACAGGAAGTTGCTCTGCAGCACGATGCCCAGTTGCCGGATCAGCGCGTCGGTCTGGAGCTTGCGGACGTCGATGCCGTCGATGGTCAGCGATCCCGCGGTGGGCAGGTAGAACTTGGAGATCAGCCGGATGATCGTGCTCTTGCCCGAGCCGGTGTGCCCGACGAGCGCGATGGTCTGCCCCGGCTCGGCGACGAAGCTCACGCCGTGCAGCACCGGCCGATCCGCCTGATACCCAAAGCCCACCTCGTCGAACACGACGCGCCCCTCGATGCGCGGCGGCGCGACCGCGTCGTCGTCCTCCAGCGGGGTGGGCTGACGATCCAGCAACGCAAACACCCGCTCGGCCCCGGCCATCGCGGTGAGCGCGACGTTGTGCTGCTGGGCGATCGTGCGGATCGACGTGAAAAACTGCGGCAACTGAAACACGAACACCACCACCGCGGCGTAGGTCATCGTCGCATCCACGCCCGCCGCCTCGGCGAAGAACCCGCCGTACAGCACCTGGTACCCGCCGATGACGATCAGCAGCGCCAGGAAAAACTGGCTGTTGAGCTCGAGCAGCGGGATATAGACCCCGGCGAGCTTGTTGGCGCGGATGTTGTAGTCCGCGTGGTCACGCACCAGGTCGTGGAACAGGCCGGCGTTGACCTCCTGCCGCACAAACCCCTGCGTCACGCGGATGCCCGACACCGACTCCGCCAGCGTCGCGGTCACCCGGCTCATCGACTCCTGCACCTGCCGCCACGCCGCGCCGATGCGCTTGCCGAAGTAACGGTTCATCGCCCAGATCGCCGGCGACATCGCCAGCACCAGCCCGAACAGCGGCGGGTCGTACCACAGCATGATCAACGCGGCCACCGCGATGTGCCCGATGTTCACCATGGTGACAAACAGCACGTCCTGAATCCCCTGCCGGATCGCCTCGGCGTCCGACGCCATGCGGCTGATGATCCGGCCGACCTTGGTGCGGTCGTAGAACGCCATGTCCATGCGTTGCAGATGCGCGAAGATGTCCTGCCGCAGATCGCGCACCACCTGCTCGCCCAGCTGCAGCGCCAGCCGCATCCGGAAGTGCATCGTGCCGTAGGTGAACAGCGCGAAGGCCGCGAACCCCGCCGCGCCCCAGCACAGCCCCGGCCAGTCCTTCTGTGTGATCGGCCCGTTGATGATCGCCGCGAGCATCCACGCCAGCAGCGGCACCTGACACCCACGCAGCACCACGCACACCAGCAGCCCCGTGCGGATCCCTTTGTACGGCCGGGTGTACGTCCACAGCCGACGCATCAACGGCCACTGCAACGGCCGACGATTCTCTTCCTGGTCGTCGTCGCGACGCACCAGCGTGATCGCCCGGGCGTGTGTGCCGCCGATCTTCCCCGACGCGGAGGCTTGTGGTGTAGGCCATGCTTCGCTCATGCGTCACCCCCTTGGGTCATGCCCAGCAGTCGCCGGCTTTCGGAATCGGCGCTCTGCAGGTCGGCGGCGTGGCGGTAATGCCCGCCGCGGCCCATCAGCTCGGCGTGCGTGCCGATCTGCACGATCCGCCCCTTGTCCAGCACCAGCACCAGGTCCGCACGCCTCAGCGTGCTCAGCCGGTGCGCCACGACAAACGTCGTGCGGTCCTTCATTGCTTCGGCCATCGCTTCGAGGATCTCGTGTTCGGTGTCCGGATCGATCGCCGCCGTCGGGTCGTCCATCAGCAGCACCGGCGGATCCAGCAGCACCGCCCGCGCGATCGCCAGGCGTTGCCGTTGCCCGCCCGAGAGATTCGCGCCGCCTTCGCTGAGCAGCGTGTCGTACCCGTGGGACAGATCCTGCGTCACGAACTCGTGGGCGCAGGCGATGCGGGCGGCGCGCTCGATCTGCTCGGCGGTGGCGTTGGGGTGGCCGAAGGCGATGTTCTCCGCGACCGTGTTGCTGAACAGGAAGCTCTCCTGAAACACCAGCCCGATGCTGCGGCGCAGCGTGTCCACGTCGTGTTGCCGCAGGTCGATGCCGTCGAGCATGATCCGTCCGCTCGATGGGTCGTAGAACCGCGGGATCAGCGACAGCAGCGTGCTCTTGCCCGAGCCGGTCGCGCCAAGGATCGCCACGACCTGCCCGGCCTCCACGTGGAAGCTCACGTCCGAGAGCGCTTCGGTGCCGCCGGCGTAACCGAAACTCACCCGCTCGAAACGCAGGTCGCCCCGCGGTCGCCCGGTCTTCACCGGCACGGCAGGGCTCTCGATGTCCAGCGGCGAATCAAGAATCTCGAACACCCGGCTCGCGCCCGTCAGCGACCGCTGCACCGAATTGGTCAGCTGCGCGATGTTGCCCACCTGGCCGCTGAACTGCTGCAGCAGGCCCGAGAAAATCACGAGCATCCCGATCGTGAAGTCGGGGTTGTGGATGTAGATCCACCCGCCGAACACCAGCAGGATCACCAGATTCAGCTGCGGAATGAAACCGATCAGCGGCACGAACACCGACACCCGCCAGAAGATCCAATTCGCGAGGTCGACGATCTTGGTGTTGGCGTCCTTGAACTTGGTGATCTCTTCCTGCTGCCGGGCGAAGCCTTTGACAACATGGACGCCCTGCGCGTTTTCGCCGACGATGCGGATGGCGTCGTCGAACTGCTCGCGGTTCTTGAGGTAGGCCGGCTTGATCACCCGGCCGAAGTAGCCGGTCAGGAACCACAGCAGCGGCGTGGTCGCCAGACACGCCAGCGTGAGCGGCACGTGCAGCGAGAACATGTACGCCGTGAAGAACGTCAGCGACACGGCCATCATCAGCACCTGGATCAGGACCTGGTCCACGAACATGCGGACGGCCTGGACGTCGCCGGTGACGCGGTTGATGATCGAGCCGGACTCGTTGGCGTCGAAGAAGCGGAAGCTCAGGCGTTGCAGCTTGTCGTAGACGTCGGTGCGGAGCTTGACGACGATGTCCTGCACGAGCACGGCGATGAGGATGTTGCTGGTGCGGTCCAGGAAAAACCGCACGGACGCGATGGAGAAGATCAAGCCGCCCACCAGGCCGACTTTGGCCATGGCGGTCCATGCGTCGGGCGGCGCCAGACCCAGCGGCCAGCTCGGAGGCTTGTTGCCGTTGGGGTTGGCGTCGGAGATCGGGTTGAACGCGTGGCCGATGACGTCGATGCCTAACCCCAGCAGGCCCAGCCCCGACAGCGCCAGCGCGAGCAGCACGAGTTGCAGCAGGACGCAGCGGATGACCATGCCGCGCCACTGCCACGCGAGCCGACACATGCGCAGGACGAGCTGGCCGTTGGTCTGCGCGGGCGCATCGGTGGTGGTGGTGGTGGGCGCGGCGGATCGCGGGTGGGGGGCGGCAGACACGGACGCGGATTCCGGTGGACCGAACGTGCGGGGCGATGGAGTGGACAGGCGTCGGCGTCGCGCTGTCCTGCCGAGCAACATAGCTTGATCGTCGGGGACGGCAAGCGGGCGGTGCGGCAACGGGTGCCTGATTGGGGCAACTTCCGCGCGGCTGCGGGCCGGTAGAGTGCCCGCGATGCAAAGGCATGTCTGCGTTTTCTGTGGTTCGCGCGACGTGGAAACCAACGGCCACGGCCGGCTGGCCGATGCGTTGGGCGCGGCGTTGGGGCGGCGCGGCTGGACGCTGGTCTACGGCGGCGGGTCGGTGGGCCTGATGGGGCGGGTGGCGCGCGCGACGCAGGCCGGCGGCGGCAGGGTGGTGGGGGTGATCCCCGTGTCGATGGACACGGTGGAGGTGGCGTATCGCGCGGCCGACGAGCTGATCGTGGTGGAGACGATGCGTCAGCGCAAGCAGCTGATGGACGACCGGGCGGATTCGTTTGTCGTGTTGCCCGGCGGGTTCGGGACGCTGGAAGAACTCAGCGAGGTCATCACGCACCGGTTCCTGAATTACCACGGCAAGCCGGTGGTGATCGTGAATCACGCGGGGTTTTACGACCCGTTGCTCGAGCTGTTCGACCACTTCGTGGTGGCGGGCTTTGCGGGCCCGGCGTACCGCGAGGCGTACGTCGTGGTGGAGTCGGTGGACGCAGCGGTCGCGGCGCTGGAGGCCTCGTAGCCGCGACGCTGTTGTTTACCCGTGCTTTGCGGCGAAGGTATCCATGAAGGCGCAGAGGGTTTCGACGCCTTCGAGGGACATGGCGTTGTAGATCGACGCGCGGCAGCCGCCGACGCTGCGGTGTCCCTTGAGGCCGCTCATGCCCTGCTGCTCGGCCTGCTTGATGAACTGCTTTTCGAGGTCTTCGGTGGGCAGGCGGAACACCACGTTCATGGTCGAGCGATACGCCGGATCAACCGGGCAGCGATAGAAGTCGCCGTGGCGGGCGATGGTCTGGTAGAGCAGCGAGCTGCGTTGGGTGGCCATTTGTTCGGCCCACGCGAGGCCGCCCTGGTTTTCGAGCCATTCCAGGACGAGCTCGACCATGTAGACCTGGAACACCGGCGGGGTGTTGAGCATGGAATCGCCCTCGGCGTGGCCGGCGTAGTTGAGGTAGTTCACGAGCTTGCCGTCGCACTGCTGGAGCAGGTCATCGCGGAGGAGCACGACGGTGACGCCGGCGGGGCCGATGTTCTTCTGCGCACCGGCGTAGATCATGCCGAAGGGTTCGAGGTCGATGGGCCGACTGAGGAAGTCGCTGGACATGTCGGCGACGATGGGCGCGTTGGCGTGGCTCTTGGTGGGGAAGGCTTTCCACTGGAGGCCGCCGATGGTTTCGTTGGACGTCAGGTGCAGGTAGGTGCTGCCATCGGTGGCGGCGGCCTGCTTGCTGGCGGGATCGGGCAGGGTCATGAAGTCGGCGGGTTTGCCGTCGAAGACGACATCGACGCCGCCGATGAGTTTCGCGTCGTCGATGGCCTTCTTGGCCCAGGCGCCCGAGTTGGTGTAGGAGGCTTTTCGGCCGCCGTTGAGCAGGTTCATCGGGACCATGCCGAACTGGAAGGTGGCGCCGCCGGAGAGGAAGAGCACGTGCCAATCGTCGTTGAGGCCGAGCAGACGTCGGAGGCGTTGGACGGCGCGGTCGCGGGTGTCTTCGACCGGCGGGGTGCGGTGGGACATCTCGATGAGGGACATGCCGTGGGATCGGCCGGCGGGTCCGCGGTAGTCGAGCAGTTCGTCGGCGGCCTTGGCGAGGACGGACTCGGGCAGGGTGCAGGGGCCGGCGGAGAAGTTGTGGAGGCGGGCCATGGCGAGGATTCCTCAGGGATTTGGCGGGGGTTCGCACGCGGGGTTGCGGGGCGGGAGCGTAGCAGAGGTGCGGCCTTTTCCGGCTATGCGGGCTCGCGAGCGTGGAGACTTGGTCGGGCGGGGTCCGGCGGGGTCCGGCGGGGTCGGGCGGGGTCGGGCGGGGTCGGCGTGTGCGGGTGGCGCGGGTTGGGCAACGGAGGCGTCGGTGGGGCGTCGGCATCGGGAGAACTCCGGGCCAAGCGGTGGGCGTTGGTTGCCGATGAGGGGACGGTGGTGGAGGGAACCCACGCCCGCCCCTTGCCGCCACCTATTCATGACGTTGCCCCGCACGAATCTTCCGCTGCCGTTGTGTCTGGCTCTGCCGGTGCTGTTGCTGGGTGGGCTGTGCACGGTGCTGATCGGCGGGCTGCGTTATGCCGAGGCGGTGCAGACCGAGCGGCAACTGATCCACAGTTTTGTCGAAGCGGCCGAGCGTGCGGTGGTGGCGGGATCGAACGACTCGACGTTCGCGCTGACCTCGGTGACCAAGCGTCTCCGGGCGTTGCGGGGTCACGAAGCGATTTGTGCGTGGCGGGTGCTGGATTCGGACAGCGGGGCGGAGGTGCTGCGGAGTCCGTACGCCGCGGATTTTGATATGGACCGCGTGACGTCGCTGGACCGAGCCGTGGTGTGGACGCCCGGGCCCGGTGGGATGGAGCGGCTGGACGAGGCGGCGTTCTGGGAGTGCCTGGTGATCCGGTTGCCGTATGTATTGAGCGACGGCTCGGAGCAGTTGTTCGAGGCGGTGATCGACGGGCCGGAGCGTCACCGCGCGGCGCTGCGAGTGATCGCCGAACGTCTGACGCCCACGGCGGCGGGCTTCCTGTTGATCTGCCTGCTGGTGCTCGCGCTGACGGACCGCTGGGTCGGTCGACCGCTTGCGGCGCTCCTTGCTGCGTTGAACGACTCGCAGGCCAGCGATGAAGACCTCGCGTCGGTGCGTTGGTTCGGGCTGTCGGGCCTGGTGCCGTCGGTGGACGCGATGCGTCGAGAGCTTCGCGAGCAGCGTGAGGACGCGCAGCAAACGACCCGGTGCACGCAACACATGATCGATGCCGCGGCCAAAGGCCTGCTCAGCGTCGATCGGCAGGGCGTGGTCTGCGTGGCGAATCAGCGGGCCGCACACTGGCTGGGGGCAGAGACGCCCGAGGCGGTGGTGGGTCGGTCGCTGGCCGACTTCGTCGATCCCGCCGACCGGGCGCGCTTTCTGCAGCTCTGCACCGTCGAGCAACCCGACGCAACGAAACCCGCAGGCCTTCGGGTGCGGCTGGTCAATCCGGCGTTGTCGGGCGAACCGGTGAGCCTCCTGATCGCCGCGTTTGACGGGGCAACCGGCCAGGCCCCCGTTGTCCTGCAGCCCCACACGCGGCGCGATGCGCTGCACGACCGTCTTTCCTTGCAGCAGCGCTTGTTGCAGGCGGCGGTCGACGCGATACCCGAGCCGTGGCTGCTGACCGATACGGCCGGCAAGGTGCTGGTGCTCAACCGCGCCTGGGCGATGCAGGCCCGGCGGTCGGCCGATGCGTTGCTTCAGTCCGACCTCGGCGAGGCGTCCGCGTGGTCCGCATGGGGTTCGTCGGCCGCGACGGAGTTCGTGCGTGCCGTGACCGCGGCGTTGGCGGGCGATCCGGCATCGCAGCCAACCGAGATCGCCACGCCCGAAGGCCCGCGTGTCCTCCACGCCGAGCCGACGTTCGCGGGGCCGGGCACCGCCGAAGGGTTCGTGTGGACCCTGCGTGAACCCGTGGCCAACGCATCGGGTGAGCCCAGCCTCGCTGCGGCGTTCAATCTCGAGGCGGCGGCCGGCGACCTGCGGGAAGCGCGGACGACGCGTGACCTGCTCGACGCGGCCGTGGACACGGTCCGGCAATGGGCCGGGACGTCCGCAGCAGGCATCGCGGTGCGAGCGGCCGATCCGATCGCGGACCGTCGCAGCGATCAGCGGCTCGCGCTGTTCGGCACGTCGATGCCGTTGGCGGGTTACGTCGCGTTGCGAGATGCCGCCGAGAGCGACCTGATGCCCGAGGTCATGTCCTCGTTCTCGCCCCGCCAGATGCCGCGCGCGTCGGCCGGGCCCTGGGGCCAGGCGTTGCACGGTTGCGGGTTGGACGCCTCCGTCGCCGTCACGCTGCGTGGACTGGGCGACGACCTGGGCGTGCTCTGGATCGCCGAGCGTCGGGGCAAGCCGATCGACCCGTCCGCCGTGCAGGCCATGGAACGTCTGGCCGAGATCGTCAGCGCTCGCCTGGACACGCTGCGGCTCCTCGAAATGCTCGGCGACCTGGGCCTGTTCGACGCGGTCACCGGCCTGCCAACCACGCCCGCGCTGCTGCGTCACCTGCAAGTCCTGCCCGCGCCTTCGGACACGACCACGTCGCACCACCTGATCGTGTTCAGCCTGAACACCTCGGCCACGGCGCTGCGCGAATCGCAGCGTCAGGCGTTCATGCTCGCCGCCGCGGATCGTCTGCGTGCCCGCTGCCGCCGCAACGTCCTGATCGCCGCGACCGGGCCCACCGAGTTCGCCGTGGCGGTTCACGGCATGGCCACGCAGCACGCCGAGGGCCTCGGTCAGCGTCTGCTGACCGCGCTGCGCGCGTTGGACGTGCCCGGCATCGACCTTGGTCGGTTGGCCGTCGGTCGCATGGCCGTGTCGCAGACGCCGGACCAAGCCGCCGCCCAGGCCGCCTTGGACGCGGCGCGAAAAGCTGCGGCCGCGGAGCCGGTCACGCGACGTCGCGCTTCCTGAATCATGGGTGCGTGGGGGCGTCGATCCGACGCGACTCCCAAAGCCCACGGATTGAATCCGTGGGCTTCGTTCCGCGCGCACCGCTCCCGCGACGGATCCTCTCGATTTTCGAGTCGGCTTTTTG
>CAZIXN010000038.1:0-7579 GCA_964543215.1 uncultured Phycisphaera sp.
CGCGAGGTCGTGAAACTCCCAGGGGTCGGCCTCGAGGTCGTACAGCTCGAACATCGGCAGCGCGGTCCCGAACTTCTGGTTGTCGATCCGCGCGAGCCATTTGAACGCCTCGGGGAACTCGTCATTGCGCTCGACGATCTCGCGGTACACGCGGTTGCGCCACGGGAACACCCGGCCGTCGGGCACGCGCAGCTCGAAGTGCTCCAGGTCGGAGTTCACGACGCGCGGCTGATCGGGCTTGTCGCGGAAGATGAGCTTCCACCGGCCGTCGTACACGCTGCGCTCCTGCATGCCGTCGTCGCGCTGCTGGCCGTGGTGCAGGATCTCGCCGAAGACGAACTTGCGTCCATCGGCGAGTTCAGCCTTACCTTCGCGCGCGACGCCGGCGAGCGATTCCCCCTGAATCTGCCGGGGAATCGGCAGATCGAGCAGCTCCATCAGCGTCGGGAACACGTCCACGCCCGACACCATCGCGTCGGTCCGCACGCCTTCCGCCACGCCCGGCCCGGCGATCGCGAAGGGCACGTGCAGGCCGAACTGGTGCAGCGACATCTTCCCGCGGTGGTACGGCGGGCCGTGGTCGCCCATGAAGACGATCAGCGTGTTGTCCAGCTCGCCGGCCTCTTCGACGGCACGCAGCACGTCGCCCAGCTGCCCATCCGCCACTTCGATGTAGTCGAGATACTCCGCCCAGTCCTGACGGACGGCCGGGGTGTCGGGAAGAAACGCGGGCAGCTCGACGTCGGCCGCATCGACCGTGAGCGCCACCTTGTCGCCGTTGCGGTACGGCCGGTGCGGCGCCTGGATGTTGGAGAAAAAAAAGAACGGCTTGCCGGCCTTCTCCGCATTGGCGAGGAACCTTGTCGTCCGCTCGTAGTTGTTGGGAACGAACCACTCGTCGTACGGGAACTTCTCGTTGGGTGAGACGTGCAGCTTGCCCGACACGCCGGAGTAGTAGCCGGCGTGCTTGAGCACCTGCGTGAGCGTGATCAGCGGGTCTCTGATCGTGACGCGGGCGTAGACGGGGCTGTTGCGTTCGGCGTCGGTGAGCTGGTCCGCGGGCTTGAAGAAGTTCTGCGTGTTCTCGATCAGGCCGTTGGCGTGGTTGTAGACGCCGGTGTAGATCGCCGCCTTGGACGGCGAGCAAACGGGGTACGCGACGAAGCCCCGGTTGAAGTACACGCCGGCGGCGGCAACGCGGTCCATGTGGGGCGTCTCGAGCCCGGGCGTGTTGAGGTAGCTGAGGTACGGCCCCTGGTCCTCGGTGAGCACGAACAGCAGGTTCGGGCGATCGCCGGGCTCCCCGGTCGCGACCAGCGGGCCGATCATCGCTGCCACGGCCAAACCAACCATCCCGAAACAACGCCGCCAGTGAGAGCCGAGTCGGGCCATGATGCATCCTTGGGGTAAGCGCGAAATTCTGCGGAACGTTTATGGACTAGACAAGAGCCGCTAAGAATACCCGAAAGATCGTGCAGATCAACCATCTGTCGCAAAAATCGGCTTGACTTTTGTCCGCTTTGGGCTAGGTTATGGAAGTTCGACACGACGTGCCGATGTTCTTGACGCTCGTCGTCCGCATCCCTCTCCCGCCCCCGGCATCTCACGGTTTCCCGATCGCCTTACCTCCTCAGGGCCCCACCATGACCCGTCCATTCCACCGCCGCTGCCGCGCGTCCGGCTTCACGCTCATCGAACTGCTCGTGGTCATCAGCATCATCGCCCTGCTCATCGGCCTGCTGCTCCCGGCCCTGGGTGCCGCCCGCACCGCCGCACGGCAGATGCAGAGCAGCACGCAACTCCGCGGGATGCATCAGGGCATGTTTGCGTTTGCTCAGGAGAACAAAGGCTGGTACCCGGGCATCACTGCCGAGGGCCAACCTCTGAAGGGTTATGGCCTGGGCGGTCAGAACCGCGTGGCCCACGTCTTGAACCCCAACGCCGAATACAAGACCGGTGGATTTGGCATCAACATGAATCGCCGGTACGCGGTCATGCTTGAAGCAGGGATCGTGCCTCCGGAATATTTAGTGAGTCCGGCCGACGAGGTGGCGGTCCCCGCAGACCCGAATAAACCCGATGCTCTGGGTAACACCGTGAGCATTAGTGACGAAGCCGTCAATGTTTCCTACGCCATGCTCTCCATCGACTTGCCATTCCCCAGTGGCGCTTCCTGGGCATCCAACACCAACCTCCCTTGGAATCCCGGCCCGCTGGGGCAGGAGTGGCGCGACACCGCCAACTCCCAGGCGATTCTGCTCGCCGACCGTGCGATCTCCGACATCGGCGTAGCGGGAAACGTCCTGCCGGGGGTCTTCAATTACCACAGCGTCTGGACCGCGCCGGGCAGCCGACAGTGGGAAGGTTCGGCACTGCGCAACGACGGCAGCGTCGGGTTTGGTCGCACCGCGGATGATTTTCAAACGCAATACGGCAATGCCGAACCGAACGCGAACGACAACCTCTTCATCGACGAAAATCAAAACCGTCGTAACGCACGTTTGGCCTTCTGGAATCAGAGCGCAACGTCGAGCAAGCGCTAAATGGCCGCCATGCAGCGCCGCGACTTTCTCAAGCGAAGCGGACTCACCGCCGCCGCGCTCACCGGCCTTGGGCCGTCGGCATCAATGCAAGCCGCGTCCGCTTCGGCTGGGCAGGATCGACGCCCCAACCTGCTTTATGTCTTCACCGACCAGCAGTCCTGGGACATGCTCGGCTGCTACGGCAACCGCGAGATCCACACGCCCCACGCCGACCGTTTCGCGGCGCAGGCTGTGCGGCTGGAACACTGCTTCAGCTCCAGCCCGGTGTGCACGCCGTTCCGCGGCATGCTGATGTCCGGCAAGCACCCGCTGGACAACGGCTGCTTCTCCAACGACGTCGCGCTCAACCCCAACGCCGGGCCGATGCTCGGCGAGGTGCTCGCCGCCCATGGCTACCGCACGGGCTACATCGGCAAGTGGCACCTGCTCGGCGGCCACCGCGATCGGCCGATCCCCCGCGGCCCGCTGCGCATGGGCTTCGATTCGCCGACGTTCTACAGCGACAACTGCACGACGCTGTTCAATCCGCCCGACACGTTCTTCTGGAACCATGACGACGCCAAGCAGCCCTACGGCCAGTGGCAGCCCGACGGCCAAACCGATCAAGCGATCGCGTTCCTCGACGAGCACGCGGCGCAGCACGCCGATGACCCGTTCGCGCTGTTCGTCTCCTGGCACCCGCCCCACGACAACGGCAAGACGCCCGACGGCTACTACCGCTACGCGCTGCCGCCGTCGAAGCAAACGTTGATCGATCGCTACGCCGACCGCGAGCTTTCGATTCGGCCGAGCGTGCCCAGGCAAACGCCACAGCGACAGCAGCAACTCCGCGACCACTACGCCATGTGCACCGGCATCGACGAGTGCTTCGGCCGACTGCTCGACACGCTCGATCGTCTTGACCTTGCGGACGACACGGTCGTCGTGTTCACGTCCGACCACGGCGACATCCTCGGCGCGTACGACTGGTCCCGGCCCAAGCAGATCGTTCACGACGTGTCGTCGCGCGTGCCGTGTCTGATCCGGATGCCGGGACAACTTCGGGCCAACACCGCGACCGATCTGTTGTTCGGCACGCTGGACTGGATGCCCACGCTGCTTGGTTTGCTGGGCCTCGAAGCACCCGGCGACTTGCCCGGCGTCAACCACGCCGACGCGCTGCGCACCGGCAACGACAACGCCGCCGAGTCGGTCCCGATGTTCCTGCTCATGCCGGTGTGCAATTACCGCGGCGCCGTGACGAAGCAATACACGTTCGCGCAGCAGTCGCCGCACACGCCTAAGAAGGACGCCGGGCATCCGCTCAACAACGTGCTGTTCGATCGCCTGGCCGACCCGCACCAACTCCACAACCTGTTCGGCAAGCCCGAAGTCGCCGCCATCCAGCGCGACCTCGAAGCGCAGACCCAGGCGTGGTGCGACCGCTTCGAGGACGACTGGGTCACCTTCGAGCAGATCGGCCAGACCAAGCCCATCGGTAAGTGGGCGATGCCCGACGACGACCCCTCGACGTGGCCAACGCCGCGTGAGTTGTTGCCGCCCCGGCGGTAAAGTTGACGGATGCAATCTCACAACACGTTCACGTCCGCCGGCCACCAACGTGTCTGCTTCACGCTTCAGATCAAGCCCGAGCAACTCGAGGCGTACCGCGCGATCCACGACCACGTCTGGCCCGAGATGCGCGAAGCGCTCACGCGCCACGGTTGGCACCGCTACTCGCTGTTCCTCCGCGACGATGGCCTGCTGATCGGCTACGTCGAGACGCCCGACTTTCAGAAGGCCGTGGCCGGCATGCAGACCGAACCGATCAACGCCAAGTGGCAGGAGCAGGTCAAGCACCTGTTCGCCACGCTCGACAGCGACGCGGCCGACACCTCGATGAAGCCGATCCCGTGCGTTTTCTATCTACCGTGATCCGGCGCGTGGAGCGTCCTACTGGTCGCTGGGGGCGGGCCCGTTGATGACGCACCGAAAGCCCAGGTGGTTCATCGCCGAGTCCGGCGTCGCGTTGCCCCGTGCGCTCGGCCGGTAGTTCGCGCAGTACCGGTCGTTGCAGAGAAACGAGCCGCCGCGCTGTGCTCGCAGCTCGGGGGCGTAGGGGTTCTGCCCGTCGAAACTCTTGCTCGGGCCGGACGGATTCCTGACGACCTCATCCGGCCCGGCGTCGCGGACGCGGAGCGCGTACGCATCGGGGCGATACAGGTCCGCACACCATTCCCACACGTTGCCCGCCATGCCGTACAACCCGAAGCCGTTGGGCGCGAAGGCCTTGACCGGGTTGGTGTGAACGTAACCGTCTTCGGCGGTGTTCTCGCGGGGGAACGAACCCTGCCAGTAGTTCGCGCGCGTCGGATCGACGGCATCATCGCCCCAGACATTGGCTTTGCCGTCCATCCCGCCGCGCGCGGCGAACTCCCACTGCGCTTCGGTGGGCAACTGCTTGCCCGCCCAGGCCGCGTACGCCGCCGCGTCTTCCCAGCAGACCTGCACCACCGGGTGGTCGTCGAGGCCCTCGAGGTCGCTGCCGGGCCCGCGCGGGTGCCGCCAATCCGCACCGGGCACGAGCGCCCACCACACGCGGAAGTCGCGCAGGTCCACCGCACGATCCGGCGGCGAAAACACCAGCGACGCGGGCTGCAGCATCTCCTCCGCCGGGCGGGGCGTGCCGGGCGGAACCTGCTTCTTGATCTCCTCCCAATCCACGGGTCGCTCGGCGACGGTGACGTAGCCCGTGGCCTCGACGAACGCGCGGAACTGCGCGTTGGTCACCTCGGTCGCGTCGATCCAGAAGCCATCGACGTGCACGCGATGCACCGGCCGTTCGTAGGGCTGCGCGAACGGGTCGGTGCCGCCCATCGCGAACTCGCCGCCGGGTACCCAGACCATGCCGTCGCGCTGCGGCGCTTCGGCGGCCTGCACCTCCACCGAGGCCGGCCCACGCGGGGGCGCGGGTGTCGAAACCGTGCAGCATGAAACTGAGACAGCATCATTGCCCGACTGCGCGCCGATTGGCGCGGCGTTGAAAAACGCGCCCGTAAGCGACAGAGCGGCGAAAACCGGACGGAAGGCGGGCAGGTTCGGCATGCCCTCAGTTTAAGACACGACGACCAAACGCCCACCGCTTTTCGGGCAGCATCTTTGGGAATCAACCCGCCCGCAAGGCATCGAGGTGGCGGACGAAGTGATCGACCAGCACGTCGCGGTAGGTGTCGCTGTGCTCGGTGAGCACCTGGCGGATCAGCGGCGCGAGGGTCGCGTCGGTCATGACCGAGCCGAAGGTGCAGTGAAGGATCTGCCGGCCGGGGTTGGTGAAGCCGTCGCCGGGCTTCACATCCGCCCAGTGCTCGAGGTAATGCGAGACGAGGGCGCGGTCGTCGGGCTCGGCTTGCGTTGGCGGGGCGGAGGCGAGCGTGGCGTGCACGTGATACGTCGCCTTGTCGTTCTCGTAGTGCTGCCGTGAAAAATCGACGACCCGGCGGAACAGCGACCTGTCGTGGATCGCCACAACCCGCAGCGCTTCGAGGTAGCTCGTGCCGGCGGTCTTGACGTGGAACCGGCCCTGCGTTGCTCGGCCGAGCGCGGGATACATCGACAGCTTGTCCGAGCCCGAATGCAGCGAGAGCTTGTAGGGCCCGAGGTGCGCGGCGATCGCGGCGTGGTCCCGTAGCGACGCTTCGAGCGCGGCGACGTCGCCGAGGTAGTCCACGCCCTTCTCGAGTTCGCCGATGAAGCGCGGCGCGAGCGACACGAGCGCATCGCCCAGGCCGGCGTGCTCGGCGTTGCCGCGGAGCAACTGGTCGGCGACGACGAAGTGCTCGGCGAGGGTCGTGGGCTGGTCGGTCTCGTCCACGCTCACTTCGATCTCGTACGGCTGGCCGAGCTTCGCGGCGGTGGACTTGATGTGCGCGGCGAGGCGGAGCGCGTGTTCAATGGCCTTGCCGTATTTCACGGCGCAGCGCTGGAGCGTCGCCCGGTCGAACGTCAGCGTCGGACCCTGCGGCACGGCGATCGTCTTGCCCAGGTACTCCGCGACCCAGGGGGTAGGCGTGTATTTCGCTTCGACGGTCGCGGCGTCGTAGATGTCGGCCTTCTGGTCGACGTGGTCCGAGGGGTCGATCGTGAAGAACACGAAGCCGGCGGCGGCGGTGATGTCGACGTCGTCGGGCGTCTTGAGGTGGTCGGCGTCGGCGCCCCATGGTTTGCCGTACTGCGCACCATCGAGCGCGGCGACGGCGGCGTGCATGACCTCTCGGGCGGTGCGCTGCGTGCGGGCCATCTCGCGGATGGACTGCTGCGCGAAGATGCCGGCGATGTCGCCGCCGGCCTTGGTCAGTGCCGAGAGGTGCCCTGGCGTGGCAAGCCCGAGGCGGTCGCCGAAGCCGAACGACGGCGAGAGTCCCAGCGTGGTCGGTTGGCAGACAGTGGCGGTGTCCAAAACGTTCTCCATGAGACATGAGCTTGACGCGACGGACATACGACGCAAAAGATCCTAATCCGGTCGTTGATCTCACGCGAAGCGCGCGGCGGGATTCGGCAACACGAGTCGTCGACCCCCAACCGTGAGCCGGTCACAGGCGCGCCACGCGCAAACTCATCACGGCATAAGGCGTGAACGGCAGCGTGCCTCGTGCATCCAGCGCATTGCCTAGCGGGTTGCCGCGCAGATCGGTCGGCGTGGCGGTGTATCCCTCGGCCAGCCGCAGATGCGCGACCCCCCGTCGGCCAAGCGTCTCGTGCAGCCGCAGGGTCCATGTCTTCTTCGCTTCGCAGACGGCGAACGCGGGGACCAGCGAGTCGCCGCCGTCGAGCCCGAGCAGGCCGGCGTGATGCGAAACGCCGCGATAGGTCCAACACTCGGTGAACAATGAATCCACCAGCGCGGCGGGCTGTTCATCGCGCGGCGCTTCGGCAGAGAACGCGCCAAGCGCTAGGCCGATGCGGTGTTGCTTGAGGTCGCTGACCGTGGCGGAGAGCGCGGCGGCGTGGTTACCGCCGCCGTGTCCGCCGCCCGGCATGACCGCGCTGCGCACCAGCGA
>CAZIXN010000038.1:7679-18344 GCA_964543215.1 uncultured Phycisphaera sp.
ACGCTCATCGCGGTGATCTCACCCTTGGCGTTGAAACGCACCTTGACCCGGCCGTTGTCGAGCGCTCGATCCGAAACCTTCACGGGTTCGGCGTCGAGGGCTTCGAGGCGCGTGAGCGACGTGCCGGACAGCGGCGGCAGTTCAAACAGTTTCCCGTCGCGGACGACGCGGCGCGGCATCGGCAGCGGATTGAACAGGCACTCGTCGGATCCGGATTTCGCTTGTTTTTCCAGCGTTTCCTTCGCCGCGGCGTGCGTGATCCGGGCGATACTTTGCAGTTCGGGCACGGCCTCTTCGTAGACCTGCGGGATCGAGCTGCCGGGGATGTAGTCGTGGAACTGCGCGAAGACCACGCGCTTCCAGGCATGCGTGAGGCCGTCATCCCGATCGTCCAGCCCCATCACGCACCGCGCCGCTTCCCACTGCTGCAAACCGCGCTCGGCCTTGCGGAAGGCGTCCTTGAGGTCGCCGTGCGTCGTCTGCACGCCGCGGTGGTATTCGAGGTACATCTCGCCATCCCAGGTCGGCAGTTCGTCCGCAATTTTCGGCTCGGCCATGCGATCAAAGAAGTCTTCGATGCTGCCCCACTTGCAGCGCGGCATCGTGGCGAGGTTTCGCATGCGCCGCGCACGCTCGCACATCGCGTCGTTGGGCCCGCCGCCGCCGTCGCCGTAGCCGGTGGCGACCAGGGCTTCGGGGTGCACGGCGCTTTGGCGGTGGTTGTTCTGGGCGCGGTCGAGCTCGGCGGGATGCGCCGCGAGGTTGTAGTGCTCCCACGCCAGGTGCGCGAGCACTTCGCTGCCGTCGTGGCCGACCCACTTGAAGCTGGAGAACGGGAAATGGTTCGCGCTGGACCAGTGCATCTTGGTGGTGAAGAAGTACGGCACGCCGAAGCCCTTCATCAGCGTGGGCATGACGCCGGAGTAGCCGAACACGTCGGGGATCCAGACAACGCGGCTGTCGCTGCCGTCGCCGCGGATTTCGCGGAAGCCTTGCTGGCCAAGGGAAAACGCGCGGACCAGCGCTTCGCCGCAGGCCAGCTGCGTGTCGGACTCGACGTAGAGCGCGCCGGTGGCTTCCCAGCGCTTTTTCTTCACCGCCTGCTTGACGCGTCCCAGCAGCTCCGGGCAGCGCCGGCCGACCGCTTCGTAGCTCGCGGGCTGCGAGTAGCCGAAGGTCATCTCCGGATACCGGCGTTGCAGGTCCAGCACGTTGGCAAAAGAGTGAACCGCCTTGAACTCGCCGATGCGTTCGGGCCAGAGCCAGACCAGGTCGATGTGCGCATGGCCGGTGAGCGTGGCGTCAAGCGCGGTGGCGTCGGCGGGCAGCTCGTCGAAGAGTCGCGTGGTGACCTTGCGCATTGCAGCGGGGCCGGCGTGGTCGAGCGCATCGATCGCGCGGTCGAGCGTGGTGATGATCTTCCGGCACACCGGCGGCAGGCCTTCGATGGGCCGACGGAACCCGCCGCCTCGGGGCCAGTCCGAGTTGGTCGGGTACGCCTTCTGATGCAGCAGCACCGCGACGTCCAGCAGCACATCCACATCGTGGTACGCCTGCCACGCATCCTCGTTGCGGCTGGCGAGGTAGGCGCCGTCGAACCGGCTGCCGCGCTCGTCGATGCCTTGTCCCGCGCCCGGCACCCAGATGCCCGTCCGGCAGCAGATCGATTCGATGCGCAGCGTCCCGCCGCGTCGGGTCAGCTCGGCCGGCAGGGCGACGTGCGTGTGGCCCGGGTCGATCCCCGCCCAGGCCACGCCGTCGACGTAGACCGTCGCTTCGCCCTGGTCGTGCCAGAGCAGGTATCGCGCTTCGGCGTGGGCTGCCTTGCTTGCGGCGGGCACCTGCACCGTCCACCAGCAGTGCTCGAACGCCCGGCCCCAGTGCGTCGGTGTCCGCTTCACCGGTCGATACGGCAACGTGCCGGCTTCCGCGACGGGCGTCAGTTCCTTGGTCGGCTTGCTCTGCGCCACCGTCAATGGCGTGGGATCGACCGTCCAGATCAGGTCCTTCAGCCGGGCGCGGGCCTTGTCCAGACGCGGCGGAATGAACTGGATGAACGCGGTGCGTGGGAGCATCGGGCTGACTCTTTCGATAAGCGGAACACGGGAAAATCGCCCGGCGCGGGGGCGTGGCGGGGCCGGCAGTATGACGTATGAGAAACTTCGCAGTGGCATCGGATCGCCGTGTGGTCGACCACGGCAGCGCCACATTCTCGCGTAAATCGGTCCTTGCCCTTGCCATCAATCGGGATAAACTTCTCTGCTTTACCGGCCACCGCCCGATCCACCGCGACGGGCCCCGCCTTCACGCCGGACCAACCACGGGATGCTCGCCCGGTTCCTCGGAGAAACGACATGATTCCCCGCCTGCTCACTGTCCCCGCCGTGGTCGCCGCGGCGCTTTTCACGGGCCCGGCCGCCGCCCAGTTCCTCGCGCCCCAGTCGTGGACGCGCGGCGCCGGTAACACCACCTACCAACTCTGGGAAGGCTTCTCCGACGACGACGGCAGTTCCGGACAACCCATCACCGACAGCACCCCAGACGCCGTCATCAACCCCAACGGCACGCCCACGCTCGTCGCCACCTTCACCAACACCACCGCCACCATCGTCAGCCCCGGCGTCACCGGCAGCGGCGCGATCTACGGCGCCTTCAACGACACCAGCCTCGCCGTCACCGTCCCCGAACTCGATGTCCCCACGCCGCCCCACGACGTCACCGCCATCGTCCAGATGCGCACCAATGGCACCGAGGCCGACTACAACGCGATCACCCTCAACGGCCTTGCCCCGCAATTCATCGGCTACCTCTCCCGGCAAATCAGCCCCAACCCCTTCCCCGACCCCACGCCGATCTCCCTGGCCGAGGTCTGGATGCTCTTCAACGTGCCTTACGCGTCCTTCGGCGACGGCACGCCCGGGCCGCAGGACCTCACGCTCAATCTCGAGTCCGCCGCCCAGCACTTCAGCATCCAGGCCCTGAGCATCGACACGGCGATCCGCCCGTTGGGCTTCTATAACGAACCGCGGCAAGGCGACGCCCTCTTCGGACTGGCCGGCGACTACAACGGCTCGGGCTCGGTCGAACAAGGCGACCTGGACCTGGTGCTCAACAACTGGGGCGGCACCCGGGGCGACTGGAGCAACGCCAACGGCTTCGCGTCCGCCAACGTCGATCAGGAAGAGCTCGACCGCGTGCTCAACAACTGGGGCAGCACCAGCGCGGCGAGCTTCCGCGGCATCGCCGTGCCCGAACCCGCCGCCGGCCTCGCGGTGATCGGACTCCTGGGTCTGTCGCGTCGCCGCCGCGTCGCCTGAACCCACCACGCCGCCGATCCACGAAGCACGCGAATTCCATTCTTGGGCTTTATTGGTCGATCACCACGATGCCGTCGCCTATCTTGCATCCGCGCCCGTGACCCGCCATAATTCCAGATAAATGCATCGGAATTCCGACCCCCTGCCCCGCCCCGCCGCACGCCCCCCGGCCGGAAACGCCACCGCCTTCACGCTCATCGAGCTGCTGGTGGCGATCAGCATCATCGCGGTGCTCGTGGGCATCCTGCTGCCCGCGCTCTCGGGCGCTCGTCAGACCGCCAAACAGGCCCGCGGATTGTCCGACCTCAAGCAGATGATGCTCGGCTACGCGACGTACTACGAAGACCACGCCGGCCAGGTGCTCTGGGGCTACACGCCCAACAACGTCGGCGGCGTGCCCATCGAGATCAGCACCGCCGGCCATACGTTCAGCACCCAGATCGCCGACCGCTACCCCTGGCGCTTCGCGCCCTATGTCGCCAACCTCTGGGAAATCCTGCACTCCCACGGCGAAGTCCCCGAGCTGCCCCGGCCCGACCAGGCCACCGGCGACGCGTTCTGGAACGCCTACTGGCTGAGCATCGAGCCGACCTACGGCATCAACTCCGCCTACGTCGGCGGCGACAAGAATTTCGGCGGCTTCGTCGTCAATCCCTCCACCGGGTACTCCGAACCCAACCGCGGGGCCCATGTCGTGTTCCAGCGGGACGACCCCCGCATCGCCGCGTCGCTGATCGTGTTCGCCGAAACGCAGGGCCGTAATGGCGACAGCCCCGCCTTTCGCGACAAGCCGCAGGGCGGCTTTCACATCGCCACCCCCCCGCGGGCCAAGGGTCTGTGGTGGGAACCGCAAAGCGACCGCCTCAAAAGCCTCCGCAACAGCCAGTTCCACGGCGTCCCCCAAGGCAGGTACGGCAACCACACGCAGACCGCCTTTTTCGACGGCCACGTCGAGCATCTCGATTTCAACGAGCTGGCCGACATGCGGTACTGGGCCAACGACGCGAAGTCGCCCACCTACGACTACGCCAACTGATCGCACCGCGTCGCAGTGGCTCCAGATCGCCGTAACCCCCCGGGTTTCCACCGTTTTTTCACGTTCTCACGGACTCATGACACGCTTCTGACGACCCGCTCACACGCCCAACCGATGCTTTGCTTCAACGACGCCGGCAAGGACGCCGACGCCCCCCGCGTGTCCCCGAGGTCCGACCGATGATGCCCAGGCCGACCAACCCGTTGCACTACCGCACCGTCTTCATCTCCGACACCCACCTGGGCTCGCGCGCGTCGCAAGCGGCGATCCTGTCCCGCTTCCTCAAACACGTCCGCTGCGAGAAGCTCTACCTCGTCGGCGACATCGTCGACATCTGGCGCATGAGCCAGAAGTGGTACTGGCCCGGCGAACACAACAACGTCATCCGCCGCATCCTCAACCACACCAAGCACGGCACCGAGGTCGTCTTCATCCCCGGCAACCACGACGAAGGCGCACGCCAATTCCTGGGACTCGAATTCGGCGGCGTCCGCGTCGAGGGCTACGACACCCACACCACCGCCGACGGCCGACAACTCTTCGTCACCCACGGCGACCACTTCGACCTGGTTGTCCGACACCACCGCCTGCTCTCCAAGCTCGGCGGCAAGGCCTACGAAACCCTCGTCACCCTCAACCACCCGTACAACATCGGCCGCAAGATGCTCGGCCTGCCGCGGCACTCGATGTCCAAAGCCATCAAGCTCAAGGTCAAGAAGGCCTGCAGCTTCATCAGCGATTTCGAGATCGCCCTCGAACGCGAGACGCGGCAGCGCGGCCTCGACGGCGTGGTCTGCGGGCACATCCACAAACCCGAGATCCGCGAGGCTCAGAACCCCGGCGACATCGCCTATTACAACTGCGGCGACTGGATCGAAGACTGCACCGCCATCGTGGAAGAAATCGACGGCACGATGCGCCTGATCTACGCCGAGGAAGAACTCGCCAAGCTGCCCGCAATGTCCACCCGTAAGCCCGTCACGGCCGACGACCACGAGGAAATGCTCCCGCTGCAGGAGCTGATCTCCGTGGCCCGCATCTTCGGGGACGGCGCGGAGGGCTCGACCCCCGCCGTCAGCGCCGCGCTCCAGGCCGCCGCCGCGACGCGCTGATTCCACGCCGATTCCGATACGCTCCCGAAGCCCATGGATTGAATCCATGGGCTTCCCTCGTTTTCTCCAAGGAAGCGCCATGCACATCGCCCTGCTCACCGACGCCTGGACCCCCCAGGTCAACGGCGTCGTCCGCACCTGGCAACACGTCATCGAAGCGTCCCAAGAAACCGGCCACGACTTCACCGTCATCCACCCCGGCCTGTTCAAGAGCGTTGCCGCGCCCAAATACCCCGAGATCAAGCTTGCGCTGCGGCCCGGCCCGAAACTCAAACGCACGCTCAACGACCTGAAGCCCGACGCCATCCACATCGCCACCGAAGGCCCCATCGGACAGGCCGGCCGCAAATACTGCCGAAAACGCAACCTGCCGTACACCACCAGCTACCACACCCAGTTCCCCCATTACATGAAGGCCTACTTCGGCCTGCCCGCGGCGCTCACGTACAAGTTCATCCGCTGGTTCCACGGCCCGGCCAAGGCCACGCTTGTCCCCACCGCCACCGTCGGACGCGAACTTGAAGCCAACGGCATGACCAACATCAAGGTCTGGTGCCGGGGCGTCAACACGCAGATGTTCAAGCCCCGCAGCGAATACCCCGAGCCCTTCGACGACCCTTTCGCCGACCTGCCCCGGCCGATCTTCCTTTACGCCGGCCGAGTCGCCGTCGAAAAAAACATCGAAGCCTTCCTCGCACTCAACCTCACCGACGACCAAGGCAAACCGCTGGGCTCCAAAGTCGTCGTCGGCGACGGCCCGATCCGCCCCAAACTCCAGAAGCAATACCCCGGCACCCACTTCGCCGGCTACCAGTTCGGCGACGACCTGGCCCGCCACTACGCCGCCGCCGATGTCTTCGTCTTCCCCAGCAAGACCGACACCTTCGGCATCGTCATGCTCGAAGCCAACGCGGCCGGCCTGCCCGTCGCCGCCTACCCCGTCACCGGCCCGATCGACGTCGTCCAGCCCGGCACCACCGGCGCACTCCACGACGACCTCGCCCAGGCCTGCCGCGACGCGCTGCGCGTCCCCCGCGAAAGCTGCCGCACCCACGCCTTGGCCAACTCGTGGCAACGCTGCGCCGCCATGGTCCACGAGGTGCTCGCGCCCATCCCGCGCTGAACCAAACATCAATCACTCCGCCGGCGCGACCAGCCGGCCGGCGTACACCCGCTCGGGCAGCACCCGGCCCTTGCTTTCGTCCGGCCCGACGTGGCCCACGAAGTATTCCACGTTCATCCCCATCCCGTCGGTCGCAGGCTGGCTCGACCAATACGTCAAGCCGACAGGCTCGCGCGAATCCGCATCGATCACCCAGTCGATGAACACCACACTGTGCCCGCTGCCGCCTTGCCGCCAGAACTGCACGAAGTCGCCCGCCCGGGCGTCCCGCAGTGCCACGCCGCGCCCGATGCCCAACTGCTCCATCGCGTAGACGCATTGGGTTTCCGCCGCCGCGTCGTGCGTCCCGTACCAGTCCCGCTGAAATTGCTTCACCCGATCAAAGGCGACGTCCCCAAGCAGCCCCGCCCGTGTCGCCGCCTCAACGACCACCGCAAACGTCACGCCCGAGCAGTACGTCCCCGCCGCTTCGGTTTTTCGGAGTACCACTTGCCCGCCGTGCATGACGTCGCGCGGCACGCCCGTGCTTTTCCAGACGTACCCCCCGCCGCCGGGCATGTGGTCGATCGCCGAAAGCACCAGCGCGTTGGCACCCGCGGCCGACGCCTCGGGGGCCTCGGCCTCGGTCGGGCCGGACTCCACGCCCGCCTGAGCCCAGCCAACGCCGGCCAACCCGGCCCCAAGGGCCACCGCCAACACCGCCCGCCAGGCCAAAAGTCCCAAACGATCCAACATGAGGCACCTCCCAGACGCGGCGAGACGGCGGCTTAACCCACACCCCCTCGGACAATCCTAGCCTTCGCCAAGCCCGTGCGGTACATTCTTCGGAACGGTTCGCGGTTCATCCGAGCCCTTCCTTCCCACCGCTCACATCCGCCGCGACTCCCCAACCCCCTTCTCCCGGAAGGCACACGATGGTCGAAATCAAAAAGGTAAAACGTTTTCTCCATCAATTCGGTGCGCCGACGGCGACGCTCGGCCTGGCGATCGCGCTGACCGGTGCGCCCTGCGCGACCGCGGAGGTGCCCACCGAACTGCCGAGTCTGAACGACGCCGCCGCCGGGCGGTTCGTCGTCGGCGTCGCGATCGATCCGCCCGCCGACCTCGACGACCCGACCTACGCACAACACATCGCGCACCACTACGGCTCGCTCACGGCCGGCAACGTCATGAAGCCCGACGGCCTGCAACGCGAGCGCGGACGCTTCACCTTCAAACGTGCCGACGCCCTGGTCGACTTCGCCGAGGCCCACGGCCTGGAAGTCGTCGGGCACACGCTGGTGTGGCATTCCCAGGCGCCGTCCTGGCTCTTCGAAGATGAAGCCGGCCAGCCCTTGCCGCGCGAACAGGCCCTGACCAATCTGCGCGAACACATCCACGCGGTGGTCGGCCGATACCGCGGCCGGATCAAAGGCTGGGACGTCGTCAACGAAGCCATCAGCGGCGAGAGCGAGTACCTCCGCGACACGCCGGCCCTGCGCGCCATCGGGGACGACTACCTCATCCACGCCTTCCGCTTCGCGCACGAAACCGACCCCGACGCCGAGCTGTACTACAACGACTACAACATCGAAGCCGACGACAAACGCCCCAAAGCGTTGCGTCTGATCCGCGAACTTCAGGCCGCCGGCGTGCGCCTCGACGCGGTGGGGATTCAGGGGCACTGGCTGCTCAGGTCGCCGTCGCTCGACGAGTTACGCCGCGGTCTGGACGAATGGGCCACCCTGGGCGTGGATCTGCATATCACCGAACTGGATGTCGATCCGCTGCCCCGCCAGCGCGGGGGCGGGGCCGACGTCACCGCCACCGAACGCGGCAACCTCGACCCCTACGTCGATGGCCTGCCCGACGAGATGCAGCAGGAGCTCGCCGATCGCTACGCCGGCCTGTTCGCGTTGTTCCTCGACTACCCGCAGATCACCCGCGTGACGTTTTGGGGCAGCGACGACGGCCGGAGCTGGCTGAACTTCTTCCCCACCCGTGGCCGAACGAATCACCCGCTGCTGTTTGACCGCCAGCTCCAGCCCAAGCCGGCGTTCGTTTCGGTCATCCAGACGCTGCGCGACGCGGAATGAGCCGTCGGCCCAAGCGCTTCACCGGACGTCTGCGTCGCCCCGGCCGTTGAACATGGCGTTGTCGGCGGTGCCGTCGCCATCGGCGTCGTCGATGTCGGCGGCACCGAGCGCAGCGCCGTGGCCATCCGCGAAGGTGAGGTTCGCGGTCTGCCCGGCGTTGCGGTAGGCCGGGGCCGAGCGAACGAGGTAGGCGTAGTCGGGGTCGTACCCGCCGGGGTTGGCGTTCTCGTCGCTGCCGCCTTCGTAGTAGGCAAAGCCCGAGCCCACGCCGTTGCCGTTGCCTTTGGAGCCCAGGTCGATCGAACCGAGCGCAGGGTCGAGGGAATAAACCGCCGCGCCGCCGTCGCCGGGGTTGTTGCTGGCGTTGCCGTTGCGTGAGCCGGCGGTGTCGCCGACCACGATGGTGCCGGAGGCGTCGCGGACGTCGCGGTCGATGCGGGCGTGGTAGGTGGGATTCGTGCGGGCGTTGCCGAGGTATTGGAAGTTGAAGCCGTACCCGCCGTGTCGGGGCGCCTCGGCGTTGTCGGTGTTGCCGTTGGGCGTGGCGGCGTTCATGCGGACCGCCAGCGCCGCGGGCGTGTCGCTGACGTGATGGAAGAACACCTTGCCGAAGTTGGTCCAGTCGGCATCGGCGAGCTGCGGGCTGGCGAACACCTCGACGCTGGGCATGAACTCAAAGAGGTAGTCCACCCAGCGCGGCTTGGTGCCGGCGATGTTCGGGCTCGACGAGCTGTGCATCGGGAAGTAGCCGGCGTGGTCGGCGTTGTAGGCGGCGATGGAGATGCCGATCTGCCGGACGTTGGAGAGTGAGGCGGACGAGCGTGCGGCGTCGCGGGCCGCGCCCAGGGCCGGCAGCAGGATGCCGATGAGCAGCGCGATGATCGAGATGACCACGAGCAGCTCGATGAGGGTGAAACCCGCGGCGGGGCGGGGCCGGAGCGTGACGGTACGGGGCATGCGGAACTCCTTGAATGAGATTCGATCTCAAAAACTAATTGAGATTGGCTCGCAACACAAGGAGGTATCACGCCAGAAAATGTCGTGGGCGCGGGCCACGAAAACCCCGCGGCGGGCCGCGGGTTTCGGGGGTTCGTGGCGTTGACTCAGGCGGGCGGCGTCACCCCGCCGTGACGGGCGTGGCGTTGATCGGGGCTCGCCCGACGCTGATGTACGTGAAGCCTTCGTCCTTCATCAGCGCGGGTTTGTAGAGGTTTCGACCGTCGAAGATCACCGGGTCGGCGAGCCGCGAACGCACTTCCGCAAAGTTGGGCTGCTTGAACTCGGGCCAGTCGGTGCAGATCACCAGGGCCACGGCACCGTCGAGCGTGTCGTACATTTTTTCGTGGTAGCTGATCGTGTCGCCCAGGACGAGGTGCGTGGTTTCGTGGGCAACCGGGTCGTGGGCTTTGACCGTCGCGCCGGCGGCGGTGAGCTTGGCGGCCAGCGTGAGCGCGGGGGCTTCGCGGACGTCGTCCGTGCCGGGCTTGAAGGCCAGGCCCCACATCGCGACTGTTTTGCCCGCGAGGTTGGCTTCGCCGCCGAAGTGGTTCACGATCTTGTCGTAGAAGTTCAGGCGCTGCTGCTGGTTCACATCGTGGACCGCCTGCAACAGCGGCGTGGGCGTGTCGCTCTGCTTGCCCATGGAGACGCAGGCGAGCGTGTCCTTGGGGAAGCACGATCCGCCGTAGCCCAGGCCGGGGTAGAGGAACTTGTTGCCGATGCGGGCGTCGGAGGTCATGCCCTTCCAGACCTCATCGACGTTGCTGCCGTACGCCTCGCACAGATTCGCGATCTCGTTGATGAAGCTGATCTTGGTGGCCAGCATCGCGTTGGCGGCGTACTTGACCATCTCGGCCGAGGGGATATCCATGACGAAGATCGGGTGCCCGTTGCGGACGAACGGCTCGTAAAGCTGCCGCATGCGGCCGCCGGTGCCGTTCTCCGACTTTCCGGGGTCGAGATCGTCGACGCCGACGACGACGCGGTCGGGCTTCATGAAGTC
>CAZIXN010000039.1:0-18325 GCA_964543215.1 uncultured Phycisphaera sp.
GTCCTCCGTGATGTGTGTTCGTCCCCCGGAAGGGCGTCACGGCACACATCTTCCGGGGGCCGAAGACGGCGAGGTGTGGCACGCGGCTTTCTCCTCTCCCTTTGGGAGAGGTGGCCGGCGCAGCCGGTCGGAGAGGGGGAGCGGGGGTGGATATTCGATCTGGCGTTTCTGCGACGCCCCCTCCCCCGGCCCCTCCCGGAGGGAGGGGAGGAAGCAGCCGGCCCCATCGCCCCCCAAACCCTTGACGCCCTTGCGGTTCCGCCGGATACTCCGGGGCAAGACCGGCGGACGTTCTGCCGAATGAATTCTGTCGAATCATTGTTAGGGCACGATGGGCATCAGCGCACAGATTGAGCAGACGCTCCCCAATGGGCACCGACTCCCCAAGGAGATCTTCGCAATTGGCGATTTCCTGGACCAAAACGATTATCCCATCAGTGGCTGCTTCGAGCTCTCGCTAATTGGCATGGATGACCTGCATCATTGGTTCAGTCGTGATCCAAGCGTCGCTGACAACTTCTTGCCTTTCGGTCGGGGTGCTACAGGTGATGTCTTCGCCATATGGTTGCAAGATGGGCTGCCGGTTGAGGGCTGTCCAGTCGTGATGTTCGGATCAGAAGGTTTGCTCATTGCCGTCAGCAAGAGTTCCCGCGACTTCCTGAGGCTACTCTGCCTGGGATACGATGAGATTGGGTACTGTGACTTCACGCAGAGGGGTGAGGAGTATGATGAAGCCGCACCGCTTCGGCAGTACGTAGACAGGGTATTTGGATATGACATACCAGAGAACGGGCAGGGGATCGTTGATGCAGCTTCACACTACAACGCGACCTTCGAGTCGTTCGTGCAGAAGAACGCTTGGGGCGAAGTGCCCTAACCACCGGCTGCAATTGACCGGCAGCGCCCGCGGTGTATAATCCAGTGGTTGGTTGGACGCTTGCTCCCGCGGGCGGCCGGCAACTGAGCCTTTTACGTTATGCCGCCCATTCGCATCAATCCTGGCGACAATCGCTTCATCGGCAAGAGCTTGCTTGTAGGTATCACATACCTCGATTCCGACGGTGAGTTTATCCGGCAGGAGCAGTTCTGGGGGCGCATCGCCGAAGCCCACAAGTGCCACATCGTCATAGTGCGAAATGACACCGGTGAGGCGATAGAGTTGCCACCCGAAGTCGAAGAAGCTGATCCCGGTGAGTATCGGCTCCGAAGCACCGGCGAGGTTGTTGTCGATCCTGACTACCGTGCGACGTGGGAGGCGCAAGCCCCCGCTCCCGAAGCAGCATAACCAGCGGCTGCAGTTGACCGACGACGCCCGCGATGGAGAATAGTCTTGCCGGTTTGTAGCCCACTCCCGCGGGCGGCCGGCAACTGAGCCTTTTATGTTGGGGAGGTGGTCGATGGGTTGGGGGTGGGAGGGGGTGGGGTCAGGCGGGTTTTCGCCATTTGAAGCTGGGTTGTTTGCCGGTTTGGGCGCACTCCCGCAGGTACAGGTTCATCAGGGTCTGGTAGGGGATGCCGGTGTCTTCGGCGAGGTTCTTGAAGTAGGCGATCACGTCGGTGTCGAGGCGGATGCTGACCGGCTGCTTGAGCTTGGCGGCGTAGGGATTTCGCCGGGCGTCGGAAAAGTCGTAGTGGTCTTTCATGGTTGGGTTCGCTTTCGGTATTGAGCGCGTTCTTTGGCGTTGGCGCGGCGGGCGGAGATGAGCCGGATGACTTCGTCGGATTCGCGGTAGCAGTGACAAACCACCAGCACCCGCGTGGCGGCGCTGCGGCCGAGCAGGATGAAGCGGTCTTCGTCTGCGGAGTGGTCGGGATCGACGATGAGCAGGGCGAGTTCGTCGTAAAAGACGGTGCGCGCTTCGTCGAAGCCGACGCGGTGCTTACGGCGGTTGGCCGCGTCCTTGCGGGGGTCCCATTCGAAGCGCGGCGTGGTCATCTATACATCGTATGACATCGACTTGCCGACGAAAAGGATGCGTGCGTTGGCGGTTGGATTGTGTGTCAATCCGCGAAGGTGTAGGTCAGGGGCTGGAGGTCTTCTTCGGGGATGCCGTCGAGGTCTTCGGGGTTGAGCGGGGTGTCGGGGTCGGGGAGGGGGATGGCCGAGAGGAGGCTGCGGGTGTAGGGGTGCTTAGGGTTGGACCAGACCTCTGCGGTGGGGCCCATTTCGACGATGCGGGCGCGGCGCATGACCAGCACGGCGTCGCAGACCTGTCGGACGACGCTGAGGTCGTGGCTGACGAAGAGGTACGTGAGGCCGAGCTCATCCTGAAGTTCCTTGAGCAGGTCGAGGACCTGGGCGCGGACGCTGACGTCGAGCGCGCTGACGGCTTCATCGGCGACGACCAGGGACGGGCCGAGGATCAGGGCGCGGGCGATGCCGATGCGTTGGCGCTGCCCGCCGGAGAAGGCGTGGGGGTAGCGGTTGCGGTGGGAGGCTTCGAGGCCGACGCGTTGGAGCATGGCGACGACGCGGTCCTGCCGGTCGGCCTTGGTACCGATGCGGTGGATGAGCAGGGGCTCGGCGACGATGTCGCCGACGGTCATGCGCGGGTTGAGCGAGGCGAAGGGGTCCTGGAAGATCATCTGCATCTGGCGACGCAGGGGCTTGAGTTGCCGTTCGGGCAGGGTGGCGAGGTCGACGGTCTGTCCGGCATCGGTGAACTCGACGGTGCCGGCGGTGGGGGTGAGGGCACGGAGGATGGCGCGGGCGCAGGTGGTTTTGCCGCTGCCGGATTCGCCGACGATGCCGAGCGTCTGGCCACGGAGGACGTCGAAGCTGACATCGTCGACGGCTTTGAAGACGGCCTTGTGGCGGCCGGAGCCGACGGCGAAGTATTTGCAGAGGCCGCGGACTTTGAGGATGCGCTGCCCCCCGGAAGCCCCGGAAGCCCCGGAAGCCCCGGAAGCCCCGGAAGCCCCGGAAGCCCCGGAAGTCCCGGAAGTCCCGGAAGTCCCGGAAGTATTGGATCGCGGTGCTTCGAGGGTGGCGTGGCTGGTGACGTGCGCGTTCATACGCCCACCCCCATCGTCGAGGGCCAGAGGAGGACTTCGCGTTGGTCGCCGAAGGCGAAGTAGTTGGGCGAGGCGTTGGGCACGTCGGGGTGCGGGTCGTAGGCGTGGTCGCGCGGCATGCCGGGCGGGGTTTCGGTGGCTTGGAGGAGTCGTTGGGCTTTGTCTTCGTAGCCGGCGTGGGGCACGGCGGCGAGGAGGCGTCGGGTGTAGGGGTGGTACGGCCGGTGGAACAGGTCGCGGACGTTGGCGCGTTCGACGATGCGGCCTTGCTTCATGACCGCGACGGCGTCGGCGACCTGCGCGACGACGCCCAGGTCGTGGGTGACGAACAGGACGCTGGTGCCCAGTTCGGATTTGAGTTCGTTGATGAGGCGGAGGATCTGGGCCTGGACGGTGACGTCGAGCGCGGTCGTGGGTTCGTCGGCGATGACCATGGCGGGTTTGCTGACCAGGGCCATGGCGATGACGACGCGTTGCCGCATCCCGCCGGAGAACTCGAAGGGGTACTGCTTGAGGCGGGCCTTTGGATCGGGGATGCCGACCTTGGCCATCATTTCGACGGCGAGTGCTTCGCCGGCCTTGCGGTCTTTGGTGACGTGCAGCTTGATGGCTTCGCGGAGCTGGTTGCCGATGGTGTGCACGGGCGACAGCGCGGTCATGGGCTCCTGGAAGATCATGCTGATCTGCCCGCCGCGGACGGCGTAGAGGCGGTCGTCGTTTTCCGAGAGCGCGGCGAGATCGAGCGGCGGGTCGCCGGGCTTTGCGCGGAGCAGCATCGAGCCGGCGGATATTTTTCCGGGGGATTGGATGAGTCGGAGGATGGCGTTGCCGACGGTGCTCTTGCCGCTGCCGGATTCGCCGACCAGGGCGAGGGTTTTGCCGCGGGGCAGGGTGAAGCTGACATCGCGGACGGCGTGGGTCGTGCCGTCGATGGATTCGAAGACCACGGAGAGGCCGCGGACTTCGAGGACGGGGGAGGTTGGTGCGTTCGGTTCGGTCATCGTGCGTGGGGGTGGGCCGCGTCGCGGCGGAGGGGCTTGTTCAGGTGGCCGCGTAGGGGTCGGCGGCGTCGCGGAGGCCGTCGCCGACGAAGTTGAAGGTGAGCACGGTGGCGATGATGAACAGGACGGGCGTGAGCAGCCAGGGGTAGTAGCGGATGGCCTGGACGTCCATGCAGTCCTGCAGCAGCACGCCCCAGCTCACCACCGGCGGGCGGAGGCCAAGGCCCAGGAACGACAGGGCTGTTTCGCCGAGGATCATGCCCGGCACGCTCAGCGACAGCGCGACGATGACGTGGCTCGCGAAGCCCGGCAGCAGGTGCCGGATGAGGATGCGGCCGTGGGAGGCGCCGAGCAAGCGGGCGGCGACGGCGTAGTCCTCTTCGCGCAAGGCGAGGATCTTGCCGCGCACGACGCGGGCCAGGCCGGTCCAGTTCAGCAGCGCCAGCACGACGGTGATGGCGAAGTAGACGCGCAGGGCGGACCAGTCGGCGGGCATGATGGCGCCCAGCGCGATCCACAGGGGCAGTTGCGGGAAGCTCTGAAGGATTTCGATGCCGCGTTGGATGAGGTTGTCGAGCGTGCCGCCGGCGTAGCCGCTGATGCCGCCGATGAGCACGCCGAGCACGAACGTGACGGCCACGCCGATGAGCCCGACGGACAGGGAGATGCGGGCGCCGTAGATGATGCGGCTGAGCAGGTCACGGCCGTATTTGTCGGCGCCCAGCGCGTGGAAGCTCGCTTCGGTGGTGAGGCCGGCGTCGGCGACGGCGTCGCGGTCGATGCCCAGCACGCGTCGCTGCATCGGGATGACGCCCCAGAGTTGATAGGGCTCGCCCTTGACAAACAGGCCCAGGGGGATGGGCTGGTCGTCGCGCTGGACGTAGGTGCGGCGGAGCGTGACGGGATCGACGTAGCGCTGCATCGCGTGGGTGTGCAGGCCGTGCGTGAAGTCGAACGCGACGAGCTGCGGCGGGCAGTACTGGAAGTCCAGGTCGCGGGTGTTGGGGTTCTGCGGCGCCAGCGGCTCGGCGAAGATGGCCACGAGATACAGCAGCAGCATGACCCGCAGGCTCCACACCGCCAGGCGGTGCTTCGCGAACTTGCGTTTGGTGAGCTGCCATTGACTGAGGTAGGCGGCACCGCCCCCGGAAGGGTCTTCCGTCAAACGCTCCGCCCGCGTTGCCTCAACTTCCGGGGGGGTCACCGGCTGCTCCCTTCGTACCGGATGCGCGGGTCCAGCCACAGCAGCAGCAGGTCGCTGACCAGCGTGCCCACAAAGCCCAGCAGCGACAGCACCAGAAGCATGCTGCCCGCGAGATACATGTCTTCGGTGAACAGCGCGCTCAGCAGCAGCGGCCCGACCGTCGGCAGCGCGAGCACCATCGCCACGATCGCCCCGCCCGAAACGATCTGCGGGAACAGATGCCCGATGCCCGACACGAACGGGTTGAGTGCCAGACGCACCGGATACTTCAGCAGCAGCTTCAGCGGCCGCACGCCCTTGGCCCGCGCGGTGACGACGTACGGCTTGCGCAGCTCGTCGAGCAGGTTCGCCCGCATCACGCGGATCATGCCCGCCGTGCCCGTGACGCCCAGCACGACAATGGGGATCCAGATGTGCTTGAACAGATCGATGACCTTGCCCACCGACCAGCCCGGCTGCGCCGCGTACTCCGGGCTGAACAGGCCCGACACGCCGCTGATGGCCATGAGCACCAGCGCCAGCAGGAACGCCGGCGTGCACATGCCCAGAAAGCAGACCAGCGTCAGCGCGTAATCGACCTTGCTGTACTGGCGCACGGCCGAGTAGATGCCCACCGGCAGGGCGATCATCCACGTCAGCGCGATCGTGCCCAGCGAGATCGCCGCGGTCAGCAGCAGGCGGTCGCCCACGAGCTGGTTGATGGGCGTGAGCGTCTCCATCGACCGGCCGAGGTTGCCCTGCAAGAGCCCGGTGTCCGCGGCGTCAAAGCTCAGGAACCAGTCGAACCCCATCCACCGCAGGTACCGCCGCCACGCCGGGTCTTCGAAGTGGAACGCGGCGCGCAGGTCTTCGATCGTCCGCAGGTTCGCCTCGTCGCCGGACTCCTGCAGCAGCATGATCCGCGACGCCAGGAAGTCGCCCGGCGGCAACTGGATGATCACGAACGTGATCACGCTGACGATCAGCAGCATCGGCACCATCAGCAGCAAACGCCGCCACACGAACGGGTGCTTCCACGCCAGCAGCGCCAGCAGCAGCGCCATCGCGCTCCAGAACAGCGTGACCAGGATGCCGGTGACGCTCATCGCCGCGGCGTCGCTGCCGTCGGCCGCGGGGCGCGGGATCGGATTGAGCAGCGCATCCTGCACATCGGCCCGCAGCGCAGGCGTGTCGCGCCGCTCCGCGTCGGCGAAGAAATACGTCTCGAACCCCGCGTTGGCGGGCGTGTTGAACTCGGCGCCCCACAACGCCAACGGCGGCACGTTGCGCATCTGCGCGTCGATCACCACCGGCACCGGCGGCGGGGTGACAAAGCTGATGCTCCAGACGTTCTCGGCGGCGATGTCGTACACCGTGTTCAGGTGGCGCCGCTGGGTCTCCACGTCCGTCGCGGCGCGGGCCTTCAGCCACGCACCCACCGCGTCGTGCATCGGATGGTCGCTCGGGATCGGCGTGGCGCCGCGGGTGTTGCGTGCAAGCTCGCTGCCGTAGAAGCCGCCGGCCATCAGCCACCGTGCCCAGCCCACCGCGTAAAACGACTCGGTGTCCTGCGGGATCAGGTAGCGCGGCGACAGCAGCGGCACGATGTCGCTCTCGCCGGTCCACACGTTGAAGTCGAAGTCCGCCGCGTCTTTCTGCACGTAAAACAGCGGCCGGGAACGCTCGCGCGGCACCACACGCACGCCGACGTTGCCCCAGTCCTCGGCGATGATTTCTGCGGGGCCGGCGCCGCTGTAGGCGGTGAAGTCCAGATAGAAGGTCATCCGCGTGCCGTCGGGGAAGGTCCGCATGCCTTCTTCGTCGCGGCCGGTCAGGCCGAGCGCGTCGAGCAGCGCCTCCGCGCGGGCCGGGTCGTGGTCGATGAACGCCGAGGCGAGCTGTGGGGCCGGAAATTCGCTCTGCGGCCCGGGCTCGACCTGCGAGGCGCGACCGATTCCGACCTGCTCGGCCTTGCGGATCTCGTCGCGATTGACCGCCAGCGACAACGCCTGACGAAACCGCTTGTCGCTCAGCAGCTTTTCCTTCCACGCCGTCTCCGGCCGATCCGGATCGACACGTCGATTGAGATTCGGGTTCACCAGATACGCCGAGCGGGTCGAGGGGTACCAGTGCAACACTTCGGTGCCCGCGATGGCGCGCCGGCTCATCAGCTCGGTGTAATCCGAAAACCGCAGGTGCCGCCCCTGCATCGAAACGCCCCCGCTCGCCGCCGAAAGGCCGAGCATCCGGACATCCTGCACATCGAACTGCAGCCGGTCGATGTACGGCAACTGGTTCCCCGCTTCGTCCACCACCGGGTAATACGGGTTGCGGACAAAAACGGTCGGCGGGTTGGCGCGGTGTTGACGCAAAACCCACGGCCAGATCCGCGGATGCTCGGGGTTCGCCCACGCCTTCACGAAGCCGTACACCGACCCGGGGCTGGGCAGCTTGTACCGACGCATCGTCTCGGCCACGAGCGCCGCATCGCCGATCGCCGGATCGGGGTGGTACGGCCGGAGGTAATGCTCGGGCGTCTCCGCCAACGCCGTCACCCGCGCCAACGCTTCACGGAACAACGGATACGGCTCGGCAAACACAAAACGCACGGTCCACTGATCCACCCGCTCCATCGTGCCGAAGTCCGCCCCGCTGCGCATCCACACCGGCGGGTTGAGCGCCGTCAGCGGATGGTTGATGTCGCAGGTCCACCAGTACACCAGGTCGTCGGTGTCGAACAATTCGCCGTCCGACCAGCGCATCCCCTCCCGCAGCTTCACCGTCCACTGACGCGCATCGTCCGACGAGGTCACCGACTCGGCCAGGTGGTTCTCGATGGGATAACCCAGCGGCGACCACCGCGTCATCGTGTTGCCCGCAAACCGCCAGGTGATGATGCTCACGTCGTCGGGCCCGATCGCCAGACGCAGCCACGTCCCGCCGTACCGACCGATCCCATCGAGCCCGCGCAGCACCACCGGCCGAGTGGGCATCCGCTCCAACAGCGGCGGCAACGCCTCACGCGCCACCAGTTCCTCAAGAATCGGCGACTGGCCCCGGGGCGCGACCGCCTCCTCGACATGCAGCGAGAAGCGCTCTTCCGGTGAAAACGCCGTGTCCCGTGCCGCTTCGGCCTGGGCCGCCACCGACGCATCGACCTGCGGCGGCGACGCGCTCACCCCCACCCGCGCCGACCACGCCACCAACCACACCACCCCCAGCGCCAACGCCACAGCGATCAACATCGAGCCGAGATGACGTAAAAAAGACTGCAACTTTGAACCAGGCCAGTTGCACCACATCCGCCGCAGAGGCTAACACATCGCCCGACGCCTTGGAATAGGCGGCTCGATCGAGCCGGAGCGCCCCGGCCGCGTGGTCGAAAGGTTGTCCGGAGATGAAGCTTCGACCGGCATGCCGTAGTCTTGCTCGGCCGGACGCCAGCGGCGGGAATCGATCCCGGGTCGGCCGGCGGTGGACCGATGTCCCGACCGGCTCTCCGGGCGTGTGCCTCTTGGAGCAGACTCCATGACGAGTCTTGAACGCTTGTTCGACGCGCGGCTGCTGTTCGACTCGCCCGTGACGTCGGCGATGGTGATCGCGATCTCGGCCCTGATCGGCCTTGGTTTGCTGCTGCCCGGCGTCCTGTGCCGAGCGAACCTGATCGGCGAACCGCTTCGCGATGAGATCGTGCTGCGGTCGAAGTCGTGGGTGGTCCTGGCGCTGTTGATCGGGCTGCCGGTGCTGCTGGGTGCGGCGTGGACGATCGCCGGCCTGTTCGTGCTGGCGGTGCTGTGCTACGCGGAGTTCGCGCGGGCGACCGGGCTTTTCCGCGCGTTCCGCGTGTCGGTGGCGGTGCTGGTGTCGCTTTCGCTGGTGTTCTTCGCGGTGATCGATCACTGGTACGGGCTGTTTGCCGCGGCGATTGCGCTGGGGCCGCCGATGATCGCCGCCACGGCGATCACGGCGGATCGACCCGACGGGTACCTGCAGCGTGTGGCGCTGGGCGTGTTTGCGTTTCTGTTCATCGGCGTCGGGCTGGCGCATCTGGCGTACCTCGCCAACGACGCGGACTATCGGCCGATCCTGCTGACGCTGCTGGTGGCGGTCCAGCTCAACGACGTGTTCGCGTTTGTCTGCGGCAAAGCGTTCGGCAAGCGCAAGCTCGTGCCGATCACCAGTCCGGGCAAGACGCGCGCCGGTGCCGTCGGGGCGGTCGTGCTCACGACCTTGCTCGTGTACGTCGCCGGCGGCTTCTACCTTTCCGAAGGTTTCACCCGATATGCCCCGCACTTGATCGGCCTGGGCGTGCTCGTGAGCATCACCGGCCAGCTCGGCGACCTCCTGCTCTCCAGCGTCAAGCGCGACCTGGGCGTCAAGGACATGGGCGTCATCATCCCCGGCCACGGCGGACTGCTCGATCGCTTCGATTCGCTGCTGCTCGCCGGGCCTGCGGTGTTCCACTACCTCGCATACTTCCGCGGTGTCGGCGACAACCAGTGGCCGCACGTCCTGACCGGCCCGCTGCTGGGCCTCCCGGGGTGACCCCTTTGCGTGATTTCAACTACCAGCCCGCTTCGGATACCGGCGTCGCCGTCGGCCGTCGCGCCACGAGCGTGCTCCGCGAACCGGGGCTGATCGGAGCCACGGCCCATCGTGCCACTCGAAAGCTGATGCGCGCCTATCTGCGCGCCGCCCACCGCCTGCGTGTCGATGGCAGTGAAGCGTTGCCCGCCGAGCCGCCCTGCATCCTGATCGCCAACCACACAAGCCATCTCGATGCGCTCGCGCTGACCGCCGCGTTGCCCAGGGCGTGGGGGTGTTCGGTGTATCCACTCGCCGCGGGAGACGTGTTCTTCGAATCGCCCGCCCGCGCATCGCTCGCCAGCCTGCTGGTCAACGCGTTGCCGGTGGATCGGAAGTCCGGCGGTCGGCACGCGATCCGGTGTCTGCGCGACCGGTTGATTGTTCACCGCTGTGCGTTCGTGCTGTTTCCCGAGGGGACGCGCAGCGCCGACGGTCGGCTCGGCGGCTTTAAGCCCGGGCTGGGCATGCTGGTGGCCGGTACGCCGATCCCGGTGATTCCGTGCTGGATCGACGGCGCGTTTTCCTGCTGGCCGCGTCAACGACGCCTGCCCCGCCGCGGGCCGGTGCGCGTCCGGATCGGCCAGGCGCTGGGGTTCGCCGATTCGCCCAACCGTCGCGCGGGTTGGGACGCGGTGACGCAGCGGTGCGAAGAGGCGGTACGCGCCTTGTCGTCGCCGCTCGCATCAACGGATGCGCTACGCGAGGTCGTTTGAAGACGGGTCGGAGCGCGAGGCAAGATTGCTTCCGAGGATGCGAAGTCGGCGGAGGCTGGTGAGCGCGCTTCCGGCGGCGATGAGGATCAGGGCGGCGTCGATGGCGTGGTGCTGCGTGGCTGCGGGCCAGACTGCGGCAAGCAGCGCGGCGAGGACCACGACCCACATGCGGTGTTGCTTGGCCATCGGCCCGACGAAGCATTGCGGCGCTCCGGCGATTTTCCCGGCGGCGCGGATGTAGGCGGTCATGACCGCCAGCAGCGCCGCGAGCCAGCCGAGCCACGGCGTACCACCGACGGCGTAGCCCAGGCCGATCAGAACCGCGGCATCGCTGATGCGATCGGGCACTTCGTTGAAGAGTTCGCCGATGGGCGACGCGGTGCCGCGGTGGAGGGCGACCATGCCGTCGAGCATGTTGGCGATCAGCCGCAGCGGGATGAGCGCCGCAGCGGCGAGGAAACCCGCTCGCAGCGCCAGCGGGTGCTCGAGATAAGGCGTGGCGGCCAGCGCCGCGGCGGCGAGCAACGCGGCGACCATGCCGAACATGGACACGGCGTTGGCGGTGACGCCCGCCGAAGCGAGCTGGGCGGAAGCGAGCTGCCAGGGGCGGTGCTCGCGCTGGCGGATGGGACGTCGGTCACCGGTGGGTGGGGGCGGAGTCATGGCGTGGGGGTGGTGGCGAGGCGCTCGGCGCGGGCAACGGAGAAAATGCCGTACTGGTCGATGAGCAGATCGCGCCGCGCGAAGCCGTGTTCGTGCGCGAGCGTGTCCATCTCGGCCTGGCTTCGACAACGCATGACCCAGGGCACGCCATCGCGATTGGGCAGCACCCGGGCGATCATTTCGTGCTGCGGGTGCCAGGGCTGGTTGGTGTAGATGAGTTGACCGCCGGGCTCGAGGAGGCGTTGCAGCGCGGCAAGCGACCGCTGGATCGTCGCGTTGTCGGGGAAGAGTTCGTAGAGGCCCGAGACAATCACCAGGTTGGGTCGAAATTCGGCGGTGGCGGCATGGAGGACCTCGGGGTCGAACGCATCGGTTTTGACGTAGGCGACGCGATCTTGAAGCTTCATCTCGGCGGCGATTCGGCGGCCCTCGGCGAGCCCGACTTCGGCACGATCACCCAGCAGCGCGTTGACGGGCTGGCCTTCGTGTCGACGGAGCGTGTCGAGGACGTATCGGCCCGGGCCGGCGGCGGCGTCGAAGAGCCGCACCTGCCCTTGCCGTTGAACGAGGATCGCGATGGCATCGTCGAGCAGCTGTTCGACGTGCAGCTTGCGTTGGCGGATCCCGCGCCAGCCGACGGCGTTGAGGTACACGCGGTCGATGAGCCGACCCAGCGGCGTGACGCCTTTCGCGCGGTTGCGGTAGACGTGATCGAGGGACGTTCCGGCGTCGAAGCCGTCGCGCCAGCCGATCTGCACGCCGCGGCTGAGGCGGCCGACGGTGGCGAGGCCGAGCCGTTGACCCATCCACCACCAGTAGCGCGGCGAGGTGATCGGCAGCGGGCTTTCGAGGCAGTCTTTGACGTGTGCGGACGGGCCGGCGAGTTCGGTGGAGCTTGCTTTGGATTTCGCGGGGTCGGCGAGCCGTGGTGTGAGGAAGTCGCGTGCTTGGGCGATGGGCCGGGCGCGGTCCTTTTCCCAGAACGTGCTGTGGAAGAAGTCGGGCTCAACCACGCGGCGTTTGTCGCGCGTGCGGATGCGTTCGAAGAGGCGGTCCTGCGGGCCTCGCTTCACGACCCAATCTTTGCCGCTGATGAGCAGGAGCGTCGGCGTGGTGATCGCCTGGGCGTCGGCGACGAGCCGCTTGGCGGTGTCGTGCAGCCCGAGCAGGATGTTCACGGAGATTTGCGGCGAGATCAGCGGGTCGGCGGCGTAGGCGTCGGCCTGGGCGGGATCGTGGGTGAGCATGCGCGGCTTGACGTAGCTCCGGATGAACGAGCCGGGCCTGAGACGGTTGAGCAGGCGCAGGCCGGGGATGGCGGCGGGCACGTAGAGCTTGATGTGCAGCGCAGGCGTGGCGAGGACCATCGCACGGATCGGCGGGGCGTAGTCGTGCACCCACGTCGCGACGAGCACGGCCCCGACGCTCTGCGCGAGAATCGCCATGTCTTCCCGCGCGACGCCATGCGCGGCGGCGAGGTGGTGCGAGAAGTTTTCCGCATCCCGGACCATGCGCGAAAAGCTCGGCGCATCGCCGCGCGGACCCGGCGTTCGGCCGTGGCCGCGGGCGTCCCACCCGAAAAACCAGACGCCGGACAGGCCGAGGGTGTCGACGAGTTCCTGCCACCGGCCCGAGTGTTCGTGGCCGCGATGGAACAGCAGCACGCCTTTGGGCGACGCGGGTTCGGCCCCGGGATCAACGGGCGCCCAGGCGCGATAGAAAAGTTCTGCGCCGTCGTCGGCGACGAAGGTGTGCTCGGTGGGTGTGCGTGACAAGGCGTTGGCGATCATAGGCGGACGGCGGTTCGTGGATCGGGATCAGCGACACAAACCTTCGCATGATGACCGAATCCCAACGCGAGTTCCTCGAAGCGCGCAGCATCCCCGGCCGGGCACGGCGGCATAAACGCTGAATCTGGAGCCCGCGGCGGTTGTCTGAAGGTCCGCGCGCTCGCCGGCTAGCCGAGCGATACGCCCGTCCGGAGCTCGTAACCCCCTTGCACCGCGATCTCCAGCCAGGGGTCTGACGTTCGTTCGCGCACGAGCATCAGCCGCGATCGCATGCCGTCGATCAGCGCGTCGTCCGGGCGATGATGCCCGGGCGGCAAACGCTTTGCACCCAGGAGATTCACACACTCCTGCGGATCGTGGACCAGGTCGTACAGCGACTCGGTCGGCTGCACGCCGCACCGCTGGACCCACGGCGGCTGCGCTTCGTCGGACGCGGCGAGCCCCTCGGCGTAAGTCGGAGATCGGAACAGGTCGGCGGGCATCGGCAGCGGCGTGCCGGCGTTGAGGTGCTGAACGAGTTTGTATCGCGGCCCGCGCAGCACGCGGTACGGCGCGTAATTGCAGATCTCGTGGAAACAGTGCGCCGTGAAAATCTCGTCGCGGTCCCAGCCGTCCGCGTCGCCCAACAGCAGCGGCATCAGCGATCGGCCGGGCAGATCGGTGGGCGGGGCCATGCCCAGCCAGTCGCAGATCGTCGGCAGCAGATCCACCCACGTCACCAGTTCCGCACACCGCTGCGCCGGCCGGCCGGGCACGCGGATCAGCAGCGGACAGCGGTGCCCGTCTTCGTACCAACTGGCTTTGGCACCGGGGAACGGCATGCCGTGGTCGCTGAGCACGAGCACCAGCGTGTCCTGCGCCCGGCCCGAAGCTTCGAGGGCTTCGAGCGCCGCGCCGACGCATCGGTCGAAGCGGCTGACGCCTTGGTAGTAGCCCACCAGATCGCCGCGCGTCGCAGGCTGATCCCCGGCTGAAGAACGCAGCAAAAACGGGATCGTCACCGCCGCAGGGTCGTACGCCGGATCATCGAACTCATCGACGCAATGCTCGAGCAGCCAGCCGTCCTGCGAGTTCGGCACGCCCGCGCGCGGCGCACGGTGGGGATACGACGGCGCAAGCATCGCCACAAACCGCTGCGCATCGCGCGGCATGAAACCCACGAGTGCCCGCCCCATCGCCGAGGGCGAGAGGTTGTGCATCGCCTGCTCGTCGAAGGGGTAGACCGATTCGGGCGCGATGTGTGTCTTGCCGAACAGCGCGCTGCGGACGCCGTGCGCCCGGGTCAGCTTCGGCAGCGAATCGATGTGCTCGTGCGTGCGGAAGCCGTGGATCGAATGGCAATGCCCGTATTGGCCATGCGTGTGCGGGTAGCGCCCGGTGAGCAGGCTCGCGCGACTGGCCGCGCAGGAAGGGGACACGCAATGGGCCTGATCGAAAACCGTGGCCTGGCGGGCGAGACGATCGATGTGCGGGGTCTGCACGAAGTCGTCGCCGTAGCAGCCGGCAATCGGCGACCAGTCGTCCGCGATGACCAGCAGGACGCCGCGTTGCGCTGAAGCGGGGAGGGAGTGGTGGGACATGGGCTTGCCTGGCTTGAGGGGGGGTTGACGTCGGATTTCGCGACAAGGACGGGTGGGTACTGCCGGATCATCGTGGCAATCGACGGCGAACGGGAATTCTTGCACATTTTATTGCACAATACCTTGCATTGCATCGCGATTGCGGTATGCTCGGGCATCCTGTCTGGATTTCTGTCTCGTTTCTCAGGCGATCGAAGCATGAGCGTCAGCCAACAAGCCATTGCCAAGCGCCTGGGGCTCTCGACCGCGACAATCAGCCGGTCGCTCAGCGGACACCCGCGTATTTCACCGAAAACCAAAGCCCGGGTTCTTAATACCGCCCAAGCAATGGGTTACGATTTTGATGCCGACGCATTCGGCTCGATCTCCGACGGTACGGAGTCGGCTTCGGGCGGGCGTTCGGCCCGACGCGCCCCTTCGGCGCACCAGGGGGTGCCGCTGAAACCTTCCGACGGCGCCGCCGTGTCGGTGTCGGTGCTGAGTTACGGCAAGCCGTCGGTCAGCGGTTACGCCAGCGTGGTCCGCAACCGCATCCTTTCGGGCATGATCGAGGAGTGCCGGGGTCGGGGCCTCACGCTTTCGCTGGATTACATCGACGAAAAAGACGCCGATCGGCTCGCCGATCCCGACATGTTGCCCGCCGCCATCCGCTCCGGGCAGAGCCAGGGCGTTTTGATCACGGGTCATTTTCCGGACCAGGCCGTTGCACAGTTGTGCAATCAGTTGCCCTGCGTGCAGGTCGCCGACTACTGCCCCTCCCGCAGCCTCGACTGCATCGATCACGACGACATGCGGTCGGTTGAGCTGCTCGTCGATCACCTCTGGTCGCTGGGGCATCGGAAGATCGGCTACGTCGGCGGCGAGGTCGGCCACATCGTCGACCTGATCCGCGGGAACGCGCTGGCGCTGGCGATGCTCCGCCGGGGCGTCGACCGCGCGAGCCTCAACGAACGCTGCCGCGACGTGCTCGGCCCGGCCGACCGCCCCGAAGCAGCCTTCGGCTGGGTGCGCGACGCGATCGCCCAAGGCGTCACCGGCTGGGTCGCCACCAACGACGCCGTCGGCTACCGCCTGCTCGAATATCTCGCCCAGCACGGCATCCACTGCCCGCGCGACCTCTCGCTAGGCGGCTTCGACCATTTCGACCCGCCGGCGGGCCTGCCGAAACTCACCTCCATCGACGCCCCCTTCGAGGACATGGGCCGACTGGCGGTCGTTCGGCTGCACCAACGCATCCGCCAGACCGTCTCCAGCACGCATCACACCATGATCGAGTGCCGCCTCAAAGTCGGCGCGTCCACCGCTCCGGTTTCAAACTGATTCCCAACGCCCGCCGCCACGCGCCACGGGCATCTTCGTCTTCGTCGTCTGAATCCCTTTCGCTGGTTCGAATCAACAGGAGGAACCCATGGCCCTTGCTTCCCGCACTTCCCGACTTCTCGCTGTCGCCCTCACCACCGCCTGCTTCGGCACGGCCCACGCCGCCACCTTCACCAACAACGGCGGCACCGGCCTCTGGTCCGACCCCAACAACTGGACCAACAGCATCATCGGCGACAACGGTGAAGTCGCTCAGATCAACCCCGCCGGCGCCGAAGTGGACAGCGGCTCGAACTTCACCATCAGCCTCCTCCAGAACTCCTTCGGCACGACCACCCAACGCATCCGCGGCGTCGGCACGCTCACCATCGACACCAACGCCGCCGCCGCCACCCTGGCCATCGCCAACGTGGCCGGCAACGCCGGGGGCAATATGAACGTCGACACCAACGTCGTCATCAACAACAGCCAGGGCGCATTCAGCGTCATCCGCAACAACAACAGCGCCAACAACGTCCTCTAATTCGGCCCGGAAAGCTCGCTCACCCTCAACACCAACGCCGAGGTCCAGCAAGGCATCGGCGGGAGCGTCCAGTTCAACGGCGAACTCGCCGGCGGAGCCAACCTGCGCATCGTCCACAACAACGTCTCCTTCGGCGAAACCTCCGACAGCCCCAACTTCACCGGCGAGCTGGTCTTCCTGACCGGCGGCAACGTCGTCGTCAACACCGCCGCCGGCAACACCTTCTTCGGCGGCAGCAAGCTCCAAATCAACGGCAACGCGTCTCTCACCATCAACAACGAAGGCGTCGTCGCCAACACGCCGCTCATCGGCTTCGGCACGCCGGTTACCCCGCCCACGCTCGACCTCAACATCAACGCCAACCAGGCCTTCGGCAACCTCGTCCTCGGCGCCGCCACCGTCGACCTCACCCTCGGGGCCGGCGTCACCAGCCTGGACTTCCTCTCCAGCAGCGCTTTTGACTGGACCGGCAGCCTCAACATCAACAACTTCACCTCCGGTGTGGTCGGCTTCGGCTTCGACGGCGGACTCACCGCCCAGCAGCTCGGCCTCATCACCATCGACGGCGCCGCGCCCGTGGACCCGCTGTTCCTCGATGACTCGGGCAAACTCGTGACCAGCCTCGTGGTCGGCCTGGCCGGCGACTACAACGACTCGGGCTCGGTGGAACAGGGCGACCTGGACCTCGTGCTCAACAACTGGGGCGGTCCCCGCACCGCCGGCTTCGTCGCCAACGCCGACGGCTTCGCCACCGGCAACGTCGACCAGGAAGAACTCGACCGCGTCCTCAACAACTGGGGCAGCTCCAACGCCCCGGCCTTCAACGGCGTCGCCGTCCCCGAACCCGCCACGGCCATTCTCGCCCTGGCGTGTGCCGGTCTGATCCGCCGCGGCCGAATCGCCTGAAGCCAACCCCTCTCGTTCCGTCGCACACCGACCCAAGCACCCCATCCGCCTCATCTCTGTTTTCAACTCACTGGAGGAATCCATGCAACTCACGTCACGAACAATCAAATACGCTGCAGCCGGCCTCATCGCGGCGTGTAACGGATCGGCCTACGCCGCAACGATCGTCTTCAACAACGCCGCGCCAGGCAGCAGTAACTGGTCGGAAACCGGCAACTGGGTCGGCAATGCCCTTCCTCTCGCAGCCGACATTGCCCAAATCAACGCCCCGACGCTTACCGTCGATGGCAACTTCACCGTTAGTCGTTTGCTGTCTCCGATCGGCGCCGCCCAAACGATCGGCGGTAATGGGACTTTGACGCTCGACACTAATGCCACAGGCGATTCCAACGCACTCCTCCTGAATGCCGGCAGCAACGCCAGTTTTACCGGCCGTGAGGTGGTTCTCAACAGCAACGTTGTCATCAACAACAGCAACAGCAACCCCGGTTTCAGCGTCATCCGCACCCAGGGCAATGCCAACAACGTGCTCGAGCTGGGTGCCTCCAGCACACTGACGCTGAACTCCAAAACCACGGTCCAGCAGGACACCAACGGCGGTGCTGTCCGGTTCAATGGAGCAATTCTCGGCGGCCAAGTACTTCGCATTGAGCACAACAACGTATCGTTCGGCGCAACGTCCAACAATCCGAGCTTCACCGGTGAACTCGTACTCAACTCCAACGCAAACGTTGTCGCCAACACCGCTGCCAGCAACACCTTCTTCGGCGGCAGCAAGATCCAGGTCAACGGCAACTCGACCCTCACGATCAACAATGCCGACGTCGTCAAAAACAATGCGAACGTCGTGGTCGGCGGCACCAACATGCTCGACCTCAACGTCAACGCCAACCAGGATTTCGGCAACCTCATCCTCGGCAACGGCACGCTCAACCTCACCCTCGGCTCGGGCGTCACCGACCTCAACTTCCTGCCCAGCGCCGCGTTCGCCTGGACCGGCACGTTCAATATCAACAACTTCACCTCCGGCGTTGTCGGCTTCGG
>CAZIXN010000040.1:0-18127 GCA_964543215.1 uncultured Phycisphaera sp.
CAAGACCCTCACCGGCCTTCTCGGCGGTGCCGCCTTCGCGGCCGGCCTCGCCTTCTCCGCCTCGGCGCAGCTCTCGGGCAGCGTGGAGATCGACGGATCGTCGACGGTTTATCCCGTCACCGAAGCGGTGGCCGAGGAGTTCAACGCCGAGAATCCCGGCGTCCGCGTGACCGTGGGCGTGTCGGGTACGGGCGGGGGCTTCAAGCGGTTCATCAAGGGTGAGACCGACTTTTCCAACGCCTCGCGTCCGATCAAGGCCAGCGAAGCCGAAGATGCCCAAGCCAACGGCGTGGAGTTCATCGAGATCCCCGTTGCCTACGACGGCCTGACGATCGTCGTCAACCCCGGCAACGACTGGGTGAACCAGCTCACCGTGGACCAGATCAAGATGATTTTCCTGGCGAAGAATCAGGCCGCCGTCACCAACTGGTCGGACGTGGATCCGTCCTGGCCGAGCACGCCGCTCAAGATCTATGCCCCGGGCACCGACTCGGGCACGTTCGACTATTTCAAGGAAGTCGTGGCCAGCAAGGACGATGCGATTCGCGGCGACATGTCGGTGTCCGAGGATGACAACATCCTGGTGACCGGCGTGGCCGGCGACCGCGGGGCCATCGGCTTCTTCGGCTGTGCGTATTACTTCGAAAATCAAGACAAGGTCCGGGCTGTGCCGGTGGTCAACGGCGCCGGTGAAGCCGTGATGCCGGACGCGGAAACCATCGAGAACGGCACGTACGAGCCGTTCAGCCGCCCGCTGTTCATCTACGTCAACAAAGACGCGATGGCCAAGCCCGAAGTCCGCGCCTTCGCCGATTTCTACTTCGAAGTCGGCCCGGAGCTGACGGAAGAAGTCGGCTACGTCCGCCTGCCGCAGAGCGTGTATGACGCGGCCCGGTACAACGTGGACAACCTGGTCGCCGGCACGTTCTACACCAAAGGCGGTGAAGCCGTGCACGGCCCGGTCACTGAGGTCTACAAGAAGGGCCACAGCCACTAAAGTCTGCGACATTCACCCACGTGGAGACGCAACCCGCGTCTCCACGTTTTCAATCGACGCCGACGACTCAACTCAATGACCGCCACAATCTCACAATCCGCGATGCCCGCTGGCCCTTCGCTGGGAGCCAAACGTGGCAAGCCGCGTTCGATCCAGGTGCGGTCGGTCCGTGAGGGGCTGATTGTGAGTTATCTCGGGTTCTGCGGGTTGTTCACGGTGTGTATCACGGCGGCGATCATCTTCATTCTCTTCGGTGAGGCGTATCAGTTTTTCGCCCAACCGCATCCCGATGCGCAAGGCGACATCGAAGACATCACGCTGTTCGAGTATTTCACCGGCCTGCAGTGGAGTCCGCTGCTGGGTTCGGTGAAGCATTTCGGGGTGTGGCCGCTGGTGGCCGGGACGTTCAAGATCACGTTCGTGGCGATGTGCGTGGCGTTGCCGCTGGGGCTGATGATCGCGATCTGGCTGAGCGAATACGCGTCGCCCCGAGCGCGTGCGATCATTAAGCCGGTGCTTGAGATTCTGGCGGGCATTCCGACGGTGGTGTTCGGGTTTTTCGCGTTGATGTTCATCACGCCGGCGATTCGGTTTGCGATGTTCACCGACGAGTTCGGCAATGACTGGAACCCGCTGGGTATCGAGAACTACAACGCGTTGGCGGCGGGCATCGCGGTGGGTCTGATGTCGCTGCCGATTGTCAGTTCGCTTTCGGAGGATGCGTTGCAGGCGGTACCGCGGTCGCTGCGGGAGGGGGCGTACGGGCTGGGCGCTTCGCGGTTCGAGGTGGCCACCGGGGTCCTGGTGCCCGCGGCATTGTCGGGGATTGTGGCGGCGTTCCTGCTGGCGATCGCGCGTGCTGTAGGCGAGACGATGATCGTGGCTTTGGCGGCGGGCTCGTCGCCTCCGCAACTGCTCGGACCCGACGGGTCGCCGACGCTGTCCGCGGCGATCGATCCCACGCAACCCTCCCAAACCATGACCGGCTACATGGTGCAGATCTTCCTGGGGGACGCCCCGCACGGCACGGTGGAGTACTACTCCAGCTACGCCATCGCCGCGACGCTGTTTGTCATCACCCTGATGCTCACCGTGATCGGCGGAATCATCCGCAATCGCTTCCGACAGGTTTACAGCTGACCGCCATGCCCATCGTCCGCTCCATCCGTCGCCGTCACCGCACCGAGTCCATCTTCAAATGGATCTGTGTCGCCATGGTCATCGTGGCGATCGGTCTGCTGGGCACCCTGTTGGGATCGATCCTGTACGTCGGGCTGCCACACCTCAACGTCGATTTCATCACGAGCATGGCCTCGAAAGACGCAGATCGCTCGGGCATTCTTCCGGCGCTGCTGGGCAGCATCTACGTGTGCGCGATCTGCTGCCTGATCGCCGTACCGATCGGGATCGGCTCGGCCGTGCTGCTGGAGGAGTACCAGCCCAAACACCCCATGGCCCGGCGTTGCCACAAATTCGTCAACCTCAACATCACCAACCTCGCCGGCGTGCCTTCGATTGTCTACGGCATTCTGGGCGTGACCGCGTTCGCCCAGATGTTCGGTGCCTTCGGGCTGCCCGGCGAGGGCTTGTCCATCGGGCAGCGATGGTTCGACCAGTACCAGGCCGCGGGAGGCCAAGGCTATTTCATCCCGGTTGGCAAAGGCGCTGACCCGGCTCCCGCTTCCCCCGAAATGACGTTCTACACCGACACCGATCTGTCGAAGGTCGCCACGTTGCGCTTCGCCGAACCCGACGACATCGTGCCGATCCGTGACTCCGTTGAAGCGGAGATGCGGCGCTTCGGCGACGTCCTCAGCAGCGAACTGGACAAGTATCGCGGCGGAAGTCGCAACACCGGCCCGGTGTCGATCGATCGCGCCGGTGCCGAGGCAGTGGTGGACGCCGCATTGGGCGCGGCGACCTTCCGCTCCGATATCGCCAGCTTGCGAAGTGATCTGATCGATCGCGTGGATTCACTGGACGGGCTGGAGAGCCGCGAGCTGCGCGGGGCGCGGCGTGAGCTCATCGCGCTGGCGGTGGATCAGGAGGTGGCTTCGCAGCTGGCGGGGGTGATGATGATCGGCAAGCAGCCGCTCCGCGTGGACCGCCGGGCGTGGTACTACCTGTCGCTGCCGCTGGGACGGGGCCTGGTGGCGGGCGGTTTGACGCTGATGCTGGTCGTGTTGCCGGTCATCGTGGTCGCCTCGCAGGAAGCGATCCGCGCCGTGCCGCAGAGCCTGCGACACGGGTCCATGGCCTTGGGGAGCACCCGCTGGCAGGCGATCCGCCAGGTCGTGCTGCCGGCCGCCGTCCCGGGCATCTGCACCGGAACGATCCTCGCGATGAGCCGTGCCATCGGCGAGGCCGCCCCGCTGCTGATCCTCGCCGGCGTCGTGTTCATCAGCTTCACCCCCGCCAACCTCATGGACAACTTCACCGTCCTGCCGCTGCAGATCTACAACTGGGCGTCCAGGCCCGGCGACGATTTCCGCGAGATCGCCGCCACCGGCATCATCGTCCTGCTCGCCGTGCTGCTGACCTTCAACGCCCTGGCCGTGTTCATCCGCCAGAAGTACACCCCGAAGAATTGACCCACCCCCCGGCTCACGTCCCGCCGCAGTCCGTACCATGAACCCCGACGCGACGTCCAATCACGCGCTCATGACCGACACGCCCCCCACCACCGCCGGCGACCTGCCCCCGGCGCCCCAACGCGCCGCCCCGCCGTCGCCCACCGCGGCGCTCGGCCTCAAGTCCGACACGCTGTCCAACGCCGCCAAAGCTCCGCCGCTGATCAGCATCAAAGATTTCAACTGCTACTACGGCGACTTCCAGGCCTGTAAAGACATCACCATGCCCATCGCCGACAAATGCGTCACCGCGTTCATCGGCCCCTCGGGCTGCGGAAAATCCACGTTCCTCCGATGGATCAACCGCATGAACGACCTGGTCCCCTCCGCCCACGCCAGCGGACAGATCAACCTGCACGGCCGAAACCTCCTCGACAAATCCATCGACACCGTCACCCTCCGCCGAACCATCGGCATGGTCTTCCAGAAACCCAATCCCTTCCCGAAAACCATCTACGACAACGTCGCCTTCGGCCCCCGCCTGCACCTCAAACTCACCAAAACCGAAACCGACGACCTCGTCGAAGAGTCCCTCAAAGGCGCCGCCCTCTGGAACGAAGTCAAGGACCGACTCCGACAATCCGCACTGGGCCTTTCGGGCGGACAGCAGCAACGCCTCTGCATCGCCCGTGCCATCGCCGCCGAACCCGAAGTCCTGCTCATGGACGAGCCCTGCTCCGCCCTGGACCCCAAGTCCACCGTCGCCATCGAAGACCTCATGGCCGATCTCAAGCAGAAATACACCATCGCCATCGTCACCCACAACATGCAGCAGGCCGCCCGCGCGTCCGACTTCACCGCCTTCCTCTTCCAGGGCGAACTGATCGAATTCGGTCCCACCGCGCGCTTGTTCACCAAACCCAAGAACAAGCAGACCGAAAACTACATCACCGGCCGATTCGGCTGACGCGATCCCCCACCGCCCGCAGGGCCGCCGCAGGCCAACCGCAGGCCAACGGCCTGCGCGTGCTCGGCGTGTCCCAAGCACGCGCAACCCGTTGGGTTGCGGCGACCAGGAGCCTCAAGCCATTTCCATCGGACGGTCGCGTTTGGCCACCTCGACGCGGGCCGACAGACGTTCCGCCGCGCGATACAGCAGGAATCGCCCCGCCGCCGGCATGATGTGGACCTCCGCCGGGCCGGGGAACCGGGCGTTGAGCATCGTCGCCCATTCGGGATCGTCGCACTGCCAGGTCAGATCGTCTTGGAGCGTCGCCCGCAGGGCGGAATCATCGCCGGTCGCCGTCGCCGGCAGGATCAGTTGGCCGATCATCGGAAGATTTCCAGAGTAGGTATGCCGCGCCGGCATGCCCCCGAACGACGCGATCGAAGCGAGCCGAAATCCTCAACCCGTCACGCGAAGACCGACCGTCCCTGGCCGAGCTCGCGGCGAAATCGTGACGGGCGGCCGTGCCCGTCACCGATGCCCAAATCTTAACGCTTGCGTGACCCGCGCGGAAGCGAAGCCAACCGTTCCGGCAATTTCAACATCCCTCACACACCTCCCCGGCCTCATCGCATGCGCCAAAGCGGGGCGATGTCGTGACCCGCGTTCACCGGCGGCCCGGATCCCACATCTTGTGGTCGGCGCGGCACGTCGTCGGCACGCGGCCGTGACGCCGCGCAAGTCCTGCACAACCACGCGATTTCGTTCATGTCGCCGCGCAACTCCTGCCGATGACCCAAGCATCCCGAGGCAACGGCAGGACGCCACCGCCTCAACCCATCACCTTTCCGCCGACTCGGCAAAGGGCGTCACGGATGACACCACCTCCCCCCGGCCACGCACGTGCTTCAACTCTCGCTTCGCCACCGGGATCCAACAGCGGTGAACAAGCCACGCTCGTCGAACTGCTGACCCAGCAGCGCGACCACTACCGACAACTCAAAACCCTTTCCGACGAGCAGCAGCAACTCGTCGCCGCCGGCCAGCCCGAGCAGCTTCTCGCCGTGCTCGGCCAGCGCCAGCGCCACGTCGAAGCGCTCACCACGCTCAACGAACAGCTCGCGCCGCTTCGACCTCGCATGTCCGAAGTGGCCGAGGCCTCGCCCGCTTCGGTCCGCGACCAACTCCGTGGCCTGGTCGACGAAGTTCAGGACCTGCTCGAAGCCATCATCCATCAGGACGAACAGGACAAGCAGCGCCTCACCCAGGGCCGCGACGCCATCAAGACGCAGCTCGCCAAAGTCGCCCGCACCCCCGCGGCACTGTCGGCCTACAAAACCGCTTCGCCCGCCAAGGGAACGCCCCGCTTCACGGACCGCCGCGGCTGACCATGAACGCCGCCCTCGCCCCCAGCCTCGAACGATCCGCACCCGCCGCACCCGTGGCGGCGAACGACCTGCGCGAAATCATCGAGGCCTATCACGCCGTCACCGAGCGACTCCAGCACAGCCACGAAACGCTGCAATCCGAAGTGCTCCGCCTCCGCGAGGAACTCGCCTCCGCCGACGCCCAGCTCCAACGCTCAAAACGACTCGCCGCACTCGGACAGATGGCCGCCGGCATCGCCCACGAGGTCCGCAACCCGCTGGGCGCGATCGGCCTCTACGCCGAGATGATCGAGCAGGACGCCCGCCAACTCCATGGCGCCCAGCAACTCGGGAGCACCGCCGCAAAAATCCAGGACGCCGTTCGCGGCCTCTCGGGCATCGTCCACGACGTCTTGAACTTCGCCCGCCCCCTCGAAATCCGCGCCCGTCAAGTGTCGCTGCGCGACGTGCTCCAACGCGCCGCCGAGGCCCACCGACCCGTCGCGCAGCAGCACGGCATCGACCTGGCCGTCGGATTCACGCACGACCAGTCCGTCCGCCTCGACGCCGACCTCATGCACCAGGCTCTGCTCAATCTCGTACGCAACGCCGTCGATGCGCTCGCGGCGTTCGATGCCGCCGAAGTCAAACGCGTCCGCCTCTCCGCCAGCGTCGATCCCGCCGACCGCTGCGTGACGATCCGCGTCGCCGACACCGGCCCGGGCATCGACGACGACACCATCGACCGCATCTTCAACCCGTTCTTCACCACCCGCAGCACCGGGACCGGACTGGGCCTGGCCATCGTCCACCGAATCGTCGATGCACACGCCGGCTCCATCGCCGTACACCGCGACCCCGCCCACGGCGGTGCCACCTTCACCCTCACGCTCCCACAAAAACCCAACGCCACCCCGTCCGCATGAGCGAACCCACCCCACTCAAAATCCTCGTCGTCGATGACAAGCCCGCCATGCGCGACTCCGTCGGCCTCACGCTCCAACGCGCCGGCTACGCCGTCGTCGCCGCGCCCTCCGGCGACGCCGCGCTCAAGCTCGCCGACAAACACCAACCCGCCGCCGTCATCACCGACCTGTGCATGCCCGGCATGACCGGCCTGGAACTGCTCGGCCAACTCCACGAACGCACGCCCGACCTGCCCGTCGTGCTCATGACCGCTTACGGCCAGGTCAACGACGCCGTCGAAGCCATGAAACTCGGCGCCTTCGACTTCGTCCAGAAACCCTTCGAAGGCGACCAACTCGTCAGCGTCCTCCGCCGCGCCGTCGATCAGCAACAAACCCAAACCCGGAAGCCCACGGCCACCGACCGTGGGCCGCGCCGCAACAACTCACCCCTCCAACCACAACCCTCCGCCCTCCCCAACTTCATCGGCCACTCCCCCGCGATGCAGGCCGTCGCCCAGCAGGTCCGCCAGATCGCCGCTTCGCACGGAACCGTCCTGATTCAAGGCGAATCCGGGGCCGGCAAGGAAGTCGTGGCCCGGGCGCTGCACGCGCTGTCGCCCCGCCGTGATCAGGTCATGCTCTGCCTCAACTGCGCGGCGCTGTCCAGCTCGCTGCTCGAATCCGAGCTCTTCGGCCACGAGCGCGGCGCCTTCACCGGAGCCGACCAACTCCGCAAGGGCCGCTTCGAACTCGCCGACGGCGGCACGCTCCTGCTCGACGAAATCTCCGAGATCGGCCCGACGCTGCAAGCCAAGCTCCTGCGTGTGCTTCAGGAAGGACAGTTCGAACGCGTCGGCTCGTCGCAGACCCGCAAGGTCGACGTCCGCGTCGTCGCCACCACCAACCGCGACCTCACCCGCAGCGTCGCCGACGGCACGTTCCGTCAGGACCTCTACTATCGCCTCAACGTCCTGCCCGTCGCGCTGCCGCCCCTGCGCCAGCGCCTCGACGACGTGCCCGCCCTGGCCGAACACTTCCTCGACATGGCCGCCCGCCGCGAAGGCAAGCCCGCGAAAGCGCTCACGCCCGACGCCATCGAACTCTTCCAAAGCCACGCCTGGCCCGGCAACGTCCGCGAACTCCAGAACCTCTGCGAACGCGCCAACGTGCTCTCACCCAGCAACCAGATCGACGCCCAAGTGCTCCGGCCCTGGCTCCTGTCCGCCGCATCCTTCACCGCCCCCACGCCACGCCCCAGCCTCCCGCACCTGACCGCGCCCGTCCGAATGGACGCCGGCGAGAGCGCCTCCCGCCGCGGCAACGAAGCGCCCACACGCGCCGCCCCCATCGGCAGCCCCGCGCTGCAGGCCCCCGCCACCTTCACGCTCCGCGAGGCCGAAGACCCCGCCTACGACGTCCGACCGCTCGAAGACGCCGAGCGGCAGCACGTCCTCGCCGCCCTCGAACACTTCGACGGCAACCGCACCCGAACCGCCGAAGCCTTGGGCATCGGCCTGCGCACGCTCGGCCTCAAACTCAAGAAATGGAAAGAGCAGAACCTCGTCGCCGCCGGCGTCTGAACCGCGCAGTTTCTGCGCGGACGAGCCGGAACCGATGTCCCACGCCGCCGTTGCCGCCGCCGGAATCCAACCGACCCGTGGCACCCCGCTTGCACGAGTCACGAACCACGAGCCACGCCGCCATGATCTTCAACGAACTTCAAAACAACGGAGCCATGCCCGCCCTCGAGCGCATGGTGCAGTTCACCGAAGCCCGGCAGCACGTCCTCGCCAACAACGTCGCCAACCTCTCCACCCCCAACTTCCAGCCACGCGACGTCAACGTCGCCGCCTTCCAGCAGTCCCTGGGCGACGCACTCGACAAGCGACGCAACGCCGACGTCACCGGACAACGCCCACTCGAGCTCGACGACACCCCGCAAGTCGCTTTCCGGCCCGGCCGCATCCAACTCAAGCCCGAACCCACCAACGAACACGTCATGTTCCACGACGGCAACAACCGAAACCTCGAACGCATCATGCAGGACGTCGCCGAAAACGTCATGGCCCACCAGTTCGGCATCACGCTCCTCAAAAACCAGTTCGACAACCTCCGCACCGCCATCCGAGAACGCCTCTAAAACACGCCCCCAAGCCGAAGGCTGAGCAACGCGAAGCCTCGGTTCACGCAACATGTTCAACTCCCTCGACATCTCGACCTCCGGCCTCGAAGCCCAGCGCACCCGCCTCAACACCGTCGCCGCCAACATCGCCAACGCGCACTCCATCACCCAGGACGGCGTCACCAACTCGCCCTTCCGAAGGCGCATCGCCCTGCTCAGCGAAGGCGACGGTCAAGGCGGCCAAGGCGTCCACGTCAAGGAAATCCTCCTCGATCAGTCGCCCTTCCGCGCCGAGTACGCGCCCGACCACCCGCTCGCCGATCCGCAGACCGGCATGCTCTACCGACCCAACATCGAATCCATCAACGAGCAGATCAACGCCATGGAAGCCAGCCGGGCCTACGAAGCCAACATCACCGCCGCCGAAGCCACCAAACGCATGATGGCCAACGTGCTCACCCTGCTGTCCTGATCCGCACCGCCCCCAACGCCCCTGACGCGACGCCCGCACCATGAACGACCCGCTCGGACTCATCAACGCCCAACGCCCCGCCGGCCTCACGCCGATGCGACCGCCCGGCGTCGGCCTGGGCAACGCCGGCAAACCCGACGCCGCCACCGGTCCGGACTTCAAGGACGTGCTCCTGCAGAACCTCAAGCAGGTCGACGCCCTCCAGCAGGAAGCACAGACCGCCATCGAAGACGTCGCCACCGGCAAGCGCGACGACATGGCCGCCGTCCTCACCGCCAAGCAGAAAGCCGACGTCGCCTTCCAGATGCTCCTGCAGGTCCGCAACAAAATGATGGACGCCTACGAAGAAGTAAAACAGATCCGCGTGTGATGAGAAGTGGCCAGTGGCAAGTGACCAGTGGTCAGTGACAGACGATTCGGAAGCGAGAGGCAGGACGCCTCCTGGACACTGGCCACCGGCCACTGGCCACTTCCCACCGGCACGGAGGCCGACCCAAGCATGGACTTTCTGAATCAGCAGTGGACCTACATCCGGGCGCAGCTCGAAGGCCTCACGGCGACCGCCAAAGCGCTCATCGGCATGGTCGTCGTCGTCATGCTGCTTGTGGGCTTCCTCGCCGTGCTCTACGCCGGCCAAAGCGCGATGCAGCCGGTCTCCGCCTTCATCGACGGCCCCGCCGGGCCGGCCGTCGCCTCGCTCGAATCACGCGGCATCAAGGCCAATGTCTCCAACGGCGTCGTCCACGTCCCCGCCAACCAGCTCGAACCCGCCATCGCCGTCCTCGCCGAAAACTCCCTGCTCACCAGCGACCTCTTCGGGGCTTTCGAATCCGTTCAGGCCAGCCCCTGGATGTCCAACGCCCAGAACGAAGCCCAGCGGCGCAAGATGATGATGCGCCTGCTCAGCAACGTCATCACCAACTTCGACGATGTCCGCTCCGCCACGGTCATCTTCGATGTCCCCGAGGCCACCGGCTTCGGCCAGTCCTACCGCAAGCCCACCGCCTCGGTCACGATCTCGATGCGCAACGGCAACAACGTGCCCAGGCACATGCAGGAAGCCGTCGCCGACCTGGTTGTCGGTGCCGTCGAAAACCTCGACCGCTCCGCCGTCCGCGTCATCGACGCCACCAACGGCCGGTCCTACACCGTCAAAGACGACGCCGACATGCTCCCCACCGATGTGCTCGAACTCATCGCCGCCGTCGAGCATCAGCACCGCGAAAAGCTGATGGACGTCTTCAGCTACATCCCCGGCGTGCGCGTCGCCGTCAACGTCACGCTCGACCCGACGCGACAGGAACACGTCGAATCCATCCAATACCTCGACAGCCAACCGCTCGAAAGCCAGTCCGACACCGAAACGCTCAACGAGAACTTCACCGATGCGGGCAACGCCGGCGTCCGCCCCAACACCGAGATGTCCATCACCACCGGCAACGCCGGCGGAAACACGCAGAGCACCGTCGAATCACGCACCGAGTTCATGGAGATGCTGCCGCAATCCAAGAGCGTCAAGCAGCTCGCCGGCCACATGGCCGAACGCATCAACGCCACGATCAACGTGCCCCGCAGCTATTTCGTCGCCATTTACAACGCCGGCGGCGACGCCGCCGCCGCGCCCGATGATGCCGCGCTGCAGCCGATCATCGACCGCGAGCTCGCCGACATCCAGGAACAGGCCGGCCCGCTGGTCATGGCCCGCGTCGGCGGCCAGGATGTGCCCGGCAACGTCGTTGCGAAAATGGTCTTCGACGCCGCCTTCCTCCAGAGCATCGCCCCACCACCCTCCGCCGCGGGCGTCGCGAGCTTCGTGAACTCGCCGTGGGTCGGCACCGCTTCCGTGGCCGGCTTGGCGCTGGGCGCGGTGGCGCTCATGCTCATGCTCGTCCGCAAGGCCACCCGCGACGAGCCGCTGCCCACCGTCGAAGAACTCGCCGGCGTGCCCGACGTGCTGCCCGCCGATGAAGACCTCATCGGCGAGGCCCAGGACGTCGAATCCACCATGCAGGGCCTCGAAGTCAGCGAAGACCAGCTCAAGAGCCGGAAGATCGCCGAGCAGATCAGCGAGCTCATCAAAGCCAACCCCGGCGAGGCCGGCTCGCTCCTGGGCAAGTGGGTGGACGCCGACAGCCGATGAACTAAGCAGCCATGGCCACGATCAAGCTCGAAGAACTCGCCCCGCTGCGCAAGGCCGCCATCCTCCTGCTGTCGCTGGACAACGAAGCGTCGGGCGCGATCCTCAAGCAGATGCCCACCAAGGCCGTCGAGGAAGTCACCCGCGAACTCGCCTCGCTGGGACCGATCCCCGAACACATCCGCGACGGCATCCTCGAAGAGTTCTACACCCTCGCCGTCGCCCAGAGCTGGGCCTGCGAAGGCGGGCTCGACCGCGCCCGCGCCCTGCTCATGGCCGGCCTGGACCCCGACGAGGCCAACCGCATCATGGGCTCGATCAGCCAGCACGTGCGCAAATCCCCCTTCTCCTTCCTCCAAAAAGCCGAGTCGCACAACCTGCTCACCTTCATCCAGGACGAGCATCCCCAGACCATCGCGCTCATCGTCAGCCACCTCCAGTACACCAAGGCCAGCGAAATCCTCGCCGGCCTGCCCGCCGCCAAGCAGATCGAAGTCGTCAAACGCGTCGCCAACATGGAGCAGACCAACCCCGAGGTCGTCTCCGAAGTCGAGCGCGGCCTCGAAGCCCGACTCGCCAACATGCTCAACCAGAGCTTCGAAAAAATGGGCGGCGTCGAGACCGTCGCCGAGATGCTCAACCTCACCGATCGCACCACCGAAAAGTCGATCATGGAAGGCCTCGAAAGCGAAGACCCCGATCTGGTCGAGGAAATCCGCCGACTCATGTTCGTCTTCGAGGACATCAATCTCGTCGACGACAAGGGCATCCAGTCCGTCCTCAAGGAAGTCGAAAACGACGAGCTGGGCCTCGCGCTCAAGACCGCCAGCGACGAGCTCAAGGAAAAGATCTTCCGCAACATGTCGCAGCGCGCCTCCGAACTCATCAAGGAAGACATGCAGTTCATGGGCCCCGTGCGCATCAGCGACGTCGAAGCCGCTCAGCAGCGCATCGTGGACATCGTGCGACGCCTGGAAGACGCCGGCGAAATCATCATCGCCGGCCGCGGCGGCGAGAAAGACCTGATCGTCTGATTCACCTCGGCGATCGCAACGCAGAACCTCGGAGCAGGCACGGATGCCGATCCTCAAATCCAAAACCCACCGCGACGCCAGCAAAGACGCCGTCGTCCTGGACCTGGGCGACCTCGGCCGCCAGGCCGCCAAGCTCCGCGCCATGGCCGAGGCCAAGGCCCAAGGCATCCTCGCCGACGCCCGTGAGCAAGCCCGGAAGCTCACCGCCGGCGCGACCGAAGCCGGCGACCAACGCGGCTACGAGCAGGGCCTCGAACGCGGTCGGCTCGAAGGCCGCGAACAAGGCAAGGCCGACGCCCTCTCGCAACACGCCGAACAATTCCGGCAACTGCAGCAACGCTGGTCCGACGCCATCGTCGAGCAGGAACAACGCTTCATCGACTGCGAACGCCAAGCGAAAGCCGCCGCCCTGCAACTCGCCGTCAAGCTTGCCGAGAAGGTCATCCAACGCTGCGTAGAGACCGACGACGACCTGATCAGCCGGCAATTGCAGGAGGCGCTCTCGCACGTTCTCGAGCCCGCTCGCGTCAGAATCCAGATCCACCCCGACGATCGCGACACCCTCCACGCCGCCATGCCCGGGCTCCTCGAATTGATCGATCACGTCACCCACGCCGACCTCATCGACAACCCCAACCTCACCCGCGGCGGCTGCGTCGTCTCCGCCGGCCCGGCCGTCATCGACGCGCAAATCGAAACCCAACTCGGCCGGCTGGCATCCCTGCTGCTCGGTGAAGCGCGGCCCTGTCCTCCAACCGAAACGTCTACGCCGGACGGCGACCAAGCTCATCCAGCGACTGCTGAACCCGAAACGGATCCCGAGCCCTGACCTCCTTGCAAGCCCAACTCGACGCACTGGACCGCGCCGTCGCGCAGGAATTGCGCGGCGTCGTGTCCGACGTGCGCGGACTCATCGTCCAGGCCGAAGGCTTGCCCGTCTCGGTCGGCACCGCTGTCCGGCTCTGCCGCAAGCGCGAAACCAGCGGGATCTCCATCCCCGGGCAGGTCGTCGGCTGCGCGAACGGCCAAACGCAGATCATGCCGCTGGGCCCCACCGCCGGACTCGCACGCGGCGACGTCGTCATCGCCGACCACGCCGACGCCAACGTCCGCGTCGGCCCGTCCCTGCTCGGCCGCGTACTCAACGGCCTGGGCGAACCCATCGACGGCAAAGGCCCGCTCACCGACACCCACCCTCACCCCCTCGACGCCGCGCCCATCGCCGCGCTCGACCGCACACCCATCGACCAACCCCTCGCCACCGGCGTCCGCGTCATCGACGCCCTCACGCCCCTGGGCCGCGGCCAACGGCTCGGCGTCTTCGCGTCGCCCGGCGTGGGTAAGTCCACGCTGCTCGCGCAATGCGCCAAGCAGACCGCCGCCGACATCTCGGTCATCGCCCTCATCGGCGAACGCGGCCGGGAGGTCCGCGACTTCCTCGACCGCACGCTCGGGCCCGCCGGCCTCGCCCGCTCCGTCGTCGTCGTCGCCACCTCCGACGAACCCGCGCTGCTCCGCCTCCGCGCCGCACGCGTCGCCACCGCCATCGCCGAATCCTTCCGCGCCGACGGCAAGCACGTCCTGCTCGTGCTCGATTCCATCACCCGGTTCTGTCAGGCTCAGCGCCAGGTCGGCCTGTCCATCGGCGAACCGCCCACCACCCGCGGCTACCCGCCCAGCGTCTTTGCCACCCTCCCCGAGCTCATGGAACGCGCCGGCCAAACCCACGCCGGCTCCATCACCGCGCTCTACGCCGTCCTCGTCGAAGGCGACGACATGGACGAACCCATCGCCGACGCGTGCCGCGGCATCCTCGACGGCCATCTCCTGCTCGATCGCAAACTCGCCGAACGCGGACACTTCCCCGCCGTTGATGCGCCCGCCTCCATCTCACGCGTCGCCGACGACGTCACCGACAAGCCGCACCGCGAGGCTCGCCGACAAGTCCTCCGACTCCTCGCCGACTTCGCGGAAGTCGAAGACCTCGTCAACATCGGCGCCTACGCCGCCGGCTCCAACCCCGCCTTCGACCTGGCCATCGCCGCCAAGCCCGTGCTCGACCAGTTCCTCGTCCAAACCGAAACGCCCACCGGGCCGGCCGCCAACTTCGCCACCACCCGCGCCCAACTCCTGGCCCTCTGCGAAGGCATCCGCAACACGCAGCAGCAACTCGCCAAACGGCCCAACCCCACCCGTCGCGCCTGATCACGCCTCCGCACCTCGCGAATCACACGATGACCGCCTTCACCTTCCGCTACGCCGCCCCGCTCAAACAAGCCGCCCTCGCCGAGCAGGATGCGCAGCGCACGCTCGCCGCCCTCCTGCGCAAGCGACACATCTTCGAAACCCAGCTCGGCGACATGCAGCAAACCATCCGCACCGCCAAGGCCGACCTCGGCTCAAAACTCGTCGGCAAGGTCGACCTCGCCGCCATCGGCCAAGTGGCACGCTACGCCGGCGACAGCACGCTCCGCGGACGACAGATCGTCCAGCGTCTCGCCGTGATCGACCGCCAACTCACCGCCGCCCGCTCCGAACTCGCGGAGCGCACGCAGCGACGCAAGTCCTTCGAACTGCTCCGCGACCGCGATCTGACCGAGTGGACACGCAAGCAACGCCGCAAGGAGATCGCCGTCCTCGACGAAGTCGCCTCCCGCCACCACTTCGCCTTCATGCCTGAGGTGTCCGCGTGAGAACCATCGCTTCGGTCATCGTGCTGCTCGTCGCCCTGCACCTGCTCGCCGCCACCGGTGGCCTGGTCTGGCTATCCGCCACCAACCGGCTCGACCGCACCCGTGTCGAACGCCTCGTCGAGATGTTCCGGCTCCCCGCCCACGAGGAAGCCGCGCTCGCCGCCGAACGCGAGAAACACGAATCCCAAGCCCTCGCCGTCCAGCAGCAACTGATCCGCATGGAAGACGTCGCCGACGGCCCGCAATCCCTCGAAGACCGTCTCGCCCGCAAGCTCGAAGGCGATGACTTCGCCATGCACCGCCTCGCCCGCATGCAGGAAGAATCTGGCGCCATCGCGCAACGCCTCGCCCAGGACCGCGCGTTCGTGGAGTCGCAGCTCAAACGCCTCGACGCCGAGCGCGCCGCGTTCGAAGCCGAGAAGCAGCGCTACGCCACGCAGATGCAGGACGAAGACTTCCGCCGCGCCGTCCAGACGCTCGAACAGCTCAAGGGCCGACAGGCCAAAGAGATGCTTCAGGTGCTGCTGGATCAGGACCAGCTCGACCTGGTCGTGGACTATCTCGCCGCCATGAACCTGCGGAAGAGCGCGGGCATCCTCAAAGAGTTCAAGGGTGCGGAAGAAGCCGTCGCCGCTATGGAAATCGTCGAAGCGTTGCGTAAACGTGGCATCCAGATTGCTGATCTCCCTCCGGCACAACTTGCCGGAGCGAATCCTTGATCGACCCCACCGCCCGAATCTTCAGCGATCCCGCCAAACCGCGGCCCGAGGCGCGTTCCACGCAAAGCCTCGAACAACCGCGCCCCTTCCGGGAACAACTCTTCGAGAGCTTCGCCCCCGCCACGCCGCCGCGCAAGGCCATCCCCGAGCGCCCCGAAGCGCAAAAACCGCGCACCGAGCCGGCCGCCAACGCGCGACGTGACGACACCGCCTCGCGCGAAGCCGCACGACCGGATGGCCCCGCCGAACGAATCGAGCCATCCACCCAAGCGAGCGCGCCGCAGGAACCTGCGCCGACAACTTCGCCCAGCGACGCCGCCGACGCTCGGCCGAACGAAGAAGCCTCCGTGCCCGGCGACAAAGCCGCCGACGACGGCCAAGCGGAATCCGCCGCCAACGCATCACCCACCGACGCGACATCGGCTTCGACAAACGCATCCACCAGCCAGGCGAACGCCGCCACCCAGGCCGCCGACTCGCTCGCCCTGGGCCCGGGCCTCACCGGAAAGCAGCCCGCGAGCGCCGCGTCCGCCACGCCCATCGACGCGTCCGCAAGCTCAAGTGCCGCCCCCGGTCAACCGCTCGCGAACGCCGGCCCTTCCAACCAGACCGGCACATCCACCGGCGATCAACCCGGCGAAGGCGAATCACAAAACCCCGCCAACACCGCCCCCAAAGCCGACCCCGCCAACGCACCGCGCACCGGTACCAACGCTTCCGCCGCCTCCTTCAGCGGCTCGGGACATGCCGCTTCCGCCGAGCCCGCGCCCATCCAACCCAGCGCGCCAGGTCAGGCCAACGCCACGGCGTCCACCGCCAACGGCGCAAACCTCGCCGACGGCTCCGACGCCCTCAACGAAGCCCGCCTCACCCGCGGCCTCCGCTCGGCGCTCAACCAGCAAGGCGGCAGCGTCACGCTCCGCCTCACCCCGCCGGAGATGGGCACCGTCCGCATCCAGATGCAACTCCAGGGCACGCAGGTCACCGCGCAGTTCCACGCCGAAACCGACGCCGCCCGCTCCATGCTGCAGCAACAACTCGGCCAACTCCGCTCGGCCCTCGAAGGCCAGGGCCTCAGCGTCGAACGCCTCGGCGTGCAGAGCATGTCCGGCAGCAACGCGTCGAGCTTCAACGGCTCCTCCACCCAGCAGCAGAACCAGAACTTCTCACAGAATCCGCAGGACCCCGGCGCCAACGCCGACGGACGCAGCCGCGGCTTCTTCCAGCAGTCCCGCGATCCGCACGACACCCCGTCACGCCGCGATGCTGAACGACGCGACAGCTTCGCCGAACTTGTCGATGCGCTGAACTGATGCGCCGCGGCAACCGCTTCCGCCGGACCGGTGCCCGAACCTGAACCGTCAACCCCAACTCCAACCCCGAGCCAACCATGTCCGCGATCGCCAGTGGCCTGAGCACCTTCGCCAACAACACCAACGCGCCGGCCACCACCGGCGGCGGCTTCAACAGCCTGGGTTCCGACGAGTTCCTCAACATCATCCTCACCGAACTCACCAACCAGGACCCACTCGCGCCCAACGACACGCAGGCCCTGCTCGAACAACTCTCGTCGCTGCGGAATATCGAAAGCCAGCTCTCCCTCGAAGAATCGCTCGAGAAACTCGTACTCCAGAACTCGCTCTCCCAGGCCGGCGCACTGATCGGCAAGGCCGTCGAAGGCACCGGCAACGACGGCGAAAAACTCACCGGCACCGTCAGCAGCGTCCGCGTCAACGACGGCGAAACCACGCTGCAGCTCGACACCGGCCGACAACTCAAGATGACCGCCCTGTCGCTCATCAGCGACGCCTCCAACTGACCCGCCAAGCGATCACGCCATGGGCACCAGCGACGACCTCCTGCGCTTGCTCGGTTCGACGGTCCGCCCCGTCGGCCCGGTGTCGCCGACACGCCGGGCCAACCCGGCCCCGTTCGAACAGCGCGGCTTCGACGAACTGCTCGCAGATTTCACGCAAGAACAAACAAATCCAGAGTCTGCACCCACTGGCACGTCCCTTGCGAAAGATGCCTCCGACACCCCCGAACCCAAACGCATCCTCACCCTCGACCTGACCAGAGTCGAAAACGCCTCGCTCCGCAAGCTGATTGCGCAAAGCCACGCCGACACCGACGCGCAGATCCTGCCGACCTGACCCCGGACC
>CAZIXN010000041.1:0-2746 GCA_964543215.1 uncultured Phycisphaera sp.
GCACCGGCAGCAGGATGCCGATCAGCAGCGCGATGATCGAGATCACCACCAGCAGTTCGATCAGCGTGAACGCCGAGCGGCGGGGTGAGGCGGAGCGTTGGGGGCGGGGAGCGTGGTTCATCGTGGGTTCCGGTGGAAAGCAGACAAGCCGGGAGGCGAACAACGGCGGCAGGTTCAGCAAGCAAGAAAGCTTACGCAAGGCTCAGGAAGCGAAGGCTTCCGCAAGATTGATTCGGAAGCGGCAGGCGTTATGAAAGAATTATGACCGCTTTGCCCCCCGGGGTCAAGCGGAAAACCAGAAGATTGCCCCGCCGGCGCACTAAAACCGCACGGGCAGGCCCTCGGCCTTCCACTTCTCCACCAGCAGCCGTGCCTCGTCCGCCAAGGCCCCGATCCGCAGCGCCGCATCCGCGAAGTTCTCGAACAACGCCGGGTCCCGCAGCAGCCGGGCCGTCGTGCCTTCACCGTCGAGCGTGACCTGAAGAATCCCCTGCAACTGGTTGAGCGTCGCGGTCGTGTCCTCGGCCACGGCCAGGATGCGATTCGCCACCGCGTCCAGCTGCGCCTGAGCCGTCGTGGCGGCTTCGGACAGCTCGGCCCGGGTGTCGGCCACGGCGGTGCGCGTCTCGGTCATCAGCGCGTCGGCCTGCTCGGACGCCGCGCGGGCGTTGGCCATCGTCGTGCGGAAGTCCTGCGCGATCGCCTCATCCCCGGTGTACGCCTCGAGGTCGGCCAGGATGGTCTGCATCTGCGTCAGCCGCTCGTCCAGCGAGACGATCAGCTTGCCGATGCCCGCCTCCCCGATGATCTCGGAGCGCTCCGTATCGCCCAGCAGCGCGTTGACGTTGCGGCCCACGCGGTTCCACTCCTGGCTGAAGCTCTCGAAACTGCTGGTCAGCCGGTTGAGCTGCGCAAAGGCCCCGGCCAGCGAGCCCAGCTGCCCGCGGATCAGGGCCGTGCCGTCGACGGCGAGGAACTCGGTGTACTCGGCGTCGCTGCCGCTGTTGGGCACGAGCTGCACGGTGGCGGTGCCGCCCAGCAGGTCGGTGTCGATCTCGGCGTGGACGGGCGCGGGGATCTGCACGTCGCGCGTGATCCGCGCCCGCACCAGCACGCCCGAGCCCGGCGGGTCCTTGAACTCGATGGAGCGCACCTCGCCGATGCGGATGCCGTAGAGCTGCACCGACGACCCTTCGCCGATCGCCACGGCATCGGTCATGTCGATGGTCAGCGGATAGCCCGAGCGCAGGAACGCGGGGATGTAGCCGAACAGGAACAGCAGCACCCCCAGGCCGACAACGCCGGCGAGAGTGGTGACGCCAACGGTGAGATTGCGGGTGGTGTCGTTCATGGGGCGGGCGGCGTGGCTCGTGGCTCGTGGCTCGTGGCTCGTGGCTCGTGGCTCGTGGCTCGTGGCTCGTGGGCAGCGTATGTCTCAGGGATGATTCTGCCGTCGTTTGAGCGATTGTTGCATTTTCCGGAGCATACGTCCCACGTGATCGCAGGCATCGAGCAACTCCGTGCATCGATGCGGCTCGACGTAGGCGAGATTGATCGCCACCTCGATCAGCGTCTCGACTTCAGCCAGCGACCCAAGCGCGATAGACACAAATCGCAGGTAGTCGCCCGTGTGCTCCCTTGCCGCGCCTTCGGCAATGTTGGTGGGGACCGAAACCGCCGCCCGGCGCATCTGACTGATCAGACCGAACTTCTCGTCATCCGGGAGCGTCGCCGAAAGTCGGTACACCCGAGACACCAGGTCCATGCTGCGTTGCCAGACGTCCAGTTCCCGGTAGCTGCGAACGGACACGCCAACCTCCGATCCCTGCCTACCACGAGACACGAGCCACGAATCACGAATCACGAATCACCGAGCTCCGCGAAGCCACTGCGTATCGCCGCCAGATCCGCCTCGTCCGCCTCGCCGTGGACGAACCGGCGTACCCGCTCATCGTCGCTGTTGCAGAACGCGTCGGGGTCGGCGTCGAGGTAGACCTTGCCTTCGTGCAGGAGGACGAAGCGGTCGCCGACCTTGCGGGCCGAGACCATGTCGTGGGTGACGACGATGCCGGTGACGCCGGTGTGGTCGCGGAGCGCGACGATCAGCTCGTTGATGACGTCCGCACGGATGGGGTCCAGCCCGGTGGTCGGCTCGTCGTACAGCACCAGGTCCGGCTCGAGCGCCACGGCCCGGGCCAGCGCGACGCGCTTGCGCTGACCGCCGGACAGTTCGCCGGGCATCTTGTGCTGGATGCCCGGCAGGCCGACGTGCTTGAGCAAGATCTCGGCCTTGTCCGCCCGCTGACCGGCATCCAGGTCGGTGTGTTCGCTCAGCGGAAACGCGACGTTTTCGCCCACCGTCATCGAGTCGAACAACGCGCCCATCTGGAACAGAAAGCCCATGCGTTGGCGCACGTCCACCAGGTCGCGCTCGTGGCGATGATCGATGCGCCGGCCGTCGAAAAACACCTCGCCGGCATCGGGCCGCAGCAGCCCCATGATGTGCTTGAGCATCACGCTCTTGCCCGTGCCCGAAGGCCCCAGGACCACCGTCGTCTTGCCCCGCTCGAACGACAGGTCGATGCCATCGAGCACGCGCAGCGAGCCGAACGACTTGCGCACGCCGACCAGCGAGACGATGTCGGATTGCGGAGGGCGGATGGCCGGTGGATCAGACATGAGGCACGCCGCTCTACTTCCGGTTTCAAATCCAAAATCCCAAATCCAAAATCCCAAATCCAAAATC
>CAZIXN010000041.1:2846-4747 GCA_964543215.1 uncultured Phycisphaera sp.
CAAATCCAAAATCCCAAATCCAAAATCCCAAATCCAAAATCAAAAATCAAAAATCAAAAATCCTTTTCAATCGCCCGTGAAATAATCGCGGATCGCTTCGACGACTTCGTCCTGTTGCCCGCTGGTCATCTCCGGGAAGATCGGCAGGCTCAGCACTTCGTCGCAGGCCTTTTCAGCTTGCGGCAGCGTTCCCTTGGCGTAGCCCAGCGACGCGAAGACCGGCTGCAGATGCAGCGGCCGGGGGTAATACACCTTGTTGCCGATGCCCATCGCGTCGAGGTGGTATCGCAGCGGGTCGCGCCCGCCGCCACGCACGCGGATGGTGTACAGGCTGTAGGAGTGTTCGACGTGTTCGACCGCCTCGGGTGTGGTGACCGCCACGTTCTCCAGCAGCTTGCGGTACCGCCGGGCGATCGCGCGACGGCGATGCGTCCACTCCTTCACGTACGGCAGCTTCACCGACAACAGCGCCGCCTGCAGCGGGTCCATACGGAAGGCGCCCGACAACTGCCGAACCGTGAAGCCCGCCTCGATGCCGTGGACCCGCAGCGCGCGCAGCCGGGCCGCGAGGTCGTCGTCATCGGTCGCCACCGCGCCCGAATCGCCCGCGCCGGCGAGGGTCTTGGTGGGATAGAAGCTGAACGTGCTGAGGTGGCCGAGGCTCCCCGCGGGCCGGCCGTGATAGCTCGCGCCGATGGCCATATCCGCATCCTCGATCAGCCGCAGGCCGTGGCGGTCGGCGATCTCGTGCAGCGCGAACATGTTGCTCGGCAGGCCGTAAAGATGCACCGCAAGGATCGCCTTGGTGCGCGGCGTGATCGCCGCCTCCACCGCCGCGGGATCGAGATTGAACGTCAACGGCCGGATGTCCGCGAACACCGGCGTGCCACCGGCCTTGACGATCGACTCGGCGGTGTGCAGGTACGTGAACGGGCTGACGATCACCTCGTCGCCGGGCTGCAGGTTCAGCGTCAGCATCGCCACCGCGATCGCGTCGGTCCCCGACGACACGCCCACCACGTGCTTGACCCCGATGAACTCGGCCAACTGCTGCTCGAAACGCTGCACGTACTGCCCGAGGATCAGTCGGCCGGACTCCATCACCTCCGCAAACGCGGCCTTGAGCTCGGGCATCAGTCGGCGGTGCTGCTCGGACAGATCGGTCAGCGGTACGGGCATGGCAAGGTTCCGCGGCGAAATCGAAAATCGGCACGAGCGTTCCTCACGGTGGAACCGTGCGACGCAACCGAGCATAATGCAACGCGCCGTTCCGCTCCCGCCCTTCCGAGTTCTGGCCACGGGGAACCCGATTCATGCCCGACGCGATCGCCTGCCCCGGCTGCCTCAAACAATTCGCCTGGACCCCCAAGGTCGCCGGCAAACGCGTCACCTGCCACTGCGGGCAGAAGTTCATCACGCCCGACGCCCCCGGCGGCGACGTCATCCCCATCTACGAAACCCAAGCCGCCGACGCAGTGGCCCAACGCCAACGGCCGCGCGAGTTCTACGACCTCGCCACCGACGAACCGGCCGACAACACCTTGGCCACGGAACCCCGCGCCCGCTCGGCGCAACACGCCCGCGCCACCAAGTGCCCCGACTGCAACGCACCGGTCAAGGCCGAGGCCATCGTCTGCGTCCGCTGCGGCTTCGACCTCTCGGCCGGGCAGAAACTGCGCACCGACATCCAACACGACCCCGGCGACCCCGGCGACGCCGACGACCCGCTGGCCGAAGCTCAAGGCAACGATGAACTCACCCGCCGCGCCGCCCTCGCCGCCGAGCCCGCCATCCCCGTGCGCACCAAGCTCGAAGACGCCCTCGCCGCCGACCTCGCCAAGGCCCACCGCTTCCGCGAAGTCACGCTGCCGCTGGCGCTGCTGATCCTGGGCGTGGCGCTG
>CAZIXN010000041.1:4847-17831 GCA_964543215.1 uncultured Phycisphaera sp.
CGATCTGGGACGACATCGATCAGGTCGAGATGGGCCTCATGCTCGCCGTCGTCGCGGTGGGGTTGATGATGGCCTACTTCGCGATCTGGCCGATCATCAAGTCCGTGCTTGGCTACGCGTGACGCAGCCATCACCGCAGCCGCAACGCCCCTTAACCGCTCTGACTCAACCGCTTGACTTCCATCCCGCCCAGCGAATCCACGGCCTCGGCCAGTCGCCGGGGAATCTCCTGCGCGTGCGGCGAACCCGAAAGCGCCGCACGCAGCTCCGCTTCGTCCACCTCCTTGAACGTGTCTGCTTTGGCACCGGGGAACCAGTGGTCCGCCCCGCCGAGCATGTTGAACCGCATCTTGCCGTACTCGGTCATGCCCCAGCCGCGCGCGAGCTGATTCAGCCAGAGCATGATCGGCATGTTCAGATTTCCCGGGGCGTCGTAATGCTCCGGTACGCCGACCCAACTCAGCGCTTCGGGGCTGGTGAAACCCGTCGCCGCCTCCATCGCCGCTTCGAGCTTCGCCACGATCGGCGTCACCAGCTCGTCGGCACGGTCCAGCAGCGCATCGGCATCCAGATGCTCCGCGTAGTCGCTCGGCTTGCTCGCGCCCAGCGACAGCGTGTGCACGCCCGGCTGGCTCAGCGTCCAAAGATCGTTGAACGTGATCGGGTGCAGCGGCGCACAAAGTTCGGCCAACTCCGGCGACGGCGAATACAGCTTCCCCCCCTTGTCCGTGGGGCTGATGATGAACACGCCCATGTCACGCTTCGTCGCCAGATCGATCGCGGCGCGGTTGCGCTGAAAGATGTAGTAATAGTGCAGGTTGACGTAGTCGAAGCCGTGCTCGTCGATGTCAAGCGTCTCCAGCAGCGGCGCAAGCGGGGCGTGGGTCGAGAAGCCGATGTGTCGCGCCCGGCCCTGCTTCTGCCACTTCCGCGCGATCTCCAGGTGGCCGACCTGCTTGACTTTTTCCAGCACGCCGTAGCTGTTGATGCCGTGGATCGCGAACAGATCGACGTACCCCAGATTGAGTTTCTCGAGCGATTCGTTGAAGTGTTGCTCGAACTCCTCGGCCGTGTCGGTCGGGCCGATCTTGGTCTGCACGATGAGCGACTCGCGCGGAAACTTCGGCAGCACTTGGCCAAGCTGGCGTTCGGACGGGCCGTAGCCGCGGGCGGTTTCGATGTGGTGGATGCCGTGTTGGAGCGAGGCGCGGATGGTGGCTTCGATGTTCTCGGTGGTTTTCGGATCGATCTCGGCGAGCGGCTTGTCTTTCCAGCCGTCCTGGTAGCGCATCCCGCCGGTGGAGAACACGGGCATCTGGAGTTCGGTTCGGCCGAAGCGTCGGTAGTGCATGGGCGGTGGGGTTCGGGGTTCGGGGTTCGGGGATCGGTGTTCTTGCTTAAGCACCGCGGCTTGCCGCGTGATGCGGCTCGATTCACATGCGTTTGACGAACCATACGAGCGCGAAGACCGCGACGATCAGGCCGCCGACGAGGATGAGGTCGAGCATCACCGAACCGGTGAAGGTCACGGTGTTGTCGGTGGAGATGGCAGGGTCCGAGCCGCGTTGTTGGACGAGCGTGGTGTGCATGGCGGGGGCAAGGTCAGGGGACGAGTATTAGTTTGCCGACGTGCCCGCCTTCGTGCATCACGCGGTGGCCCTCCCGCACGTCGGCGAGCGGAAAGGTGCGAGCGACACGCTGAGCATAGACGCCTTTCGCGAAGCCTTCGACGACGTGGGCGATGCCGGCGTGGATGGCTTCATGGCCGCCTCCGGGGGCTTCGAAGATTTCGTCGTTGACGTACCCGACGATCACGGCGTGTTTGCGGATGAGCGGCGTGACGTCGACGACGCCGGGCTTGCCCAACAGGCCGTAGACGACGATTGTTCCGTGCTGCGCGAGGCCGAGGATGAGTTCGTTGAGGTACGGCCCGGCGGCGACGGGGTCGAAGACGACGTCCACGCCCCGGCCGTCGGTGAGCCGTTTGAGGTCGCGGCGGAACGGGCGTTGCGAGCCGTCGGGCTCGTGGGTGATGATCAGCTCGTCGTAGGCGTCGACGAGCGCGTCATGTTTGGACGGCGAGGAAGTGAGGCCGATAGCGCGGCCTCCGTGGTGACGAACGACCTGTGCGGCGGCGAGGGCGACGGCGCTGGAGGCGGCGGTGAGGGCGACGTGCTTGCCCTGAAGCGCCGTGCCGAGGCGCTGGAGCTTCCACTCCAGCGCGCCCCAGGCGGTGAAGTGCGAGAGCCAGAGCGTGCCGAGCGCTGCGTCGGGCAGGTGCTGTTTGGATGTATCGATCGCAACGAGGTCGCCGGGCTTGCAGAGCAGGTGCGAGCGATAGGTGCCGGGCACGCGGTCGGCGCCGCGCGACAATCGTGTTGCTTCGGGCCCGAGCGTGACCCGGCGACCGAGCCACGACGCATCGACGTTTTCGCCGTGCGCTTCAACGATGCCGCCGCCTTCTAGGCCGGGCGTGAAGGGCGGGTCGCCCGTGCTGAGTTTGTATTGCCCGGCCCGGCCCATGAGGTCGGCGTGGTTGAGCCCGATGGACGTGACGCGGACCCGCACCTGATCGCCGCGCGGATCGGGGGTATCGAGCTCGCGAACGTCGAGCACTTCCGGGCCGCCGAATTGGGAGACAATCACCTGCTGCACGGCCCGAGTCTAGCGCAACGGCGGGCGATTCAGCGGTCGCGCTGCTGCCCGATGAGGTCGAGGATGCCGCGCAACGCCCGCTGCACGTCGTCTTCTTCCTTCGGCGCTTCCTGAGCGGGCGCGGCTTCGGCGGGCTTGGCTTCGGCGGGCGTGGCATCGGCGGGAGGCGCGGCCTCTTGGGGCGCCGCGTCGGTCGCCGCGGGCTGAGGGTCGGCGATGCTCACCGCGAAGGCCTGTGCCTCGCCGCTGGGCGACCAGGCGCGCGTGTTCTTCCAATTCAGCGCGTCTTCCACGACGGCGTTCCCGAGCACCCCGATGATCTGCCCCCAGCCGCCGAGCTTCTCGGCGTTGCGCTGCAACTCGCGCTGCCCGTACGCCGCGGCCACCTGGCCGATGAACTTATCGACCTGAATCCTGGGCGCATCGATCGTGCCGCGGATCGGAAGCTCGTACACCCGCATCGGCTCGAGCGCCTTCTCAAAGTCCGAGCCGGCCGCGATGAACGTGGCGCCCAGCACGCCCAGCCCCATGTCGATCTGGTTGGTGTTCAGGTCGATCGAACCCGCAAAGCCCACGCCCATGTCGTCGGCCGACAGCCACAACTCCGAGGTCGTCACCACGCCGCGCTCAATGGAAATCCGCATCGGCGAAAAGCCGGCGACATACGTGGGGCCTTGCTGCTGCTTGCGGAACTCCGGCGCGAACTGCCTCACGATTCCGGTGAGCCCTTGCCGCAGCCAACCCTGCCGACGCAACTCGAGCCTGCCCAGATCGAGCGTCGCCTGGGCGCGGATGCCCTCCAGATCGAAGAAGCCCTGCTCCGACAGCTCGAAGCTCGAGCGGTCCAGCGTCAGCATCGCCGGCGCATCGGGCGCCGAACGCACGACGTCCGCGAGAATCGGGTGCAGCCGACCCATCCACGACTGCACCGCCGGCTCCGACACCGCCAGCGTGAACCGCGGGTCCTGCTGAAGCACCGGCCGCCACACCGGGTCCGAAAGATCCTCCGCCAGCAACACCGACCCTACCGCGTGCGTCGACGTCACGTCGATCTCCAGCGTCGCGTCACGCTGCATACGCACCCGCGCCGTCACTTCCGGCTCAATGGCCGGCCCCAACGTCGCGGCGAGCTTGCCGCCCTGACCGGCGAACGCATCGACCACCTCCGAAGGCACCGCCGTCCCGCGCAGCAACAGGTCGTACGTCCCCGACATCGGCGAAAACCGGCCGTGCCGATCGAGCATCTCCGACGCGGTCAGCCGGATCGTCACGCCGCCGTCGCCAACCCTGGGGGTGTCCGGCAACGTCGGACCATCAAAGTTCACCCCCGCCACCGCTTCGATCGGCCGAGCCAAGTCGCTCACCGCCACACTCGCCCGCAACGCACGCAGCTCCGGCAACGGCCGTTCGTTGCGGTGGTCCTGCAGCAACACCGTCGGTACGGAAATCTCGATCTGACCCAGCGTCGCCTGCGGATCCAGTCGAGCCAACATCGTCTCCCACGAACTCGCGTTCACCGCCAACGCGCTCGTCGACGTCGGCTCAGGCAACAACGCCCAACGAACATCGCGCAGCGTCAGGCTCGCTACCAACGCTTCCCGCAGACCGACCGGCAACGCGAACCACGCCTCCGCACCCATCGCGTCCCGCACCACCGACGGCTCCACCCGCAAGACCACCGGCTCGGGCGTCGACAACTCGCCCGCCGTGCCGTCACGGCGCACCGACACCACGAACGGCCCGCTCACGCCCGCCGAACGCACGCGACCCGACAGACGCAACGGTGACGAATCCGTCGCGGGCAAACGCAGTTCCGCATCCAGCGACACCTCCGGCCCGAGCCAAGCCGACAACCCCCCGCCCGGCACATCCACCCCCGCCAACGCCTCGACCAGCGTCACCGGCAACCGCTCAAGATCCACATCCACGCCCAAACCAGAAGCCGCGGCAGACGCCGACGCCGCAGGCAGCAAATCCAGAAGGTTCACCGTCACCAGCAGTCGATCTTCACGAGCCGCCGCCGAGCCACCACTCACCGTCGCATCCGACGCGAGCGCCGCCGTCAAACGCTGCCCCAACGCTTCGGTCGCCAGCCGCAGCACGCCCCGGCTCATCGCCACCTGCCTGCCGTCCGCAAGCGCCAACTCGGCCGGCGACCACGTCGCCTCTGCCCGACCCGACGCTCGCTCGATCGCCACGCCCGACGCGTCCACCGGCACCACAAACGCCTCGATCGGCAGCCGAACATCCACCGCTTCCCGAAGTACAACCCGCGGCGCCTCGGCCGATCCGTCCGGTTCGCCCATCAACCGCGCAAACGCCGCCGGCGTCAGACGCCACGTCAACAGCGCGCCCGGCTCGATCCGCACCACATCGCCCTCCCGCGTCAGCGATGCATCGAACCCCAGCAACGCCGAACGCACCGACACCGTCGCCTCCGGCGCCGACAACGCCCCCGCCGCCGACACCGTCAACGCCAGACGATCGCCCAACGCCGCGGGCAGCAAACCGTTCAGGGCCAGCAACCGATCCGCCGGCCCAAGCGGCAACTCCAACACCTTCGCGTCCAACTCGACCCCGCCCCGCCGCCAATCGATCCGCCCGTCCGTATCGAGCGCCTCGACCAGTGCGACCTCCGCATCGATCACCCCCGAGGCGCCTTCTCGCTCCAGCCGACCCGTCACCGCCGCCGTCACCCGCTTCACATCCGAAAGATCCACCGACGCATCCAGCGTCTTCAGCACGGTCTGATCCCGCGCGCCATCCGCCCCAAGGGTCGTGTACGAAACCCGCTCGGCCGTCAGCTTCACCGACGCACCCAACCCCACCGGCAGCGAAAGCCCACCCGCCCCTTCATCATCATCGCCCGCAGACACGCGATCGTCGGTCGAGGGTCCGCCCAGCCCCAACGCACGCTCCAGGTTCGTCGCCCCTTCCGGGCCCTGCTCAACGATCAACTCCCCCAACGCGACGACCACCTCGCCGAAGCCCGATCCGCGCAGCGCATCGACGATCCCCAGGTCGCCCGCCGACACGTCCATCCCACCGATCACGATCCCGCCCGCCTCGTCGCGCAGTTCGCCACCGGTCACCCCCGTCCCGCCGAACCAGCCGATGCGGACGCGCTGCGCCGAAAACGTCCCGGGAATCTGTCCGTTGATCACGCCGACCAGCACGCGATTCCCCAACCCCGTGCTCAGCAACCACGGCAGCGCCGCCAGCAACACCAGACCCAACGCCACCGACCAGACCCCGACCTTCAACAACCGCCGCGGCCACCGGCTTGGCGGCGGTGAAGCGTCCAACGCGATGGGCGTGTTTGGCGTGTCGTTCATGGTGGGCTTTCGTCGCGGCACCCCGGGGCACCGAGCCCCCCATCATAAAGCCGCACTCGCCAGCACATGTAAAAACTCCAACCAAGCCCACGGACACCGTCCGCGGGTCCGTGTCCCATCGAAACCCCATCTTCACCATCACTCCAGGTAAAGAACCACCATGCTGTACGCCGGCATCTCCAACGACTCGCGCACCGCACGATCCGCCGCCGGGCCCGCCTCGTTCGCATCCACCGCCACCCGCCAGCTGCCGCGCGGAAGCTCAACCGTCCGGGACGCGGGCTGGCCGTTGTACGCCACGAAAATCCGCGACCACGCATCCCCGACCGCCCCGCCGTCGATTTCATAACTCACGAAGCCCGGCTCGACCATCACCCAATCCAGATGCGCACGCACCTGCGCATCGTCGTGCATCCGAAACGCCCGGTGCGCCCGACGCAGATGCACGAGCCCCGCGACGTACTCGAACACCTCGCGGTATTCCGCCTTGCGCGGCCAGTCGAACTTGTTGATCTCGTCGCCGGCGTTGTACGAGTTGTGCTCACCCTGCTTGGTCCGCGCGAAGTCGCTGCCGCCATGCAGAAACGACACGCCCTGGCTCGTGAGCACAATGCCCAGCGCCAGCTTCTGCATCGCCCGTCGCTCCGCCTCGCTGGACCGCGGGTTCGCCAGCACCAGCTTGTCCCACAGCGTCAGGTTGTCGTGCGCCGAAACGTACGACACCGACTCGATCGGCTCGGTCGCAAAGTCATCGATCGCGCCAGCCACACCCCGCATCAGCGCCTCGCTGTCGCCGCCCGGCCCGGTCGCAAAGCCCGTGGCCGCGCCATCCAGGTCGCCGCGGATCGCGCCACGCAAGTGATCGTTGAACACCGCAAAGGGCAGCCCACGCTGCGCACCTTTCGGAAAATACGTCGGTCCACCGCCGGTCCAAGGCTCGCCGTAAAGCGTCAGGTCCGGACGCAGCGCCTTGAGCTCCTCCGCGATCGCCGCCACCGTCTCGGGGTGATGCGTCCCCAGCAAGTCGAAGCGGTAACCGTCCACGCGATATTCGGTCGTCCAGAATTTCAGCGAATCCAAAATGTACTTCCGCACCATCGGCCGCTCGTCCGCGATCGAATTCCCCACCCCCGCGTCGTTGCGATAACTGCCGTCGTCATGGGTACGGAAGTAGAAAAACGGCACCGTCTGATCGAACGGCGAATGTTCCCGGCTGCTGCTCGTGTGGTTGTAAACCACGTCCAGAATCACCCGGATCCCCGCCGCGTGCAGCCCCTGCACCATCTGCTTGAATTCGCGCGACACGAGTTCGGGGTCGTCTTCGTCGGTCGCGTACGTCGACTCGGGCACGTTGAACAGGCTCGTCCAGTAGCCCCAGTTGTATTCGTGACGTTCGTTGCCGAAATCGTGGATCGGCAGCAGGTGCACCGCACTGACGCCCAGCTCAAGCATGTGCGACACGCCCGTCGAAACGCCATCCGCAACGTCCGGCGTGCCCGGGTTCTCATGAATCATGCCGAGGTACTTGCCGCGGATCTCTTCCGGCGCGGTCTCATCGAAAACCGAATAGTCCCGCACATGCACCTCGTAGATCACTTCGTCGGTCTTGTGCTCAACCGTCGGATTCGCCACGTCGCCCCAGCCCGCCGGGTCCGTCCGCTCCAGATCGATCACCACGCTGCGCGCACTGTCGGGCGTCGCGCCCAACGCATGGATGTCCGCCGCGATCCGCGACTGTCCGTACGACTCGAAGCGATAGACGTACGCCACGTTGTGCAGGTCGCCCTCAATGGTCGTTTCCCACACGCCGCGCTCGCCACGCTCCAACGCCACCGCCCGGCTCGGCCCCGCCGCATCGCGCGTCTCATACAGCAACACCTCCACCGAATCCGCCACCGGCGACCAGGTCCGCAGCGTCGTCGCACCCTTATCGTGCCAGGCTCCAAGCGCCGCATCCAGAGGCGTGAATCGCTCCTCATTGAGCACGTCCCGCGCGAACACGTCCAACGCCTTCAACCCCGGGACCGACACCCGCAGCTTCGCGATCGCGTCGTCCGGCACCGGCCCCTCCAGCAGCACGGTGTACGCCACCCCGGCCCCGCTCCCGTCGTGCTTGCGCTCGACGCTGAGCACGCCCATCGCTTCGCCGGTCGCCGTCGTCACCGTCACGCCGGCCAACTGCTCGTCGTTCAGCCGGGCCGTGGTCGCAAGCGTGACCACCTCCCCCGCATCCAGAAACGCCGCAACCGACTTCGCTTCGGGCTGCACGCGGTCGGGCGAGAGATACACCGTCGGATCGCCCGACACCAGCCAGACCTCCGCCACGCCCTGGTCCGGAAGCTCAACGAAACGATCGGTATCGATGTCCTTGGCCTGCCATTCGTGTTTGCGGACCAGAAAGCCAAGCCGGGCTGCCCCGTCGTTGCGAACCGGCACGACCGCGGTCACGCCCCGCTCGCCTTCGCCCTCGCCGAACGCGTGCGCCTCGCCGCCGCCGTCGTTGGGCCAGGCCCAGAGGTTCCATCCGTCATAAGCGCCATCGGGCCGGAGGTAGTGCACGACGACCACCCGTTGCGCCCCGTAGTCCGCCGGATCGATGGCGGACGCCGTCGCACGGGCCGACGGCGTAGCCGCCTGGGCACACGCCACCATTGCCCCGGCCGACAGCCACAGACACAAACAGATCCCCAGACTCGGCAACAACCAACGCAGCGGGCGTTCAGACATGGCGACTCCTGCGGAAATGAGCGACAAAACCACCGACCCACCCGTGCTGGTGAAACGGTTCACCAGCATACCCGCACATACCCACACGCGTACGCCTGGCCGGAAAAAATCCCATCTACGCCCGAAGCGCTTCCAGCGCCGCGTTGAACGTCGCGCTCGGACGCATCGCCGAGCCCGCCTTCGCATCGTCCGGCCGGTAGTACCCGCCCAGGTCGATCGGCGAGCCCGCCGTCGCCGCGATCTCGCTCAGAATCTTCGCCTCGTTGCGTCTCAGCGATTCCGCCAGCGGGGCGAAGGTCGTCTTGAGCTTCGCGTCTTCGTCCTGTGCCGCCAACGCCTCCGCCCAAAACCGCGCGAGGAAATACTGACTCCCGCGGTTGTCCAGTTCGCCGACCGACCGGCCGGGCGACTTGTTCTCGTCGAGCAGCTTGCCCGTGGCCGTGTTCAGCGCGTCGGCCACCACCTTCGCGCCCGCGGCTCCCGACTTGCTCGCGGCATCCTCGATCGACACCGCCAACGCCAGGAACTCACCCAGTGAGTCCCAACGCAGGTGGCCTTCTTGAACAAACTGCTGCACGTGCTTGGGCGCCGACCCGCCGGCCCCGGTCTCGTACAACCCCCCGCCGTTGAGCAGCGGCACGATGCTCAGCATCTTCGCGCTCGTGCCCAGCTCAAGAATCGGAAACAGGTCCGTCAGGTAATCACGCAGCACGTTGCCCGTCACGCTGATCGTGTCATGCCCGTCTTTGCAACGTTGCAGCGCGTGCCGCGTCGCTTCGAGCGGCGGCAGGATCTCGATTGTCAATCCGCTCGTGTCGTGTTCGGGCAGATAGGCCGTGACCTTCGTGATCAGCTGCGCATCGTGCGCCCGCGCCGTATCCAGCCAGAACACCGCCGGCGCACCCGTCACCCGCGCTCGGCCCACCGCCAACTTCACCCAGTCGCGGATCGCCTCGTCCTTCGTCTGGCACATCCGCCACAGGTCGCCGGCTTCGACCGCGTGCTCAAAAATCGCGCCACCGGCTGCGTCGATCACCTTGACCACGCCCGCGGCGGGCAACTCAAACGTCTTGTCGTGGCTGCCGTACTCCTCGGCTTTCTTGGCCATCAAGCCGACGTTGCTCACGCTGCCCATCGTGCTCGGATCAAACGCGCCGTGCTGCTTGCAGAAATCGATCGTCGCGGCGTACACCCCGGCGTAGCAGCGATCCGGGATCACGGCCTTGGTGTCGCACGCCTTGCCGTCCGGCCCCCACATCTGCCCCGAACTGCGGATCATCGCCGGCATCGACGCATCGATAATCACGTCGCTGGGCACATGCAGATTCGTGATGCCACGGTCCGAATCGACCATCGCCAGCACCGGCCGCTCCGCGTACGCCGCCTCCACATCCGCCAGGATCGCGTCGCGCTGCTCGGCGTCCAGCGACTCGAGCTTCTTGACGACGTCGCCGAAGCCGTTGCGCACGTTCACCCCGAGCGCCTCGAACGTCGCCGCGTGCTTCTCGAACAGCTCGGCGAAGAAAACCTCGACGCAGTGGCCGAAGATGATCGGGTCGCTGACCTTCATCATCGTCGCCTTCATGTGCAGCGAAAAGAGCACGCCGCGCTTCTTCGCGTCAACCACCTGCTCGGCGAGGAACGCACGGAGCTGCCTGATGCTCATCGTCGCGGCGTCGATCACTTCCCCCGCTTCGAGCTTGAGGCCTTCCTTCAACACGGTCGTCTTGCCGTCGTGCTCCAGCACGATCTTCACGGCAGTCGGGGCCTGACAGGTGTGGCTGCGCTCGCTGCCGAAGAAGTCGCCTTCAGACATGTGCGCCACGTGCGACTTCGAATCGGCCGACCACGGGCCCATGCGGTGCGGATGCTTCTTGGCGTAGTCCTTGACCGGCGGGGCGACGCGCCGATCGGAGTTGCCTTCACGCAGCACCGGGTTGACCGCCGAGCCGAGCACCTTGGCGTACTTGGCGTGGACGACGCGCTGTTCGTCGGTCTTGGGGTCGGCCGGGTAGTCCGGCAGGCTGTAGCCCAGCGCCTGCAGTTCCGCGATCGCCGCCAGCAGCTGCGGCACCGACGCCGAGATGTTCGGCAGCTTCACGATGTTCGCGTCCGGACGCTCGGCCAGCTCGCCCAGCTCCGCGAGCGCATCGGGCTGCCGCTGCGCCTCGGTCAGCCGCTCGGGGAACTGCGCGATGATCCGCCCCGCCAGGGAGATGTCGGCGAGCTGCACGTCGATCCCCGCGGGCTGAACGAACGCCCGCACGATCGGCAGGAGCGAGTAAGTCGCCAAGGCGGGGGCTTCGTCGGTCTTGGTGTAAACGATGGTGGGCTTGGGCATGGTGGGTGCGGTGGAAGGCAGGGGCAAACGTACGGAGCCTCGCATCATGCCCGACCTTCGCCGCGACCTCAACCGCACGGTTTCAGCCGGCCGATCCGCCCGGCCGAGCGGTCCGCCACAGCCGGCCGGCCGTGTGACGCACCCACGCCGCGTGTAGCAGCACATGCACCACCACCAACGCCGTCAGCCCCAGGGCCAGCCACAGGTGCACCCCCGACCAGTCGTGCCGCGCCAAACCCAAGAACGATGCGCCTCGCCGGCCCGAACCGTGCGGCAGGACATAGCCCAGCAACAGCCCCGTCGCCAGCACGCACAGACCAAGACCGCCCATGACCACGTCCAACACAAAATTCACCGTGTTCCGATTCATCGCCGACCTCACCAAGGCCAACGCACCACGCCTCGAACCATTGCCGGCACGACGGTCCGAGATCGCAACAAAGTCGCCCGTGACCCCCCGCCGAATCACCCGACAGCCTCACGCAAACCGATCCGTGACCACCACTTCGTCGAGCGCGAGCTGCCCCGGCTTGGGCCAGGGGTCTTTCGTGCCTTTGCCGATCGCGACCATCGGACCCATCACGTGGTCGTCCGGCAGCTTCACGAGCCCGGCCACTGCGTCGATGTCGAAGCCGATCATCGGGCAGGACTGGTAGCCCATCGCCGTGGCCGCGAGCATCAACGTCTGCATCGCCATGCCGATCGACCGCTGGGCCTCGTCGCGCTGCAGCCAATCCCGGCCTTCGTGGAACGGGCCCATCCAACCCACCAGCAAATCCGCAACTTCTTTCGGGGCGTTACGCCAGTAGCGCTGCGGCGACTTCTTCCAAGCATCCTTGTCCGCGGTCATCAGCACCAGCAGCGAAGCGTCGGTGATTTGGGCCTGATCGTTGCCGTACTCCTTGCGGATCGTCTCACGCAGATTCGGATCGCGGATCAGCACGAACCGCCAGTGCTGGATGTTGAAGCTCGTCGGCGACTGAATCGTCGCTTCGAGCAGCTTGGTGACTTCGTCGTCGGTGAAGCGGTGCTCGGGGTCGAAGGCTTTGACAGCACGACGGGCGTAGACGGCTTCGAGGGTTTCCATAAACACGGCTCCTGCAAAAAAAAAGTTGGTGTCACAAACTTCGGTCAAGCGTAGGCGCAACGCAGGCCCGCCGGTATGCTCGCATCATGCTGCTCAAGGTCGGCCCGTTTGTCTACCGCGTCGTCTTGGTGGCCGGCTACATCGAGCATGATGGCGAGGATTGCCTGGGGCTCTGTGACAACGAGACGCACGAACTCTTTATTTCCGATCGCTGTTCCACGGCGCAGCAGGTGCAGGTCATCGCCCACGAATACATGGAAGCGTGGATCTATCACTTCGGCCGGGACGGCATGGACAAGGAAGCGTGGTGCGATCTGTTCGGCCTGGCGATGACGCAGTTTGTGCTGGACCTGATGCAGACCCTTCGCCTCGATCCCGCAGCCTGGGCCGCCGGGATGCAGGACGCCACGGGCAACCTGCGCGTCGATCCCGGCCAGCCCAACGCCGACCGAACCGACCCGAAGTCGCCGCGAACCCGTCGCTCCGCCGCGGTCCGCGTCTTTCGCCGACAGGACAGCGACGCCGAAGCCCTCACCACGGCTGCAGGGGCCGGCCCTCCCGAGACAACCCCCGCTCCGTCGAATCCGGATATTCAGCGCTGGCGCAACGATGTGGTCGAGCTGCTCAAGCGAGGTCTTCAAGACGCGGAAGACGCTTGAGCGCACTCCGAGCCGGCCCCCGCTTCTTCGCGGCTCGTTTGGGTTTCACCGGAGAACTACCAACCGGATCGGAATCCGTCTCGAACGCACCCAACCGCAGCGACTTCGGTTCGGCGTCTGCCTTGGCCACCGCGTACGCCTGCCGCCGCCGCGCTTCGGCCAGCAACGCGGCCGTCCCCG
>CAZIXN010000042.1:0-17561 GCA_964543215.1 uncultured Phycisphaera sp.
CCCACGCTCACGACACACCCCCCTGAAGCCCACGGTCTTCGACCGTGGGCCGCGTCCCAATCAACTTCACCACCGCCGGCACGCCCACCGCCACGCACCCCGCCGGCACATCCTTCACCACCACCGCGTTCGCGCCCACCTGCGCATCATCCCCCAGCGACACCGCCCCCAACACCTTCGCGCCGGCCCCGACGTTCACGCGGTTGCCCAGCCGCGGCGCGTCGTACGGCCGGTCCAGCGTCTTGTTGCCCAGCGTCACACCCTGCCGCACGATGCAGTCGTCCCCGATCACGCAGCAGCCATGAATCACCACGCCGTGCTGATGCTCGATCACGAACCGTCGGCCGACCTTCGCCGCGTAGTCCAGCTCGATGCCGTAATGGTTCCGCACGTGCCGATGCATCATGCGGTACAGCACCGACAGCGGCCCCCGGAAGATTCGGGGAAGCCTCATCCGCCACACGCCGAAGCGGTACACCGCCACCGCGCGGAAGCCCGGCCGGGTCCAGTCACGGCCGTGCGCCGCGTAATCCTCCTTCACCAGCGCGAGCAACCCCAACCCGTCCGCGCCGGTGCCGGTGCGGGCGTGCTCCATGAGTGGCGGCGGCGGTTGCGGAGAAGCCATGCGTGGGTCCGATAGTGTGCAGGCAAGCTTCGATCATCACGCCGATCGCGTCGATCGGGATGCTACCCCCGAAGTATCGGCTAACCGACATGGGCCAGCCACTCGTCACGCACGACGAGTCACGAGTCACGAACCACGAGCCACGAGCCACAACCCGCCATGAAACTCCTGATCGTCCTGGTCAACTACAACGGCTACGCGCTCACCGCCGACTGCCTCGACGCCATCGCGCCGATCATCGACGAGGTCCCCGACACCCCCGGAAGGTCGGGCATCCGCGTGGGCCTCTGCGACAACGGCAGCAAACCCGGCGAAGCCCAGCGCCTCGCCGACTTCATTCAGGAGCGCGGCTACCACTGGTGCACCCTCACCGCCATCGCCCCCAACCTGGGCTTCTGTGGCGGCAACAACGCCGTGATCCGGCCCGCCATGGCCGACCCTTCCGGGGCCCCCGAGTACATCCTGCTGCTCAACAACGACACGCTGCCGTACCCCGGCGCCTTCCGCGAACTCGTCGCCTTCATGGACGACCCCGCCAACACGAACGTCGGCATCGCCGGCTCCCGCCTCGAAGATTTGCCGCAGGGCTTCAACGCGCAGCGCTGGCTGAACGACAACGGCGCTTTCACCGCCACCGGCAACCCGCAGGTCTCGGCCTTCCGCTTCTTCAACCTCATCAACGAATTCCAAGGCGCTTCGCACCTGGGCCCGATCTATCGCCTCACGAAATCCAAGGCCGTGGGCATGCCCATCCCCGACCGCAACACCAGGGTCGACTGGGTCGCCGGCGCATCGCTCATCATCCGCCGCGAAGTGATCGATAGCCAAGGCCCGCTCGACGACAAGTACTACACCTACTTCGACGACATCGACTACTGCCACAGCGCCAGGAAGGCCGGCTACGAAACGTGGTACGTCCCTGCCTCGCGCGTCGTCCACCTCGTCGGCCAGACCACCGGCATCACCCACGCCACCACCGACGCCGCCGCCAAAGCAAAAAAGAAATCCAAACCGCGGGCGCCCTACTGGTTCCAGGCTCGCCACCGCTACTGGCTCAAACACGAGGGCAAGGCCAAAGCCGCGCTCGCGGATCTCTCGCTGCTCGCCGGCACCGCGCTCTGTCGCGCCGCGTCGCTCGTCACCCGCAAAGACCACGGCGTCCCCGCACGCTTCTTCCGTGACACGCTTAAAACCAGCGTGTTTCTCACGGGTTTCGACACGCCCCATGTCACCAACCCCGACACCGGCAGCCCCAACCCGCTCTCACCCAACGTGATCGATCCCCAAAGAACCGCAGAGGAGGCAGAGACGCAGAGTCGCAGAGCAGACAAGTAGAAATGCCCAGACGCAGGCAGTGGCTTGCTTTTCTCTGCGTCTCTGCGTCTCTGCCTACTCTGCGATTCTCCCGTTCGTTAGGCGTACAGCCCGCGATAGAACGCGGCGACGTCGTCCCACGCCTTGTCTTCATTGAAGCCCAGGGCTTGGCTATCGGGCGTGTCGGTGTTGATACGGATGCGTGGCTCGGTGAACTCGGTCTGGTGCGCAAGTTCCAATTCGCACTTCAAACCAAGGCGTTTGCGCATCTCCCGCGCAAAGCGCTCGGCAAACGCGCCCTGGGTTTCGATGTACCCGTGGGGGCCAACCGTGCAGGCGGTTTCGGGTTGGTCGTGCAACGCCTCGGCACATTGGACGTACACCCGCGCGAGCAGCTCGACGTGGATGTTGTCGCGGACGTAGGCCGGGGTGTTGCAGCCGGCCTTGTTGCCGGCGAACCAGTTCTTCATCAGGTAGTTCGTGAACCGCGGCTCTTCGTAGGCCCCGAACGGATTGGGAATCACCAGCTCGCCCAGCGGGATGTCGGCGGCGTCGCAGTAGTACCGGAACATCTCGGCGGTGAGCGCTTTCGAAAGGCCGTAGGGCGAGAAGTGCGGCAGGTCACCATGGTCGTCCAGGCTGCCCGCGCCGTACCCACCGGCGAAGACGGACTGCGTCAGCAGCACGCCGGCCCCCGGAAGATTCTGTTGCAAGGCTTCCAGGACCTTGGTGAGGTGCTTGGTGTTGTTGCACACCGCGCCGGCCGCATCAAAGTCCGGCGACTTGTAGTTGGTCACGTCGGCCGCGTGGTGGCACAGCAGATCAAACGTGCCCGACGACAACGTCGCCATGAACCGCTCGTCGCCGAAGCTGCAGTTCCAGACCGGCCTGCAGTGCTTCTGCACCCGCGCGATGCGCTGCTCGCGGACGCCGCCGTCGGCGTAGACGGTGGGCGATTCGCGCGTAAAGGTCGCGGTGACCGTGTGCCCGGCCTCGGCGAGCTGCTTGACGAACCAGTACCCGGTGAAGGAGCTGCCGCCGGTGAAGAGGATGTGCATAGGAAGTGGCCGGTGTCTGGTGGCCAGTGGCCAGTGATTCGGAAAGCTGGCCACTGGTCACTTGCCACTGGCCACCAAGCGTTCACATCCCGCAGTGCCACGCGGGGTCGAAGTCGCGCCAGTTCTTGTCCTTGTCGCTGAGCACCTTCGGCTCGGTGGGCCACTGGATGTTGAATTCGGGGTCGTTGTAGCGCACGCCGCGTTCGCTGTCGGGGGCATAAAAATTGTCGACGAAGTAGAACGCTTCGGTGTCGGGTTCGAGCGTGATGAAGCCGTGCGCGAAGCCGCGGGGCACCATCATCATCCTGCGGTTCTCGGCACTGAGCGTTTCGCCGAACCACCGCTTGAAGGTCGGCGAGTCCGGACGCAGGTCGATGATGCAGTCCCACAGTGCGCCCTTGATGCAGCGGACGACTTTGGTTTCCGCGTACGCATCGCCGAGCTGGTAGTGCATGCCGCGGAGCGTGCCGACGTCGGCGGAGCTGGAGTTGTTGACCTGCACGAAGCGGTCGGGGCAGCCCGCTTCACGAAACTCTTTCTCGCAGAACACGCGGGCGAAGAAGCCGCGCTCGTCGCCGCGCTTTTCGAGGTCGATGGTGAAGGCGTCTTTGAGCGGGGTGGGGTGAAACTTCATGGTGAGGTCGGGGATCAGGGAACGGGGAACAGGGACCAGTTCAGAATTTCCATCGGTCGACGTTCAGTCGGCCTTTAAGTTCTTGGTTTCGGCGGTGAGATCGCAGCAGACTCACGAGCAGCGCAAACCCGAAAAAGGCGAGCATCAAAAGGATGCAAAGCGCAAGCAATCCTGGAACGACGAACAGTAGTTCCACGTTGCTTAGGCCCCGGTCGTCACGCCGATGCGGTCGAAGCGTTGCTTGAGGGTGCGGAGGCGGACGAACTGGTCGGACTCGAAGTGCTTCTTGCCGAAGCCGTGGTCGACCATTTCCTTGTGGAGTTCTTCCATGCCCGAAACCAGGTTGTATTTCAACTTGAAGTCGGGGAGGCGCTCGGCGAGTTTGTCGAAGTTGACTTTGTAGTCGCGGGAGTCTTCGCCGAACTCGCCGGTGTAGACGACGGACGAATCGGGGATCAAGCGTTTCACCTGGTCGCCGACGTCCTTCACTTGATAATTTTCGTCGTTGCCGCCGACGTTGATCGCTTGCCCATTGATCGCTTCCGGGGGGGCTTCGCAGAAGGCGTGGAAGGCGGCGGCGATGTCGTAGCAGTGGATGAGCGGACGCCAGGGCGTGCCGTCGGACTTGATGCGGATCTCGCCGTAAGAGAGCGCCGAGCCGAGCAGGTTGTTCACCACCAGGTCGATGCGGAGCATCGGCGAGTGGCCGTAGGCGGTGGAGTTGCGGAGCCAGGACACGCAGAAGCCCCCCGGACGGTGGTCCGCGAGGTCGGCGGTCTGGAGTTCGGTGTCGATTTTCGAGATCGCGTAAGCCGTCAAGGGGTTGAGCTTGTCGGTTTCTTTGAGGGCGATGTCGGGGTTGGGTCCCTTGCCGTAGACGCTGCACGAGCCGGAGAACAGGTACCGCCCGACGCCGGCGTTCTTGGCGAGTTTCGCCAGGCCGACGGAGCCTTCGCGGTTGATGGAGTAGGTGATCTCCGGGTCCATGTCGCCCATGGGGTCGTTGGAGATGGCGGCGAGATGGCAGACGGCGTCGATGCCGTCCAGGTCCTTCTCGGTGAGGTCGCGGATGTCTTTGGCCAGTTCGACGTCGGCGGGAACGAAGGGTCGCCAGGCGCAGCCTTCGAAGAGGTCGACGTCCACGCCGGTGACGTGGTGGCCGGCGTCTTTGAGGATCTGGACGAGGTGGACGCCGATGTAGCCGCGGTGGCCGGTGACGAGGACGCGCATGTTCTGGATTCCCTGATTCGATCGAGGCTGCCGTGTCGCTTTGGTTCGGGGCCTTACCTTGGCTTCCGAGCGAGCACGCGGATGGAATCGTACTTGGCGTCGTCGGACGCGAGCACGGTCCCGGCGAAGCGGCGCCACTTTTCCCACGTCTTGGGCTCGCCGACGGGTTGGCCTTCCAGGGCCTCGGCGATGCGTCGTTCGTTGTCGAAGCGGTGCGGCGTGAACTGCCGGGCGTAGCCGACGTACTGCCGGCTCTGCACGGGACATCGGCATTTTTCCATGATCGCTTCGAGGCTGCGCGACGTGAAGAAGTTCAAATGCCGGGGCACGTCCAGAAAACTCCACCGCGGGCCGGCCCGGAACGCCTCGTAGCAGGCGTTATTCGGAACCTCGCAGAGGAACAGGCCCCCGGGCGCGAGCAGCTCGACCACGGCCGCGACGGCGACCAGCGGGTTGAGGGTGTGTTCGAGGACGTGGGACATGACCACGGCATCGAAGGTGCCGCCCCCGGAAGTCTGCCCGAGCAGCTCGGCGGGCAGGTCCTCGGCGGTGCCCTTGTAGACCGTCAGGCCGGTCTCCGAGGCGACGGCGCGGGCGTGGTCGTCGGGTTCCACGCCGGTGACGTCGTAGCCCAGCGACGCGAGGCCCTTGAGCAGGCCGCCGTTGCCGCAGCCCAGGTCCAGGATGCGGGAGGATTGGCCCGCGGTGAGCATGGGCACGGAGGCGGCGACGATGCCGGGGTCGAGGTACTTGCCCTGATCCAGTCGCCATGCGAGGTGGTGGCGGAGCCGGTCCTGGAAGGGCATGTCGCCGGCCGACCAGTCGCCGTCGTTCTGGTGGGTGTAGTACTCCTCGGTGGCGTAGAACTCGGCCACATCCTCGGCGGCGGGGCGCGGATGCAGGAAGCGGAAGTCGCAGGCGTCGCACTGACGCAGGTTCCACACGCGTTCGGCCAGCGGATTGCCGACGCGCCGCCAGTCCTTGGGCACATCCTGCCACGGCTGGGTCGGCGAAGCGCACAACAGACACGGCACCTGACGCTGGACCAGCGGTGTCGCGATCGATAAATCCTGATTGACGGACGGATCGCCCGCGGGTTCGGCCAACATGTTCAACTCTTCCTCTGGGTCGCCACGCGTGGCGGCGGGTTTCTCTCTTTGAGCCGGCCCGTTGCAGGCCGACGCCGGTCGTTGCACAACTTAATCCCGTGAACGGCTTTTCGGAAGAGGTTTGCGTGGTTTTTTCTTGGTTATGCAGATATGAGAAGCCCACGGATCGAATCCGTGGGCTTCGTTGAGGGTTTGGGTAGTTGGGGGGCGTGTCGGGGATTCACCGGGTCCACGGCGCATCGCCGGAGGTCCACATCTGGTTGAGGCCGTCCCAGTCGCGCTGGGTGTCCATGCATTGCCAGAAGCCGCGGTGCTTGAACATGGCGAGTTGGCCGTCCTGGGCGAGCTTGATGAGCGGGGTCTTTTCGAGGATGAGATCGGGGTTGGCTTTGTCGAGGTACTTCGTGAAGCCACGGCGGAAGAAGAAGTATCCGCCGTTGATCCAGTTGTTCGCCAGGTCGGGCTTCTCGGCGAATTCGGTGACCTGGTCGCCGTCGAGCTTGAGTTCGCCGAAGCGTGAGGGCGGGTTGACGCCCAGCACGGTGCCGAGTTGTCGGTGGCCGAGGTGGAAGTTGAATTCGTCGGTGAAGTTGGCGTCGGTGACGCCGTCGCCGTAGGTCACGGCGAAGTGTTCGGCATCGCCGAGGTATTTGTCGGTGGCCAGGGCGATGCGTCCGCCGGTCATCGTGAGCTCGCCGGTGTACGCGACGGTGACTTCCCAGTCCTGATCGTGGTCGATGGAGTGGACCTTGGCCTTGCCGTCGCCGGCGAGATCGACGGTGAAGTCGGAGTTCATCGCGGCGTAGTTGAGGAAGTAGTCCTTGATGGATTCGGATTTGTAGCCGGCACAGAGCACGAACTTCTTGAAGCCGTGGCGGGCGTAGGTGGACATGATGTGCCAGACGATGGGGTATTGCCCGATCTGGATCATGGGCTTGGGTCGGAACTCGGTCTGTTCGCGGAAGCGGGTGCCCAGGCCGCCGCAGAGGACGAAGACGGGGACGTTTTGGGGGTCGGCGGTGGGCATGGCGGCGGGTCTCGAGGCTTGGGGTTGAGTATGAAAAGGTCGCGGGACATTACCGAGATCGGCGGATCGCCCGCTCGGCTTGGACGCGTGGGGTTTTCGGACGTTGGTCGGCCGGCGGTTTCAGACAGGATGAACAGGACGACGCGGATTGGCGGATGAGGCCGTCGGCCGTAGGCAATCGCCCGCGGGTTGCGACGCGCCATGCCGGCATCGGGTTGATCCCGTGATTCCTGCCAAAAAGCTCCTTCACGAACGGGCCGGCCGAAGCGCCGGCAACACGAGCATCACGCACAGCACGAGTTGGCCGGTCGCCACGAGCACGCGGCGCAGCGCCGCGTCGTGCACCGCGTCGGGCGTCACGCCGATCAGCAGGCCCACCGGCACGAGCAGGCCGAACAGCCAGTACCTCCGCGTCGATCCGGCGGCCGCGGCGCTGGCCACGGTTTGTCCCAGGGGCACGAAGCGCGGCGCGAGCGTCATGGCGATCACCAGGATCAGCAGGATCGCCAGCGCGATGGTTGGCCCGGTCGCGGGTTGCCAGCCCAGCAGCGTCGCGACGCCGATGAGCAGGAAGTGCAGCGGCACGACCGAGAACGCCGCGATGCCGCGGAGGCTGAAGCCGTCGACGATCTTGCGCATCACGCCTTGCCGTTCTTCAACGAACACCGCCACGGCCATCAGCAGCGCAAGCACCGCAAAGCCCGCGAGCACCGACGCCACCGAGATCGTGCCCCAGCGGTGCAGGATCCCGCCGCGTTCGAGCAGCACGCCCACGCCCACCAGCGCCACCGCCCCGCCGCCGAGCATGGCCACCGCGAACAGCGCCCGATGCGTTTGCAACCCATGGCGGTGCGCCTTCAGCCACGCCCCCAACACAAACCCCGCCAGCGGAAACACCAGCCACGGGATCGGCGGAAACGAAACCCCCGCGTTCCACGAGCCCGGCACCCGCTCGATCACCGCGCCCGGCCCGCCGCCGTCACCGCCGGTCATCGGCACGTTCCGACCGGTCACCACGTCCAGCCAGCCGCCCGGCGGCACACCCAACACGCGCTCCGCCACCGGCCCGGCCACAAAACGCAGCCCCAGCACCGCCAGCAGCAGCGCTGTCCCGCCGATCACCGACGGCGACAACCAACGCCCGGGTTTCTCCTTGCCCGCCCGCAAGCCATCCAGCTTCAGCACCCCCGTCAACAGCACCATCGACAGCGCGATGAACCCGAAGAAGTCCAGCCCGACGTCGTACCCCGCCGCCCGCCACATCAGTGCATCGGCCAGCAGCAGGATCAACACCTTCTCGGTCAGGTCCAACAGACGTTTGGGTTGTTCCCGGCCGGCCTGGATGCCGTAGCCCAGCCCGGTGACGAAGAAAAACACCGCCGGCGCAAAGGCGCCCAGCAACACCGCCCACTGCAACGCCGAGCTTTCGACCACCGACGCATCGGACGCGGCGTGCACCAGCGGCAGGCTCGGCTTGTCGGTGAGCATGTAGCCGACGTGGTTGACGACCATCAGCACCGCGGCCAGGCCACGCAGCAGGTCGAAGCTGCGCCAGTGCACCCGCGCTGCGTTGGGCGCGGCCGACGCCATCGGCCGCGGCGGTGGGGCTGGGGAGTTCGGCCGATCGACAATCGCGGGGGGCGCAGTCACGGCAAACACGTCAGGCGGACTGCACGTCGGAGCGCGCGGGTGAGACGGTCGGGCCGAAGGTCGGTCGGCTGGGCCGCGCCTGGTCCGCGTCGTCCGCCTCGCCGCGCGGTGGCAGAGCCGTTGCGGGCGTGTCCACGGTCTTCCGGCGGGCCACGAGCATCGTCGCGGTCATCGCCGAGCACATGCCCCCGGCCAGCAGGAAGAACAGCGGGTTCTCCATCGCGTTGAACAGGCAGTCGATCTGATACAGCGCCAGCACCGTCGCCAGCCCCGCCGCCGGCGCGACCGCGGGCGTCAACCACATCCGCGGCGGGTAGCGCTTGACGAACAGGATCGTCGGCATCGCCAGCGCGAGCATGAAGCTGAACAACCCCACAAAGCCCATTTTGCCCAGCAGCAGGATCCACATGCCGTCGGTGATGGCCATCTTTTCGCCGTCCTGACTGCGGACCAGGTTTCGGCCGTAGCCGCCCCAGCCGAACACCGGGCGCTGCACCGCCTTTTTCACCAGCACCGTGTCGTTGTCGAAGCGGTATTGCAGCGACCACGCCCGGTCGGGATTGACCTTCTCGATCTCGGCGATCACCGAACTGCCGTCCCAGAGGCCCTGGGCCCGGGTGAGCGCGAACATCGGGGCCACGCACAGCAGGGCGATCATGAACACCCGCGTGTTGAGGTATTTGGTCATGAGCAGCACGCCGAAGCCGCCGAACGCCAGCAGCATGGCTCCCATGCCCTTGCCGATGATTGCCGTGGGCACGAGGATGAGCATGATCAGCAGGGCCGAGGGCACCCACTTACCGAAGTTGATTTTGGTTTTACCGATCCAGAAGCACCAGGCGATCAGGGCTGCGGAGCACATCCAGGTGGCGGTCATGAGGCCCGACTGCATGAACCCGCGTGGCCGGTAGTGGAAGAAGAACCCGCCGCGCAGCGCGTGGACGAAGTGGTGCTGGTGGAAGCCGTAGAGCAGGCGGTGCAACTGCGGCGAGAAGCGTGCCTCGAACCAGCAGATCGGCGCGTATGCCAGCGCCCCGGCCAGGAAGCACAGCGCGAGGGTGCGCATGTCCTTGAGGTCGGTGAAGTACAGGCGGCCGATGAAGTACGGCAGCAGCCACGCGGTGCTCAGTGCGATGGATTCGGAGAGGCCGTCGTAGAGCGTGAGCGCCGGGCGGTTGGTGTACGCGCTGAGGATGGGCGTGAAGATGCAGAAGATGACGATCGGCAGGTCGATGAGCTTGGGCCGAAACATCGTCAGCCGGCCGAAGTCGAAGATCATCACGCCCAGCAACACGCCGTAGCACGTCGCGGACATCTTGGTGTAGTCCGGCACCTTGGGGAGGTCGTACTTGGCCATGGGCAGGAACAGCCAGGCCAGGAAGAACGCCCACAGCACCGCGCGCTTGGGCGGCATGATCATGAACAGCCCCAACACCAGGGGCAGCCAGCCGTACATCGCAAGGGGCGTGAGCATGAAGCCGGGATCGGGTACGGGGGAGGAAGGTGTGTGCGGGCGTGACGGGCGCCCGAGCCATTATCGGCGAATCACGCGGCGGGCTTGGCGCGGCGGTCGGAAGGCGCGTCGTTCTGCCGCCCGCCGGGCCGGGCGATACGGCGGATGAAGGCCATGAACTGGTCCGCGGCGCGGTCCCAGCCGTGCTGCTGTGCCCGCGTCAGCGCGTTCTCGGACGTGCCGCGCCAATTCTCGGCGGTTTGCCCGGTGAGGTCAACGATGGCGTCCGCCATCGCGGCGATGAGCGCCGGTTCGTCGGTGACGCCGCCGGTCGGAGCGGGCAGCAGCCGGCCGACGCGGTCATCAATGAGCTGCGGGGCCGCACCGGCGGGCGTGGCGATCACCGGCGTGCGGCAGGCCATCGCCTCCAGCAGCGGCAGGCCGAACCCTTCACATCGGCTGCCGAACAGCCACGCGTCGCACGAGGCGTAGAGCTCGCGCAGCGCATCGGCGTCGGGGTCCTGGGTGTATTCGGTGCGCACGCCGCGGGGCAGGCCGGGCGGCTCGATCGCCGGATCGCCGTGCCCGAAGGCCCGGACGCGCAGGTTCGGCAGGCGCGTGGCCGCCGACTCGATCGCCGCCTTGATCAGGTCCACGCCCTTGAACGCCACCGGGCTGTACATGAAGCCCACCGTCGGCCGGTCCTGCTTGTCGCGCGGCGGCGCGAAAAACCGCTCGCGATCCACCGCGTTCTCGATCACCTCGCAGGGTTGGGCCCCGTGCTCGGCCAGCAGATCCGCCAGCCACTGCGCCACCACCACGCGATTGGGAAGATCCCGCCAGGTCGCTTCGATCCGCCGCTGTTTGTCCGGCGTGCTGCTGGGGAAGACGCGCTCGTCGTGCTGGATCAGATACGCCGGCACCCCCTTGCTGGCGGGCAAGGCCGCGACCCACTCGGCCGTCTCCCACCACGTCGCCACGACCACGTCCGCGTCCGGCAGGTGCGCTGCGGTCAGCGGGCCGGCGGTGGGCACATGCGTCAACGTCACCGGCTTGCCCGGCAGATCGGTGAGCCCGGGCAGCGCGTCCAGGTGGCTGCGGATCGGCGGATGCACCGGGTGCGCGTTGCCCGTGGTCAGCAGCGAGAACAGCCGGGCCTTGCGGCTCTGCACCCGCTTCTGCGTGCACACCAGATGCACCTCGTGACCCGCGCGCGCGAGCGCTTCGGCGTAAATCGCCACGACACGCACGCCGCCCTCGACGCCGGGTCGCTTCAACACAAACGTGATGCGCAGCGGTCGGTCGGTTTCGGTCACGGTCACGGCGTCGCCTCCCGCGGCTCTTCCCAATCGACCGGCAGCGTCGCGGTCGTGGTCTCGTTCGGAGTCTCGGGCAGCGGGCCGTGCTGCCCGAAGTGCGGGTCGAACCGCTCGGGCAGCGCCGCGGCCAATTGGTGCGCGGGCGCATCGGTGACGCTGACGGTCGTCTTTCCATCTCGCCCGGTGAACTGCACTTCATCGGACAGGGCGCGAACGGCGGCCTTCATGTCACGCCCGGCGTTGTCGAGATACCAGTTGAATTTCTCCACCATCATCGTGTCGCTGAACAACCACAGCCGACCCCCGCGCGCCTCGACCGCCCGCGCCAGGTCCCACAACTCCGACGCTTCGCTGATCACCCGGCCACCGGTCACCAGGTCGATCCAAACGCCCTGGTCGTTCTGCTTGGCCGTGTTGTACGCCGCCGCCGGCGCGATCACCGCGTCGATCCGCGGCAGGTACCACGCGTAATTCGCCGCCACGTGCGCCGGGCCGACCACCGCCACGGCGTCCGCCGCCGTGATCTGATCCGCCGCCGCCGCGCTCACCGACGCCTGGTCCCGCGACCAATGGGCATAGAAGCTCCAGTTCAACGTCGAGCGGATCGGGTCCTTGAGGCTGTCGTGCGTCCGGCTGGTCACCGACCACGCGAACGCGGGATTGAGGTCCTTCGTGAAGCCCGCCGTCACGCCCAGCGCCAGCGCCGCGGCGATCAGGCCCGCGTGCCGCACGTGCGGCATTCGACGATCGGCCAAGAGCGCCACGCCCACGACGCCGGTCGCCAGCACCCCCAGCATCATCGGATACAGGTGCAGGAAATACCGCGACTCGCTGAACTGCCACTTGAGTTCGGCCGTCACCAGGATCGGCGCAACGATGCTCACCAGCAGCAGCCACACGCCGTTGAGCCGTTCGGGCTGGCGGTCGTCGTTGCCTTGCAGCGCACGGGTCGCGAAGTGTGCCGCCACCAGCGACGCAGGGATCAGCAGCACAAGCATCCGCGTCCAGCCGGGCACGAACCATTGCAGGAAATAGGTGTAAACCGCCGGCACGTTGCTGATCGCGGGCAACCACTTGGACCGCGCGATATCGTCGGCCCGCCAGAAGAATCCGACCCAGGTCACAAACATGACGCCGCACGCCAGCAGCGTGACCAGCTCCGCCGGCCGGAGCCAACGCCGCCACGACCGGACGTGTACCGCCGCGTAGATCAGCAGCGTGACGAACACCAGCGCGAACTGGTGCAGCGCCGCGCACCACACCGCGGTCAGCAGCAGTGGCAGCCACAGCCGGCCGGTGGGCTCGGGGATCCGGTGCGGCTGCATCTTCTTTTCACGCAGCTTGCGAACGACCAGCGCCAGCGTCGCCGCCAGCGCGGGCAAGGCCAGCAGCACCGCCGCGATCGGTCGCGCGTCCCACACGGCCAGATAAATCGTCAGGTCCGGCGTGTTGAGCCCCGGGAACATGCCCGCGAATTTCGCCAACGCCCACGCCACCGGGTTGGACGGGTCGGCCGCGATGTCCAGCGTGCCGTCGTTGACCGTGTCCGGCCAGGCGGTGGCCCAGGTGCTCTGCACGCCGCGCCAGATCTTGTTGTAGAGCACCCACGCCGCCCCGCACACGGCCGACAGCGCGAAGTGAATCGCCTTGGTTTTCATCGGGATTCCGCGCAGCGGCAGGATCGCCCAGAAGCACAGGCCCAGCATCACGCCCAGGTCGTGCACCGAGACGGCCAGCAGAAACAGCGGGAAGAACACCGCCTTGCCCCAACGCCGGTCGCGCACCCAGCCGGCGTGGAACGCGATCAGGCCAAGCATGTACAGGCACTGGAACAGCGTGTAGAACCGCGCGTACCGCGCGTACTCGATCTGCCACGCCGACAAAGCCACCATCGCCGCCAGCACCACGCCCAGGATCACCGCGCCATCGACCCCCGAGATGCGCGGCAGGATGCCGGCGAACAATCGGCGACCCAGCAGGTACGCGATGGGAATGCCCAGCACGCCGAACAACGCAGCGGGGAGACGCAGCGACCCCTCGCTCAGGCCCCACACCGCCGCAGAGGCCGCCTGGGCGTAGAGGAACAGCGGCGACCGGCCGTAGACGTAGCCCGATTCGAGCCGCGGGTACCCGTGATCGAGGATCGCTTCGACCGCCAGCGCCTGAAAGCCTTCGTCGACCTGCAGCGTCAGCTCGCCCAGATGCGGGAAGCGCAGCACACTGCCGAGGACCATCAGCCCCAGCAACGCGCCCAGCACGGCCAAGCGCACGACGCGATCGGTCGGGGCGGCGGTGGTGACGCGGACGGGTTGAACGGTGACGGCGGTCATGGCGGGCGGGTCGTTAGCGGCGGGCGGGGGTCGGTGAGTGGTCGTGCGGGCGGATCGTTGGGAGCACCAGCAGCTTGAGCAGGTTGGTCCAGCCGGCGGCCGCGGCGGGCCGGGCTTTGAGCGCGGCCCAGCCGTGACGCAGACTTTCGCCACGCCGACCCGCGGCCACGGCCTTCCAGCTACGGCCGATGAGCATGCCCTGGATCTGCTCCTTCACGTTCATCGGCTTGCCACCCTCCGCGGTCGTGTCGTCGGGCGGCGGGGCTTCGGCGACGCCACGGGCAAGGTCGTCTTCCAATCCGTCGGCCCGCTGCCGGGCGAACTTGCGGGCCTGCTCGGTGAGAAACTCTCGCGTCGGGCTCGCCTGCGTGTGCGTGCTGCTCTGGTGATGCAAACGATAGGAGTACGCCGTGGCGGGCGCGAACCACACCCGCCCGGCGGTGCCGATACGCAGTTGTAGATCGACATCTTCGGTGCCGGCGAAATAGTCGCGGGCCCCGCCGAGCTGTTCCACGAGCACACGACGGATCAGGAACGTGCCGAAGTGCGTGGGCGTCGTGCCGTCGCGGAGGTCGGCGGTGAACTCGCGGGCCCGGCAGTCCTTGTGCAGCACGTCGATGAGCCGGCCCTTGGGGTCGATCGTCTCAAACCCGCCGCAGACCGCGACGAAGTCGCCGCCTTCGGTGGAATCGAGGAACGCCGCGTGTGTCGCGAGCCGGCCGGGCGGGAACAGATCGTCCGAATCGCACCGGGCCAGGTACGTGCCGGTGCATCGCGCAAACGCGGCGTTGAGTGCCGCGGCGATGCCGCTCTGCGGTCCGGGCAGGATCTCGGTGTGCGTGTGAGGCCAGTCGGCTTCGTCGAGCACGGCCCGCACGACGTCGGCCGAGCCATCGGTGCTGCCGTCGTCGACAATCACCAGCTGCACCGAACAGGCCGGCGTCGCCTGCGAAAGCACCGAACGCACCGAGTCGGCCACGAACTTCGCGGCGTCACGCATCGGCATGGCGACCGAGACACGGGGCGCGGGGATCGGGGATCGGGGATCGGGGCCGGAGTTCGCGGGGGTCGGGTTGGTCGGGCTGTCCTGCCTGCCGGTTCCCTGATCCCCGATCCCCGATCCCGCATGACGCGGCTCGGGCTGGTTGGCCTTGCCGCGCGACTTCATCCAGAGCATCCATGCCTGCTTGTCCCAGGGCTTGAGCTTGAGCGCACGCTTGCCGTAGTGCGCGGCGGTGGCGAACTGCCCGGCCCGCCAGGCCCACCAGCCGTAACGCAGCGCGTAGTGGTGCTCGCTGTCGCGGTCGCCGGCGGGTCGCCACAGGTCCGCACCTTCGAACGGCCGAGTCTCTCCGCGACGCGCCCACGCCAGCTCGCAGGCTCGACGGCAGTTTTCCCTTTGTTTCAAGCCTTTTTCTTCGCTGACGGATTGCGCGTGAAGCCGGTACCGCGTCAGCGGCGCGTCGAGGTTGGCGAGCTTGCCGACCTCGCCGAGCCGCAGAAAGATTTCCAGATCGCCCGCCGAGGTGAAGCTCTCGTCGTACCCGCCGATCCGTTCGAGCGCGCTGCGTCGCATCATCGACGACGGGTGCCCGATAGCGCAGTGGCCACGCAGGAGGTCTTCCTGGATCGCCTGGTCGTCGGTGGGCTTGACCTCGATGTGCAGGAAGCGGTTCTGCGCGTCGACGAGCTTCATGAACGTGCCGCAGCACACGACCTCCGCGTTTGCGGAGTCGTCGAAAAAAGCTTTTTGGATTTCGAGCCGGGTCGGTTCGGCGAGGTCGTCAGAATCGAGCCGTGCGACCAACGGGGCGCGGCACGCGCGGAGCCCGGCGTTGGCGGCGACGAAGATGCCGGCGTTGTCCTGCTCGATCGCCCGCATACGCGGATCGCTTTCGGCGAGTTCGCGGAGCATCGCCTTGGTCGGTGCGTCCGAGCCGTCGTCGACGACGATCAGTTCGAGGTCGCGGAGGGTCTGGTTGAGGATGGAGCGGACCGCGTCGGGCACGAAGTCCGTGCGGTTGTAGACGGTCATGACGACGCTGACCGCGGGGATCGGGGATCGGGGGTCGGGGATCGGGGAGCGGAGTGCAGCCACATCCGAAGGCTCGGTGCCGACCTGATCCCTGATCCCTGTTCTCTGATCCCGACCGCAGGTCATGGCGACACCTCCCGCCACGCGTCGATCCGTTCGTGCAGCCAGATGCCGGTGTCCATCAGCCAGGGCGTGAGCAGCAGCGACAGCCAGATCAGGCCCACCGCCGCCGTGGTGGAGCACGCCAGGAGTTTGAGGTCCCATCGCCACTGGTGCACGCCGATGCGGGCACAGAGGATGGCGTCGACGGGGTACTTGGCGAACTGTCCGACGGCGATGCCCAGGATGAAGCCGGTGTCCCCGCCGAGGGTGTAGCCGATGGACACGGCCAGCAGGACGATGACGGTCTGGGCGAAGACGGTGATGAGGTTGTAGAGGGTTTTGCCCGAGGCGATGTAGGCGTGGCTGTAGGTGGTGTTGAGCTGTCCGGCCAGGGAGTTGATGACCAGGGCCTGGACGATCCAGCCGGCGCCCCAGTACTCGGGCTTATAGACCAGGTAGAACAGGGCCGGGCCGGCGACGATGAGGCACAGGAGGATGGCGGTGATGGGCAGGAGCAGGGCGCGTCGGACGCGGTGGAGTTCTTTGTTGAGGTCGTGGGGCCGGGTGCGGAAGACTTCGGCCAGCGCGGGGAAGCCGACCATCGAGCCGAGCTTGAAGGCCAGTTCGGGTCCGAGGTTGGCGAGCTGGTAGCCGATCCAGAACACGCCGAAGGTTGAGGCGGTGGTCCAGTTGCGCAGGAGGAGTTTGTCGAAGTAGGCGGCGGAGAAGGTCAGGACGGTGGAGAAGAACAGCCACTTGCCGAAGTGGAACATGCTGGTGGCGGCGTCGTGGTCCCAGGCGAAGCGGTTGCGTGTGCCGGGCAGGAAGTGCGAGCCGGCGGCGCGGACGATGGAGTAGGCGATGACGCCGGCCACGAGCGCCCAGACCGACGCGTCGATGGCGTAGGCGTAGATGACCATCACGACGGCCTGGATGGTGATGGCGGAGAGGTCCAGCAGCATCATCCACTTGACCGCGAGGTTGCGGTTGGCGGTGAACCAGTTGGTGGACTGGAAGCCCAGGAGCATGGCCTGGACGGCGACGATGGGCAGGACCACGGCCAGTTGGGGGTCGAGCATCTGCGACAGCGGCCAGGCCAGCAGCGCCGCGGCGCCCCAGAGCGCAAAGCCGCGGAGGGCCTGCATGGTGAAGGCGGTGTTGACGAAGCGGTCGTCCTGGCGTTGGTTCTGGATGATCGCCGGGCCGATGCCGATGTCCGAGAACATCTGCAGGCCGGTGAGCACGATGGTGACCAGGCCCATGAGGCCGAAGTCGCCGGGCGCCAGGACCCAGGCCAGGATGATGTTGCTGCCGAAGCGGATGGTCTGGGACGTGCCGTAGGCGGCGACGGTCCAGAGCCCGCTGGCCATCGCTTTTTTCTTGATGACGTTTTTGTCGGTCGGCGCGTCGGGCGCGGCGGCGCTGAGCGCAGGATCGCTGGCCCCGGGCAGGTCGGGCGGGAGGATCGCCTCTGCGTCCAGCCCGGTGTCGAGGGGTTGGGCGGGGGCCTGGCTCAAAACCCGTGTCTCCGCAATGCCACAAGCGTTCCTTGATCGGTTCCAACGCCGGCGGAAGCGTCGTCCGCCGCACGGGCGGACGCGCCTCACGTCCACCCCAAGCCTATCGGTCGAATCTCACCATCATCTCGGCAGGGGGCCGAAATCCCAAACCCCGC
>CAZIXN010000043.1:0-10470 GCA_964543215.1 uncultured Phycisphaera sp.
GCGACGCGGCGGCGGAAACCGGCGCGACGCCCGACCGCGAGAAGCGCGACCCCAACCGCTCCGTCATCGACGATTTGCTCAATTAACGTCCACGCGCAAGCGGGTCGCATCGCGACCCGAGCCCGTCGCGAACTGCGGGATAGCCCTTCTTGATACCCATGACTCGCAAGCTCAAAAAATATTTACTGATTGGCGCCTCGATTTTCTTCGCGACAAACGCGATCTCAGGTCTTGCATACTTAAGCTCTCTACAGAATTCGTCAGCAGAAGTCGCCAAACAGAATGCTTTGCTCGTAAGTTCCATCGGGTCGCTGTTTTGGTACGGCTGGATCGTGTTTGGTTTGTTGAATTGGCGACATGTTTCTGTCGTCCGTTGGCTTGGCAATGCGATCGTTCTCCTGTTGGCCACATTGACGTTGGCCTACTTAACGTTCGCACTTAATCTTGAAGGGTTGATGCTCCTTGTTTTGGGGGCCGGCGGCATGGGCCTGGCGTTCATGCTCGGCCTGCTGCTGCTCAAGGCCATGTTCCACGTCGGGCACCCGATCCTGGGCGTCGCCCGCACGGTCCTGGACGAAGCCATCCGCCAGAAGATCGGCCTGATCTTTGTCGTCATCCTCGTGGTGCTCGTGCCCCTGCTGCCCCTGATCCTGCACGACTCCCGCCTCGAATACCGCGTCTCGAACTTCCTGCGCTACAGCCTCTTCGCCGCCGGCATGGTGCTGTCGCTCATGACCCTGCTGCTGTGCGCCCGCTCGGTGTCGCGCGAGGTCGAAAGCAAGATCGCCTTCACCACGCTCACCAAACCCATCACCCGCTGGCAATACCTCCTGGGCAAATGGGTCGGCGTCACCGGGCTCAACGCCGTGCTGCTGCTGGTCGCGGGCATCGGCATCTACGCCTTCACCGTGTCGCTCGCGCAGGGCGAGGCCCAGGACCGCCTCGACGCCGCCGCCGTCCGCGACTCGGTGCTCACCGCCCGCGTGTCGATCCAGCCCGACGAAGTCTCCGAAGGCCAACTGATGCGCAGCGTCAACGAACGCCTCGAACTACTCCGCCTCCAGGAGCCGGACCTCTACACCACCGTCGATCCGCTTTCCGGCCAGCGCCGCCCGATCCCGCTCCAGGACCTGCCGCAGGAGCTCGCCTCGCCGATCCAGGCGCAGGTGGTCAGCGAGTGGCTGGCCATCCCGCCGCGCAGCAGCGTGGTGTACCGGTTCTCGGGGCTGGGCGACGCCGCGAGCTACGGCGACTTCGTGCAGCTGCGCTTCAAGCCCGAAGCCCGCGGCGCCGCCCCGCCGGACCGCCGACTTCAACTGTGGTTCCGCGCCAACGGCCGGGAACTGCCCTTCATCGTCGAGCAAGGCGGACAGGTCATGGAGTCGCCGATGCCCCGCGTCGCGGAAGACAAGTTCGCATTGATCCGCATCCCCGTGGACACGATCTCGCCCGACGGCACGATCGATCTGGAGATCTTCAACAGCGGCCGCGGCGGTGCCGAGCAAGGCACCATCGCGTTCAACCCCGCCGACGGCATGGAGATGCTCTACAGCGTCGGCAGCTTCGAGGGCAACCTCGCCAAGGGCATGGCCGTGCTGTGGGTCCGCCTGATGTTCCTGGCGATGCTGGGCATCGCGTCGGCGACGTTTCTGGGCTTCCCCACCGCGTGCCTGCTGTGCGGCCTTGTCGCCACCGCGGCCTTGGGCGCGGGCTATCTCAACGAATCGCTGGACCAGTACGGCGCGTTCGCCTCCGACGATGTCTCGTGGTGGCAGACGGTGCTGGGCGTGATGTCCGCGTTCGTGGCCAAGCTCGCCGAGGGCGAGTTCTGGGACGCGTTCAAAGTGATCGTCCGCACCATCGGCGAGCTGTTCACGTTCATTGTTCCGGACCTGAGCAAATACAACCCCACGCCCCTGATCGCCGACGGCAAGGCCGTGACCTGGTCGCTGCTGGGCGGCGCGCTGCTGTGGGTCGGCGTACTGTGGACGGGCCTGCTGGGATTGCTGGCGACGTGGATCTTCGGCCGCCGCGAGATCGCGCAGATCACGGTGTGAGAACGATTCTGGATTTTGGATTGCGGACTTTCGATCGCCGGGCGTTCCGATCTTCCCGCTTGCTTCCGCCCTAGTGTGTTCTGAAAACCAACATTCTCAATCCGACATCCAAATTCAACCATGAATCGTGACCGCCTGTTCCAACTCACCGCCGTTGTTCTGGCCGTCGCGGCGCTGCTGGGGTCGGCGTTGGTGGTGCCGGTGGTGAATCGGCAGCGGCGGGACCTGCAGCTTTCGTTTGAGTCCGACAACGTGATCGCCGCGAGCTTCGGCAGCTTCACGGGGTTGGCGGTCAACGCGCTGTGGTACCGGGCCGAGATGGAAAAGCGGGCCGGGCGTTACGCCGAGGCGAACACGATCGCGACGATGATCACGGACCTGCAGCCGCGGTTCCCGCAGGTCTGGGCGTTTCACGCGTGGAACCTGGCGTACAACATCTCGGTCGCGAGCTTCACGCCGCGCGAGCGTTGGGACTGGATCGACAAGGGCCTCCGCCTGCTGCGTGACGAAGGCCTGCGCTACAACCCCGACGCCGGTCGGCTGTACCGCGAGCTTTCGTGGACATGGTTCCACAAGGTCGGCCAGTACACCGACGACATGAACTGGTACTACAAGGGCTACGTCGCGCGGGAGTGGCACGAAGTCCTGGGCGGGCCCAACGACTATCTGGCCGGCGACGACCTGCTGAATTACTACGTCGCCATCGCGGCGGCGGGCGATCGGTACCTGCGTTTCGATCGGCCGGGCCGGGAACTGCGCGGCCAACTCGACGCGCTTTCGGAAACGATCCCCGAAGTGCAGGCGATCCGCGGCGACTTCCGCCGCGCCAGCGTGTTCCGGACGCAGGCGATGCTGCGATCGGTTCGGGACACGCTCGTGGCCGACGGCCGGGTGGAGTCGGCCCAGAAGATCGCGGACGTGCTGGCGTCGCTGGAGCCGGTGATCGCCAACGCCAACCGCGATCCGGTGGCCGCGTTCCGCGACGATTTCCCCAGTGCCGGCGTGGCGATCGACGCGTTGCGTGATGCCGGCTTTGCGCTGGACGCCCGGGCGCTGCGGGCCGTGGGCAAGCTGCGGATGTACGCCCGGCTGCTCCCCGCCGAGCGGGTGATGTCGCTGCCCGAGCCGTTCCTCGACGGGGACGCCCGGGCGATGGGCGAGCTGTTCTTCGCCCGCAACGACCCGGCGTTTCAGCAGGGGCTCAACACGCTCCTGCCGTTCCTGCGGGCCCGCGTGCTCACCGACACCTACAACATGGACCCCGAGTTCATGCTGCGGAACATGGAGGAGCACGGCCCGCTCGATTGGCGGCACCCGATGGCCCACTCGCTGTACTGGGCGGAAAAAGGCATCGACGTCGCCGAGACCCTGCGCGGCGGCGGCGACATCGACTGGGTCAACACCTATCGCCTGGTGATCCACTCGCTGCAATCGCTGACCGACTACGGCCAGGTCGCGTTCAACCCGCTGATGCCCGAAGGCCGGCAGGTGGACCTCATGCCCGAGCCCGCGTTCCTGGACAGCTACGGCAACCAGCTCACGCAGATCATGGAGGCCGTCGAGAACAACCAAGAAGGCCGGTTCGGCAACCTGTCGCTGCGGAACTTCGAGTCCGGCCACGAGAACTACCTGCACAAAGCGATCATGCTCTCGTACATGTTCGGCAGCGAAGAACGCGCCCAGACGTACTACGCCGAGCTCCGCGAGAAGTACGGCCAGGCGTGGCACAACACCTCAACCCGCCGCTACGAAGTGCCGCTGGCGGACCTGATCTGGGAGTTCATCAAGGAAGACTTCGCGACGCAGACGACCGCGCGCTACTTCTTCGAGAGCCAGTTCCGCCGGGCGTTCCAGACGGGCCTGGCGTTCGGCAAGCTCAACGTGTTCGGGCAGACGCTCGCGCGGGCCAAAGAGTTCCACGACCGGTATCAGGCCGAGCGCAACTACGAGACGGGGATCACGGCCCAGGGGCGATTGTCGCTGCCGCCGTTCCCGCAGATGGTTGAGGATGCGTACGTGCGGTTCATGCAGGACCCGCAGGTGGACCTGATCGCGCGGTCCAACGCCTACGCCAACACGCCGCTGCCGCTGGCCCAGCGGACGTACCTGCGGTGGATCGCGGACGTCGAGCGGCAGATGCCCGAAGCGCGGCAGATCTTCGTCGAGCCCCAGGGCGTGGTCCTGCCGGAAACCGGCGTGGACGAAGGCGCCGCCCAGCGCGAAGCGCTCGATCGACAATGAAATGACAGCTTCAAGCGGTTCGTAGCCACGCCCCGGCGAGCGCAACAAAAAACCGCGACGGGAGGTCGCGGTTTTTCGTGGGGTTGAACGATTCGGAGACTCAGCGCAGGTCGTCGAACGCGGCGTCGACGGCGGCGTTGAGCTTCTCGTCGGTTTCGTAGGTGCCCGCGGCGATCTCGGCCTTGATCTGCGCGACCAGGCCCTCGCGGATGGGGTTTTCCTTGGCGGCGGCGAAGATGCGCGACGACTCGGAAAGCGAGACCTGATCGGTCCCGCGCGAGACGGTCGGGGCGGCGGCGGCGCGGCTGGACCGGGCCGTGGCGGCGGCGTATTCGGGGGCGTAAGTGCGGGCAATGGGGCTGATGTCACTCATGGGAGTTCTCCAGACGGTTCAAGACGGCAAATCTGCCGGGGTGCGTCAAACGCCGGTGTCACCGTGTCGCAGAAGGCCTCGTCCCTGAGGCCGGCTAGCGGCGACGCCGAAGGGTCGTACCCACGCGTTCCTTGCGGGGCTGCCGGGGTTCCCGGGCAGTCGGTCACGGAACGGGGTCCGTGGTCTGCGGCCGGGCCGGCGGGCGGAGCCGGGATGGGCTTCCGCTATCCCTGTATCGCCCAAGTGGTGGGTCGGGCTTGAGCGTGGGTCATCGCGTGGAGGTCAAAGCGTCACACTGCCACAAGTGTATGTCTGGCAAGGCTTCAGAAGTGAAACGGATCTGAAAATGAGGTGGGCATGTCCGATAAGGTGGCCTGCGCCAATACTGGCGCTGAGGTCCAAATAAGGCTGTTCTCAAGGCTTAAGCACGATATGCGGTGCAATCAGAATCCGAACACAAAAATCGCCCGCTTAGAAAAAAGGTGGGGAATTCACCCATTGAACGCGATTTCTTCCGCCACGCGGGCGCATTGGGCGTTTTCTCGCACGTCATGAACGCGGATCAGTCGGCAGCCCGCCGCCACCGCCAGGGCCGTGGTCGCCAAGGTGCCGGGCAAACGGTCGGCCGGATCGGCCATGGACGGGTCGATTTTCGCGAACATCCCCTTGCGGCTGGTGCCCAGCATCACGTGCCGGCCGAACCGTCGCTGATACTCGATCAGCCCGCCCAGGCCGTGCAGCAGCGCGAGGTTGTGCGCCAGCGTCTTGCCAAAGCCGATGCCCGGGTCCACGACGATCTGCGATGCCGGCAACCCCGCCGACTCCGCCGCCGCCGCCCGGGCGTCCAGATAATCCGTGACGTCGGCGACCACGTCGGCGTAGCGCGGGGCGTCCTGCATGTCGGCCGGCTGGCCCTGCATATGCATCAGCACCAGCGGCACGCCCCGCGACGCGGCCAGCTCGGCCATGCCTTGGGCCTCGCCCGAGCCCTTGGCCGAGCCCTCGCCCGATGCCACGCCGCCGGACTCCGTGCCGGCCGAGACGTCGTTGAGCATCTCCGCCCCCGCGTCGAGCGCCGCCCGGGCCACGGCCAGCCGCGTCGTGTCCACGCTGATGGCCACCGCCGCAAAACCCGCGTCGTCCAGCATCGCCCGCACGGCAGCGATCACCGGCACGACCCGCGCGATCTGCTCATCGACGCCCACCCGCGCTGCGCCGGGCCGGGTCGACTCTCCGCCGACGTCCAGCAGGCTCGCGCCCTGCTGGGCCATCCGCCGGGCGTGGGCGACGGCGGCGGCGAGGTCCGAGAACCGCCCGCCGTCCGAGAAACTGTCGGGCGTGATATTGAGCACGCCCATGAGCCGGGGGCGATCCAGCGTCAGCGGCGGGCTTTTCGGGAATTGCAGGGACGGCGTGGCGGACACGCCGCGAGTGTACGGAGACGCGCCACCCGGAATCGAAGCCGCCGGCCGAGCCACGGATGGACACGGATCAACACCGATGCCAAACCGCGCGCACAACCTGCTCACGGACTTCTGGCTTTGATCATCGGTGTCCATCGGTGTTCATCCGTGGCGTTTTTTCTTGGTGCTGGGGTTCATTGCCGTGCGTTTCTGGCCGATTTCCCAGCCATGCTGGCGATGCGGTTCCCCCCGGATTTTTCGAGACTGGCCGCGTTGGCGCGGGTGATACCGGGCGATCGGCCGTGGGTGCCGCGCCTGGCCCGCCGGGAGCTGCAGGCCGCCATCGCGTTCGATCGCCGGCGGACGCCCCGCCGAGCCGTCGATGCCCCGGTGTATCTGGGCGCGATCCCGCCGATGTGCGAGAAGCTTCGGCTGTCGCGCATCCCGGTCAGCGTGTTCAAGCCGCTGGATGCCGGCTGGGCGACCGATCTGTCCACCCAGGGCATCAGCCTGCTGTGCGAAAAACCCGTCGAGGTCGGCGGCCGGCACTGGGTCCGCCTCGACCACGTCGCCGTCCGCCCCACCATCCTGCCCGGCCGGGTGGTGTCCTGCGACCCCACCGCCCCCGACGGCTCGGTCGCCAGCACTCCCGAGGCGTACCGTGTCCGCGTCGCGTTCCTGCTGCAGGACCCCAGCGTGCCCGCTCGCCTGGGCTTTGTCGACGATCCGATGCACGCGGTCGCCTGAACCTTTCGCGACGACGTTGCGCCCCCGACAACCCTTCCACGTCCGCGGTGAGTTATACGGCCCGCCGGCCATCCATCGCACACTTACCGGACGCTCGCTAGGATGCACGAACGCGGTTCTCCCCCGCGCCGTTCCTCTTTCCGCATCCTCTTGAACACGGAGCCACCACGGATGATGACTCGCCCCTTCGCTCTTGGCCTCGCCGCCGCCTGCTCGGCCGCGCTGCTCACCGGCTGCAACTCGGTCCAACTGCCCGAGGGCTACGCCTGGAACGTCAGCCCCGAAAAACAGAACGACTTCGACTCGCCCCGCGGTGCCTATCGCTACGGCTTCGACCAGTCACGCATCAACGAATCGCTGCCCGCCACCTCGCGCGACCGCACGAACTACGACTACGCCGCCGTGCTGCCCCGGCCCGCCGCCGGCGTCCGCCCGCCCTACGAGCCGAACTTCCGCCAGCCCGGCCCCGCCGCGTCCGCCGGCCCCGATGCGCTCTACACCGCGCTGGACCCCGTCCCCGCGCCCGGCGGCAGCGTCACCGCCGCCTCCATGGACGACGCCGTCTTCACCTTCCCCCAGGCCGACGCCCCGATCGCCCGCGGCAGCTTCCGCGCCCCCGCCACCACCTCCACCACCGAGGTCCGCATCCTTGGCGGCTCGGCCAGCGCCCCCGCCTTCATCGACGCCCCCGCGCCCGCCGCGTCGTCCGGCCCGCGCACCCACACGGTCCAAAAAGGCGACAACTACTGGGACCTCGCCAAGCAGTACTACGGCCAAGGCATCCGCTTCAAAGACATCGAAGCCGCCAACCCCGGCAAGAACCCCACCAAACTCCAGATCGGCGAGACCCTGGTCATCCCCGAGTAAAGCCCCGGCATCCCACCACCAACCCCGAAGCCCGCGTTCACCGAACGCGGGCTTTTTTTTCTTCCGGGGTCAGTTCTTCTGGAAGTGCGCGTTCTGCGCCGGCACCACGAAGTCCAGCACGTCGTGCAGCACCTGCGCCGGCGAACCCATCGAATCCACGTTCGAAATCAGCGAGCGGTCGTAATGCCCCAGCACCGGCGCCGTCTCCTGCGCGTACACGCTCCAGCGGTGCCGGATCACCTTTTCGTCCGCGTCGTCGTGGCGGTTCTCCTTGAGCGCCCGCTGCCGCAGCCGCTTGAACATCGCCTCCTCGTCGTTGCAGGTCAGGTGGATGATCTGCACCACGTCGATGAGTTGATCCATCAGCTTGGCCTGCTCGAGGGTCCGCGGAATCCCGTCGAGCACCAGCAGGTCGTTGTTGGGCTTGAAATCCCCCAGAAACGCCCGCGCCCGGATCGCCCGCGCCCACATCCGCACCGTGATCTCATCGGGCACCAGCTCACCCCGCGAGCTGTGCTCCATGAACACCCGCCCCAGGTCCGACGTCACATCCATGTTCCGGAACACATCCCCGCACGAGCAGTGATAAAAACCCGGGATCGACCCGAGCACCTTGCCCTGCGTCCCCTTGCCCGCGCCCGGGGCGCCGAACAACAGGACGGTCTTGTAGCGCGCTTCCGGCAACGGAATGGGTTCGTTCAGCGTCATGGCAGGCTCATCGGCCCCGGGAAGGTCAGGGTTCAGCAAAGACGGTCCGCCGAGTCTAAATCACCCGACGCCGCGCCGCTATCCGACCTGAACCGCGCCGCAAAACGTCCGCCCCTACCGCGAGGCCGGCAGCGCCGCATCAAAACGCTGGATCCCCGACGCCAGCCCCGTCCGCACATCGATGTCGATCAGCACGCCGTGCGCCGCGGGATTTCCTTCCGCCACGTCGAACGCCGCCGGCGTCGCCGTGGTCATGTACGTCAGCACCCGATCCACCCGCCGGCCCAGCACCGAATCGTCCGGCCCGGTCATCCCCAGGTCCGTCACGTACGCCGTGCCCCCCGGAAACGGATGGAGCGCCCCGGGGATCGAATCATCGCTCCCGGGCTTGGTAAGAATCCGTGCATCCGCCGTGGGCACGTGCGTGTGCGAACCCACCACCGCCGCCACCTTGCCGGTCGCGCTGGCGTACCAACCCAGCGCGACCTTCTCGCTGGTCGCCTCGGCGTGCACCTCCACGAGCACGCACGCCCGCTCGGGCACCCGCGCCAAGTACCGATCCAGACACGCGAACGGATCGTCCGCCTGCGGGCCGGTCATGAACAGCCGACCCATCAGCATCAGCACGTGCACGTCCGGCCGACCTTCGCTCCCGCGGATCACCATCGCCCCCCTGCCCCAACAGCCCGCGGGCCAGTTCGCGCTGCGGATCAGATCGCTCGACGTCTCCAGCGTCGCTTTGATCTGACGCTTCTTGAGCGCGTGGTCGCCCAGCGTCAGGCCGTCGATCCCCGCGGCCTTGAGCTTGCCGTAGATCTCCGGCGTCAGGCCCGACCCCGCCGCCGCGTTCTCGGCGTTGGCGATCACCACGTCCACGCCGCAGCTCGCACGCACCTGCCCCGCCGCCCAGCACGCCGCCCGCACCCCCGCCGCGCCGACGATGTCTCCGAGATAGGCGATTTTCATGCGGGGTTCAGGGAACAGGGATCGGGGATCAGGTCGGGACACGCCGCTCCACCTGGCGTCGTGAGCTTAACCATCTCCGCCGACTGCCCGCCCCGATCCCCGATCCCTGCTCCCTGCTCCCTGTACCCTGCCCCCATGCAGTGCCCGTTCTGCGGCATCAACGACGACAAGGTCATCGATTCGCGCGAGGTCGATGCCGGCAAGTCCATCCGACGACGCCGACAGTGCAAGCGGTGTAGCAAGCGCTACACCACCTACGAACACGTCGAGTCCACCGTCCGCCTCATGGTCGTCAAACGCTCGGGCGACCGCGTGCCCTACGACCGCGACAAGGTGCTCGGCGGGCTGCAGAAAGCCTGCCACAAACGCCCCGTCTCCGCCGAGCAGCTCACCGCCGCCGTGGACGAGATCGACGACGCCCTGTTCCGCATGGGCCAGCGCGAGATCGATTCCGTGGACATCGGGCGACGCTGCATCGAGAAACTCAAACACCTCGACCACGTCGCGTACCTCCGCTTCGCCAGCGTGTACATGAAGATCGACAACGTCGACGACCTGCTCGAAGAAATCCAGGAGTTCCGCGACACCGTCCCCGAACGCCCCGCCCCGGACCAGACCCGGCTGTTCTAGGCGTGGTCAGAAAACCAGCCGCGACCGTGAGGGAGCGGGGCATGCCGCGAAGAACAAACCACCCCCGCCCGCCCGCCCCCGCTCCCTGACGGTCGCGGGTCGTCGGACAACGGATCGCAGCGAAAACCCGAGTCATGCTCCGTCGCGCAACGGTGCGTACGGGCAAACCCGGCACAAAAAATGCTTGGCACGGGCGTGTTTGCCGGTTATGCTGATTTGGAGAAGTTTCTCATGTCTCGGGCGTGTTCGCCCCGGTTGATTTACCCGAATTGTTTGCCTGATTCGGTATCACGCTTCGCTGGCCGACCTGCTCACGCCGCTGGCCGACCTGCTCACGCCGCTGGCGGACCTGCTCACGCCGCTGGCGGACCTGCTCACGCCGCTGGCGGACTCTGGTCGCTCCGCCGTTTTGGACCTGTCGCACGCAGCGGGCCGTGACCGACGTCATCTCTGGCTTCTGGATCTCTTTCTGGATCTC
>CAZIXN010000043.1:10570-14709 GCA_964543215.1 uncultured Phycisphaera sp.
TTCTGGATCTCTTTCTGGATCTCCTTCTGGACCTCTTCTCGAAAGGATTGGCATGCCGCGAGTTTCGTTGCTTCTGGAGCGTAAGGGCACGGATGTGACCACCATCGAGCCGTCGGCCCGCGTGATTGATGCGGCGACGCTGATGAATCGGCGGCGCATCGGGGCGCTGGTCGTGGTGGAAGCCGGCCGGGTCGTGGGGATGTTCACCGAGCGGGATGTGCTGCGACGCGTGGTGGCCGAGCGTCACGACCCCGCGGCCATCAGCGTCGGCGAGGTGATGACCCGCGATGTCGTCAGCTGCACCGCCGACGATGGCATGGACCACGCCCGCAAGCTGTTCATGCAGCGCCGGGTGCGGCACCTGCCGGTGCTCGACGAGCGTGGCCATCTGGCGGGGCTGATTTCCATCGGCGACCTCAACGCCTGGGAGCTCACGGGCACGCAGGTGCATGTGCAGGCGTTGGAGGCGTACCTGTACGGCGCGGCCTGATTCCCCACGGTCCACACCGGATCCCCATCGAAGAGCAAGCCCGCGGATGGGGTGGTGGCCTCGCGGAGGCGAGAAACGGAGGAGGCACGGAGGGGGCACGGAGGAGGCACGGAGGGGGCACGGAGGGGGACAGTTCCGGGGCCGGGGCCTTGGGGGGGGGATGGCCGCGAGGCCGACGCCTTGCCGGCGGCGGGCGGATGACGGTGCAACGCCGAGCGTGGCCCCTACCATGCCCGCCCCGCACCCTCACCCGACCCCACGCCGGGAGGCGTTTTTCTTGTGCCCTCGCTGCCGCTCTGGATGTCGTACCTGGTCTTGGGCGTGGCGGTCGCGGGCCTGGCGACGTGGGGCTACCTCAACTTTTTCGCGGGGTTGAAGCGGTCGCTGCGGTACCGGTTGCCGCCGCCCCCGGCCCCGGAAGCGGGAACCACGACATCGCGGGTGGCGTCGGAGAAACTGCCGGGGGTGGCGATTCTCGCCCCCGGAAGGAACGAAGCCGAGCACCTGCCGCGCTCGCTGCCGGACCTCTGCCGTCAGGACTACGCGGGATCGCTACGGGTGATCTTCATCGATGATGCGAGCACCGATGCCACCCCCGCGATCTGCCGGGCGGCGCTGCGTGAGTTTCCGGATCGCCTCACCGTGGTTCGCAACGACGTCGAGCCCCCGCCCGGCTGGGTCGGCAAGACCTGGGCCATCCACCGCGGGGTTCGCCAACTCGTCACGCAACTCGAGGATGGCGAGCACCGCACGCCCTGGATGTGCTTCACCGATGCGGACCTGCGCTGGCACCCGCGGCTGTTGCAGACCGCGATGCGGCACGCGCTCGAGCAGGATGCCGACGTCGTGGCCGTGGCCCCGACGCTGGCGTTCGGCTCGGCGTGGGAAACCATCGTGCAGCTCCAACTCATGCTCGCGCTGGCGACCCTGCTGCCGTTCGAAAAGGCGATGGACCCCCGGAAGAAGAACGTGGCCATCACGGGCGGCGCGTTCATCCTCGTCAAACGCGAGACCTACGACGCGGTCGGCGGACACGAAGCCGTGCGCGGCGAACTCGTCGAAGATTTGCAGTTGGGTCTCGCACTCAAGCGCAGCGGCGCGACGATGCGGGTCGCACTCGCCGGCGAGTTGCAGTGGTGCCGGATGTACGACGGCCAGGCGGACATGTGGGAAGGCCTGACCAAGAACGCCTACGCCGGCCTCGATCGCTCACCGTGGAAAGCCGCCCTGCTCCTGCTGGCCACGCTGCTGCTGAACATCGCGCCGATGCCGCTGGCGCTTGGGTCGCTCGGGTGGCTGCTGCTGAACCCGACGTGGATCAGCGCGACGACCTTCGCCGCCGCGACGCTGACGACGCTGCTGCAGGTCCGGGCCCTCAACGTCACCCGCAAGCTCGCCCGCCCCATCGATCCGGCCGAGCCGCACACGCTCAGCGATCGCCCCGTGCCCTTCCGCTACGCCTGGACCATGCCCCTGGGCAGCGCCGCGTACAGCGTCATCCTGCTGGCGAGCATGCTGCACAGCTACACCCGCGGCAACGTGTGGAAGGGCCGGGCGTATCGGGTGTCCAACGCCTGAAAGCCCGCCGTTGCAAAGCTGCAGAAGGGATTGCTACAATCGACGATTCGCCCCACGCCGCCGCAACTGTCGCGGCGAACGTGACCCCGTTTCGGCCCTCCGGCCCACCATTCGAAGCCTCCCACCCACCTGCGCCGGGCGACGCGGGACGACCACGGACTTCAGCCGACCTCCTTCAGAGACTCGGTCCGTGCATCTGGGTGATCAAGGCCCAGAAGACACGGAGACTCTTTCAGCGATGTCCAATTCCCCCACCTACGGCCTCGGTACGCTCGCACTTCACGGCGGTCAGTCCCCCGACCCCACCACGAAATCACGCGCCGTCCCCATCTACGCCACCACGTCCTACGTCTTCGACGACACCGACCACGCCGCGCGCCTGTTCGGCCTTCAGGAGTTCGGGAACATCTACTCCCGCCTCATGAACCCCACCGTCGACGTCCTCGAAAAACGTCTCGCGGCGCTCGACGGCGGCGTCACCGGCCTGTGCTTCGCCTCGGGTCAGGCCGCCATCACCGCCGCCTGCCTCACCCTCGCCCACGCCGGCCAGAACATCATCTCCTCCACGTCGCTCTACGGCGGAACCTGGACCCTCTTCACCCAGACCTTCAAACAGTTCGGCATCGAAGTCCGGTTCTTCGACAGCGACAAGCCCGAAGATATTCATGGTTTGGTCGATGAGAACACCCGCTTTGTCTACTTCGAATCCATCGGCAACCCGGCGCTGGGCGTGCCCGATTTCAAAGCCATCGCCGACGCCGCCCACTCCGCGCCCCACGGCGCGATCCCGGTGATCTGCGACAACACCTCCATGACCGCTGCGCTGCTCAAGCCCATCGAGCACGGCATCGACATCGTCGTCTACTCCACCACCAAGTTCATCGGCGGCCACGGCACGCACATCGGCGGCGCGATCATCGACTCGGGCAACTTCAAGTGGGCCGACCAGCCCAAGAAATGGCCCGAGTTCTGCGGACCCTCGCCGTCCTACCACGGCGCGGTCTTTGAAGAGCACCTCCGCGGCATGGGCAACATCGCCTACAACGTCCACATCCGCACCCACCAACTCCGCGACACCGGCGCCGCCATGTCCCCCTTCGCGGCGTTCCTGTTCCTGCAGGGCGTCGAAACCCTCCACCTCCGCATGCCGCGCCACTGCGAGAACGCCCAGAAGCTCGCCGAGTTCCTCGAAGGCCACGACGCCGTCGAGTGGGTCAACTACCCCGGCCTCAAGAGCCACAAGGACCACAAGAACGCCAAAGAATACCTGCCGCACGGCCACGGCGCGCTGCTGGGCTTCGGCATCCGCGGCGGCGCGAAGGCCGGCCGCAAGTTCATCGAGTCCTGCCAACTCGCCTCGCACCTGGCCAACATCGGCGACGCCAAGACGCTGGTGATCCACCCCGCCTCGACGACCCACTCGCAGCTCTCCGAAGACGAGCAGAAGCGCACCGGCGTCAGCCCCGAGTACATCCGCGTGTCCACCGGCATCGAAGACTTCGACGACATCAAGGCCGACTTCGAACAGGCCCTCGAAAAAGCCTGCCAGCCCGTCCTGGTCTGATTCCCCAGACCCCGCCGCCATCCCACCCAACCAAGCGAGCCCGCGGATCCTGTCCGTGGGCTTTTCTTTCGTCGACCATCCGGTTCTCGAAACCCACGCCTGCCGCCAAAACCCGCCAATCCCCCTTGACGAAACCCATTTTGAAGTTACATTGAAACTGTTTCACATTCGTTTACCGTTCTCCCGACCCGATTCCGACGCCCATCCACTCTCCCCGCGCTGTTCTTTCGCCGCTCGACCTCCCGTCTTTCGCATCTTGCCTTTCGCCCATCCCCGGCCGGTCTCCCGACCTTCTCCCGTCCGCCTCCCATCCCATCTCCTCGCCCACTCAAGGACTCCCATGCCCCGACGCGCCGCCTTCACGCTGATCGAACTGCTCGTGGTCATCTCCATCATCGCGCTGCTCATCGGCATCCTCCTGCCGGCCCTGAGCGCCGCCCGCAGCGCCGCCCGCAACATGGCCTGCCTTTCCAACGCCCGGCAGATGGGCCTGGCCGTCACGCTCTA
>CAZIXN010000043.1:14809-17129 GCA_964543215.1 uncultured Phycisphaera sp.
CATCCCCTTCAACAACCTCACCTGGCTCAGCAGCGACGACCTGCCCAACGCCACCGAAATGATGGTCCTCGCCGACTCCATGCAGAACGCCAGCCCCAACGTCGTCGGCGGCGTGCCGCAAGGACATACCTTCGCCGGCCTGGACTTCATGGACGCCAAAATCGGCAAGCGGCGCACCGACTACCTCAACCTCTCCGGCGAAGACCCCGACGCCGTCATCAACCCCGGGCCCAACGCCGACTTCATGTCCTCCAACCTGGCCTTCAATCTCCGCTGGCGACACACCACCGACACCAGCGCCAACTTCGTCTGGGCCGACGGACACGCCACCAGCCAGAAGATCGGCACCGTGCTCAAACGCAACATCTACCCCGTCGCGCCCTGATCCGGCCCCCGGACCCCGGACCCCGGCCCTACGCTCGCAACACCCGGATCGACGCTTGTCTCTCGGAGACCGACCCATGCACGCCATGCACGCCATGCCCGCCCTGTGGACGCTTCTGATCTTTTGCCTCACGCTCGGCCCGGCGTGCGCGAGCGACTCCGCGGTCTCAAGCCGCGACGCCAAGCGGCCGCCCGACGCCCACGCCGACCGCCCCGGCTGGAAGCTCATCTGGGCCGACGAATTCGACGCCCCCGCCGACGCCCCGCCCGACCCCGGCAAGTGGACGCACAACCTCGGCGGCCACGGCTGGGGCAACGCCGAACTCCAGACCTACACCGACCGCACCGACAACGCCGCCCACGACGGGCAAGGCCACCTGCTCATCACCGCCCGGGAAGAAACCCACACCGGCCCCGACGGCATCGAACGACCCTACACCTCCGCGCGACTCGTCACCCAGAACCGTTTCACCTTCCAGTACGGCCGCGTCGAGGCCCGCATCCAGGTCCCCACCGGACAAGGCATCTGGGCCGCCTTCTGGATGCTCGGCGAAACCTTCCCCACCGCCGGCTGGCCCGACTGCGGCGAGATCGACATCATGGAACACATCGGCAGCGAACCGGGCCGAACCTTCTCCGCGCTGCACGGCCCGGGCTACTCCGGCGCCCAACCCCTCGCCGGACACCACGACCTGCCCGAGGCCCAACGCTTCACCGACGACTTCCACACCTTCGCCGTCGAGTGGTCCCCGCAGGCCATCCACTTCGAAGTCGACGGCCACCGCTACCACACCCGCACCCCGCAGGACGCCGACCCGCACCGCTGGGCCTACGACACCCCGATGTTTCTCATCCTCAACCTCGCCGTCGGCGGACACTGGCCCCAGTACCCCGACGACACCACCGTCTTCCCGCAAACCCTGCGCATCGACTACGTCCGCGTGTATCAGCCGCAGCCCTGAGGCGGATCGGTTGAACCCGCGTTACCCTGCGGCGCACGCGCATTCGGGTGCGATGCACCCGATTGCGGGACCGAGCAACCGCCGCCATCCGCGGCGCAGCCTTTCCTGCCGTACGAACCCCCGAACCCGATGCCCCGAGCTTTGCCCGCCGCCCCGACCGCGATGACGCAGCGACGCCCCACCGATACCGCCGCCCATCGCCGGACCCGGCAGGACCACGCCCAGGAGACGGCCGAGGACTACGTCGAAGCCATCGCCGAAATCGTCGACGCCCAGGGCGACTGCCGGGTCAAGGACCTGGCGGCCCGTCTGGGCGTCAGCCATGTGACGGTGATCCGGGTGACCGCCCGGCTGGCCGAGCAGGGGCTGCTGACGACCGAGCCCTACAAGCCGCTGAATCTGACGCCGCGCGGCAATCGGCTGGCCCGGAGCTGTGCCGAGCGCCACGCCGCGGTGGTCGCGTTTCTGGAGAAGCTGGGCGTCAGCGGACGCGTGGCGGCCATCGACGCCGAGGGCATCGAACACCACCTCAGCAAGGAAACGCTCGCGGCGATGCGGAAATTCACGCGGCGCTGAACGCGGGATGTCTTGACCGGGGACCGTCCCGGCTCTACCCTGCACCGCATGAAATGTAGCCATAGGTACATTTGGTTTGTTCCGGCGGTGGCTTCCTGCGTCTTGCTGCTGATGCTGGTTGGCTGCTCGCGCGGCTCGGACGAAGCCGAGGCCGGGCGGGAGCGGGTGTCGGTGGTCGCGACGGTGGGCATGATCGCGGACCTGGGCCAGCGCATCGCCGGCGAGCACGCGGAGGTCGAGGCGCTGATGCAGCCGGGCATCGACCCCCACCTGTACGCCCCGACGCGGGACGACCTGGCCAAGCTGCTCGCGGCGGAGCTGGTGCTGTACAACGGCCTGAAGCTCGAAGGACGCATGAGCGAGGCGCTGCGGAACGCGGCGACGGCGGAGCGGAAAGT
>CAZIXN010000044.1:0-16772 GCA_964543215.1 uncultured Phycisphaera sp.
CGCCGGCAGTTCGCCTTCCGCAACTACATCAACGTCTGGGATGAGCTGGCCGGGGAAGGGCGGGCGCTTTGGAATACGGTGATTTACTGCACGCTGTCGATCGTGCTGGCGTTGCTGGTGAACCCGCTGGCGGCGTACGGGCTGTCGCGGTTCCGGCTGCGCGGCGGCTACAAGGCGTTGCTGGTGCTGATGGCGACGATGGCGTTTCCGCCGATGGTGACGCTGATCCCGCAGTTCATCGTGCTGCGGAACCTGGGTCTGATGAATACGTTCGTCGCGCTGCTGCTGCCGCTGATTGCGAACGGTTATCTGATTTTTCTGCTCAAGGGTTTTTTCGATTCGCTGCCGCAGGAGTTGTACGAAGCGGGAACAATCGACGGGGCGTCGGAGCTGCGGATGTTTTTTCAGATCGCGATGGCGCTGAGCAAGCCGATCCTCGCGGTGGTGGCGTTGCAGACGTTCACGGCGGCGTACACGATGTTCCTGTACGCGCTGTTGGTGGCGCCGGACCGGGACATGTGGCTGATCTCGGTGTGGCTGTTTCAGTATCAGGAGCGGGCGAGCAGCAGCGGCGTGTTCGCGTCGGTGGTGATTGCGAGCGTGCCGACGCTGTTGCTGTTTCTGTTGGTGCAGCGGACGATCATGCGCGGGATCGTGGTGCCGACGGAGAAGTGATCGCTGCGTTCTGCGGCGGGGGTTCAGAGTTGCAGGCGTTGTCGGCCGGGCGTGAGTTCGCGCGCCTGGCTGTTCCAGCGCAGTTGGCCGTGAAGGCCGGGCGGCAGTTCGATGGTGGCGTCGAGCGTTTGGCCGTTGCGTGTGAGATCGACGGAGATGACGCCCTGGGGGTGGGGGACTTCGCCGCGTGCGAAGCGCATCGGGCCGAGCGCGGGGGCGATTTCGACGTGCGTGAAGCCGAAGGCGTGCTTCGATGCTGGGGCGGGGGCGGGTCGGACGCCGAGCACGGTTTCGACGAGCCGGTAGAGCGGGTGGCTGCCCCAGCCGTGGCAGTCCGAGCGAGTTGGCTCGGGTGCTTCGGGCGGGCACTTGAAGCCCAGGTCGGGCAGGGCACGCCAGAGATCGAGGCGTCGGTGCAATTCGTTGACGTGGCCGGTGGCGGCCAGGGTTTCGAAGAGATAGTGATGGAAGTAGATCGTGGCGGCGTGCAGTGAATCATCGGCGAGCATGCGGTCCACGAGCGCTCGGCTGCGTTCGATCGGCAGTAAGCCGGAAAGCACGGCGAAGCATTGCGCGTGCTGGCTGAACGAAGTGTGATGCGGATCGTCGGCGTAGAGGCCGCGCGAATCGTCGAAGAAGACGCGGTCGCAGGCGGTTGCGATGGTGTCTGCGTAACGTCGGTCGCGGTTGGCGAGTTCGGACTGATCGAACCAGTCTTCGAGTTCGGCTTTGAGTCGAAGGGTGTAGACGAATTGCCACGCGAACGCGGCGTTGTGCCCGCCGAGCCCGCCGGGCGGGATGCCTTCGTCCCAGGCGGGCACCCAGTCAAGAAAGTTCCAACCCGGCAGCGAACGGAGGACTCCCTCGGCTTTGCCTTGCTTTTCCAAGCATTCGAGGAAGGCTTCGGTCACGCTGCGAGCGGCGGGCATGAACGAGCCGACGAACTCTTTTCGCGGGCGCCAACGCGCCAGGTCGTGCAGCATCGCGACCCAGTAGAGGCTGAAGCTCGGAATGATCTGCGGGGTCGAGCTGGGATATCGGGCCTGGGTGAGACCCGACTCGATGCGTGACCAGCCAAACAGTTCGATGGCTCGCATGGGCAGGCGGTCGTCAGCGCTGCGTACGTGGGTGCAGAGCGATTCGAGGCGGGTGTCGCCGACGTACATGAGCTGTTCGTAGTACGGGCTGTCCGCGTAATGCTCGTGCATCGACATGAGCAGGCCGCGTTCGAGGATGGGCAGCGCGGCCTGTATTTTCCCGTCGTCGAACTCGGGCAAGGGGAGCGTGTCGAGCGGGTAGCGCGTTTCGCGCAGTCCGAGGCCCAGGATGTCAAGCGGCTCGTCCTGCGTTGTCAGGGTGAGCAGCGTGTATCGGCCGGCCCGCCACCACAGCGGGGTGAACTCGCGCAGCTGACCGTCGTTGATGAAGGTGTCGCCGCGCCCGTTGAAGTACAGGCCGGCGACGGCGTCGCGGTGCTGCTTGGCGACGCACCATGATTCGGGTCGGGTGTGCAGCGCTTCGGCCCAGTCGAGGCGGACTTCGGCGTCGCGGCCGCTGCGCAGCCGCACCGTGGGGTAAGCGCAGACATAGTCCATCCAATCGATCAGCACGACGCGCCGAGTGTGCGGGGGAACGGTGATGACCTTGGCTTGATCGAGCAATGCCTGCCAGTGCTCCGCCTCGGGCTGGTGGTGCTCGGCACTCGAAATTGGCGAGGCGGATTCGGCGACGTGGCGCACGGTGCCGCCGGCGAAGGGTTCATCCATCATCGCGGGCAGACGCGCGGGGGAAAGGAAGCGATACATGTCCAACTCGCCCCAGTCGGGCTCGGTGACGCGGGCGGACTCGATGGTGCGCACGGCGGACCAGCCGGAACCCGTGCCGTCGAGCGCTTGCCAGTTCATGGCCCGGCCGTCGAAGCGCTGCGTGCCGCCGGCGTAGCGGGCGCTGTCGATGGGGCTGCGGAGGTGGGTGACGCCGCGGACGATCTGCGATTCCCAGGGAGCGCGGCCGGTGTTGAGTGCGTCTCGAAGTTCGCCTTCGACGGCGACGAGCAGGCCGTGTTTGCGGGAAAGCTGAGACGACGGAGCGAGATTGTTGTCCCGGCCGGGGGAACTGACCCAGACCCAGAACAGGTGCTCGCCGGCGTCGAGGTTGACGTCGAAAGTTTCGAACGACCAGTGGCGGCGGTCGCCGCGCTGCGGGCCTCGGCCCAGGCGGACGCCGTCGAGCTTGAGGTCGTAGCGCTCGTCGGCGGAGACGTGCATGCGGAGGCGTGTGTCGCTTTCGAGCGTGAAGCGCAGTCGGTAGCAGACATCGACGGGGCGGTCGCGCTCCTGCGTCGGTGTCAAGCCCGAGACCCAGTCGGCGGGCCACTGGATGCCGTTCCATTTCGGGTCGCGTTCATCGGCGAAGGGCAGGGCGTCGAGGGTGACAAGTTGGGTGTGCATAAGCTGCCATGTTGTACGGCAAAGCGGCAGGACCGAGACAATCTGCCGCGCTGGCGTACGGCCTTGGGCGGTGCGTTGGCTGAACCGGGGACTTCAAGCGATGTGTGATGAGTCGTTCCGATCCGCGCGGTTTGTGGGCTCGCGAACGACGGTGACGACTTCGATAGAGCCCGCGACGAGTCGATGTTCGGAGATCTCACGTCCCGCAATAGGTGCGGTAAGGCGGGTCCGTTGTTGGGGCGGGTTCGCGTAGCGCGTCGTGCTCGGGCTGATCTTCGTAGGGGTTTGCCAAAGCGCCGAGCAACCGGTCAAACGGCGTGAAGTCTTCTTGAGCAACGGCGGCGGCGAGCGCGGCTTCGACGCGGTGATTCCTGGGGATGTACGCCGGATTGGATCGGAGCATGAGCGCACGCGAAGCCCGCGCATCATGGGGTTCCCTGGCTCGGCGTTGCGACCAGCGGTCAAGCCAGCCGGAGATCGACGGCATCAGAAGCGCCGGAACGTGCGAAGCGTCGTCGGCCGCGTGGGCCAGCGCTCGGAACGTGTTCGTGAAATCGGCACGGTGCTCCTTCATCGATGTCAGCAGGTCCCGGACCAGGTCGTCGTCGTCGGGCTCCGCATCGAAAAGACCGAGTTTGCGCCGCATCACGCCAAGCCATGCATCGCGGAATCGTGCAGAGAAATCGTCGACCGCTTCGCGTGCCCACGCCAGGCCTTGCGTCGGATCCTCATCGAAAAGCGGAATCAGCACCTCCGCAAGTCGCGCGAGGTTCCACTGGGTGATCGCCGGCTGATTGCCGTAGGCGTATCGCCCGAAACGGTCGATGGAGCTGAACACGGTGGCGGGGTCGTAGGCGTCGATGAACGCGCACGGCCCGTAGTCGATCGTCTGGCCGGCGATGCTCACGTTGTCGGTGTTCATCACGCCGTGGACGAAGCCGATCCCCATCCACCGCGCGACAAGCTCGGCCTGGCGCTGAGCGACGGCGAGCCAGAGTTCGCGGTAGCGGTGTTCGGCTTCGCGCAATTCGGGATAGTGCCGGTCGATGGCGTAATCGGCGAGCGTTTTCACCGCGTCCGGGCCGTCGTATTGAGCGGCGTATTCAAAGGTGCCGACGCGCAGGTGACTCTCGGCGATGCGCGTCAGGATGGCGCCGCCTAGCGGCGTCACCCGCTGGAGCGTTTCGCCGGTGGTCGTGACGGCGAGGCTGCGTGTGGTCGGGATCGCCAGGCCGTGCATCGCTTCGCCGATCAGGTACTCGCGCAGCATCGGACCCACGGCCGCCCGGCCGTCGCCTCCGCGCGAGTATGGAGTTTGACCCGCGCCTTTGAGCTGCACATCGAAGCGCTCGCCGGCGGGCGTGATGTGTTCTCCGAGCAAGATCGCGCGGCCATCGCCGAGCATGGTGAAGTTGCCGAACTGGTGGCCGGCGTAGGCCTGAGCAATGGGCCGGGCGCCTTCGGGCAGCGTGCTGCCGGACAACACCTGCGCCCCGTGCGGCGAGTTCAAGGCATCGACATCGAGGCCCAGCGCCGCCGCCAGTTCCGCATTGAAAGCCACCAGCGACGCGGACCGCGCCCCGGCCGGTCGGCCGGGGGCATAAAACGCCTGCGGCAATGCCGCGTAGGAGTGCTCCCATCGCCAACCCGCACACTTCGGCTGGACTCCGGACGACGAATGATTCAACGGATGCGCCTCGCGAAATGGCTTTGCCCGAAAGCGTCGGGTGGAACGCTCAAACAACAGGTCAGCCTAGCGCGTTGTTACGAAGCCCTCACCAAGACGATGGGCGCCGCAGTGAACGCGCCGACGCGGAGGCGAGCACGAAGCCGGGGCTCAACCACCAAGGGCCGGGATGGAGACCACCCGGCCGACGGACGTGAAGATCAAGCGACTCTGCATGCTCGAGGGGGAGATCTTCAGCCAGGCGGCCGCGGCGCTGCGGTAGTGCTGCAGCTGCGCGGTGTGGTGCTCTCGACGGGTGGCCAACCATTCATCCAGGGACGTCGCGGCGGCGGACGCGTCCATATCCGGCGGGCGGTCGGTTTTGACGTCGATGACTTCGGCACGTTGGGGCCGGCCGTCGGCGTCGTTCCACCAGACGAGCCGATCGATGATGCCGCGTACGACGCGTCCCTGCTGGTCCTGCCAGATCAGCGGGACCTCGGTACGCATTTCCGAAGCGCCGCGTCGGCTCAGAGCAAGAGCCACCTCGTCATGAGCGAGCGCTTCGCGAAGGTACGCGTCAACGGCGGCATCGCGTGTCTCGCTCGTGATCGGCGGGATTTCGTCGCTGAAGCCCAGGCATTGGAGGGCGTGATGGACCCGCTCGCCGAACGAAGCGGCTACGGCGTCGTGTGGCTGCCGGCTTCGGAGGATGCGCTCGACGTCGCTTAATCTGGAATGATCGCCGGCGCCGGGCGATGACGAAGGCGCAGGCGGAGGTGTTGCGGATGCGGGATGCGTGTCGCCGCCACGCAGAACCGGCCACGCGCGAGGGCCTGCAGTTGCCGCCGATTCGGAAGGGAGGCCTGGATCGGGACGGCCGGCCAGCGCGGCGTCGGCCCCGCCACGGTGTTGGTAACTGTACAACTCCGTGTGATCGCCGGTGAGGTCTTCGCTTTCGTCCACCAACGCGTGCAACAGCAGAGCGAGCATCGCGTCGCCCTCCCGTGGATTGCGTTTGGCGGCGGGGGGCATCAGGACGTGTGTCGCGTGCCGAGCACGGGTCATCGCCACGTAAAGCGTGCAGAGTTGCTCGTAAGCGTTGCGCGATTCCGCGCGGTCGAAGAGGTCCTGAAGCTCCGGGATGCGCTCGCGGAGTTCGCGTTTGCCGGACCGGTAGACGGCGGTGATCGGGCCGGTGTCGCCGTCGCGTTCTTCCAGCAGGACGGCACGAAACGGCCGCTCCTGGTGGAGGAATGGCAGGATGACCGCGTCGAACTCAAGGCCTTTCGCGCGGTGCACGGTCATGATGCGGATCCGGTCGGCGGAGGGGTCTTCGACGCGGGCGGAGGTGATGAAGCGCACGAAAGAGCCGGGTCTCAGCATCGAAACCGGGCGATACGGCTCGGCCACTTCCACGAGTTGACGCAGGCGGCGCAGCGCGGCGGCGTCGCACGCTGGAGCGAGACGCGTCGCCCAATGCGAAACCACCGCGGCGTAGCCCCGGGCGGCCAACGCCCGGCGGATGTGAGCGCTGACCCGCTGTGCGCTTCTCGCATTGCCGGGCTCGAGTTTGAGCAGGGTGCCCAGCGGGCTGTGCGCGACGTGGTAAGCGGCGACTCGATGGCCCGGGTGGTCGGCGAGCTGCATCGCGGAGAGCACGACGTTGACTGCGGGATGGTCGGTGAGTGCGGCTCCGGTTTCTCCGCTGGCGGCGAGGCCCTGCTGGCGGCAGGCCCGCAGCAGCGCGTTGGCTTGTGCGTTGGTGCGGACCAGGACGCCGAAGCTCGCGAGCGGCCAGCGCTGTGCGAGGCCGGCGAGGTGCTGCGCCGACGCTTCGGTGTGCCGATCGGCGGGCGACGAGCCGTCGTCTTCCGCGGGCCTGGTCGTGTCGTTGTCGGCGGCAGTGGTGAGCAGGCGGAACTCGCCGGAAACCTGCGGATAGGCCGCGAGGTGGGGTTCGAAGTCGTCCGCAAAGCGCTGCTTCGCGTCGGCGTGTCTCGACCAGGCTTGCGATAGCGGCAGCGAGCCGAAGACGGCATTGACCGCGTGCAGCACCGCGTCGCTCGAGCGGAAGCTGCGGTCGAGCCGGCAAAGCTGGAGGCCACGCGGTTGGGTTCGTGCTTCGAGCGTGTCGAACAGTTCGACCCGCCCGCCGCGCCAGCCATAGATCGACTGCTTGGCGTCGCCGACCACGAACAGCGTGCGGTTGGACGATGCGTCCGCGGTGGCCTCATCGATCAGCGGCCAGAGCACGGCGAACTGGTCGATCGACGTGTCCTGAAATTCGTCGATCAGCAGATGCTCCACGCGTCCGTCGAGTCGATAGGCAAGCTCGTCCCGCCAGGCGACGGCGGTCGCGTGGGTCTCGGGATCGTTCGATGAACCGTCGAGGTCGTGCAGCCGCAGGTGCCGGGCGAGGTGGTCGGTAAGGTCGGCGAAGAGCATGACACGCTGGGCGCGGCAGCGGTCCTCGAAATGATGCGCAAAACGATCAAGCAGTTGCCACGCGCTGCGGTGTTGCAGGTTCAGCAGCTGGATCAGCTTGCTGGCCGCGTGCCGGCCGAGGCGTTCGCAGAGCGTGTGCAACTGGGGGTGCATCGCGATGCGGTGGTACGTGCCGTCCGCGAGAGCGGCTTTGGTGAGCCCGCCGGCGAGCATGGATTCCCATTGGCTCGCGTGGAGCTGGCCGAGCAGATTGGCCCAGGCTTTGCCCCAATTCGCGTTGGGTCGGCCGGTTTGTGTTTTCGGCAGCAGCGTTTCGGCGTCGCCGAGGCGTTGGGTGATCTGCTCGATCATCTCGTCGCTGAGCGTGTCGGGGCAATCGATCTGTGCCCACGTGTCGCCGTCGCGTGCCTGGCGGAACGTGGCGTAGGACCCGTCCGCGTCGCCGCGGAAGATCGTGTCCAGCGACGCGGTCACCGAGCGTTTGGCGCTGTCGTGGTGCAGTTGCCGCAGCAGGGTGAGCAGGGCGGTGAATCCTTCGTCGGCGGCCTGGCCGAGCATCGCATCGATGGCGGCCTCGCGGAGCTCTGCGGCCAGGGCGCTGCCGTCGTCGGTGAGCGTGGGGTCCAGCGGCAGGCCCAGCTCGAAAGCAAACGCACCGCACAGCCGGGCAAAGAAGCCGTCGATCGTGCCGATGGCCGTGCGGTCGAGTCGCTCCACGAGACGGTTGAGCATGGCTTCGCACGTCGCTTGATCGAGTTCGGCCACGTCGCGATTCAATAGCCCTTCGTCGCGCAGGGCGCGGTCGAGCTGCACGCGGTCGTCGGGGATCAGCACGGCGTTGGCGAGTCGGGTGAGGACGCGCTCGGCGATCTCGCCGGCGGCCTTGCGGGTGAAGGTGGTGGCGAGGATGGAAGCGGGGTCGGCTCCGGCGCGAAGCAGGGCGAGGTAGCGCGTGGTGAGCGCGTAGGTCTTGCCGGTTCCTGCGGAGGCACGGACGAGGCGTCGCCGGGGGTCGCCGGGGTCAGGCATGCGTGGACACCCCGCTTGTCGCACCGGCCCGCCATTGCGCGATGTCGTCGTTGCGCCCCGGCCAATCGTCGGCACACACCGCCGAGAACGCATCGGCGTAATCCGGGATGAGCAGGGCGGGTTTGAAGTTGCGCGTGAGGATGCCGGTGATCACCGCGTCGCGCTCGGCGGCGGCTTCGGCCCAGAACGCACCGTCGGCAACCAGGGGCCGCCAGTCGGTTTCGTCGGGCTTTCTGGGGAGCACGACGTAGCCGAAGTTGACCGACCGTTGCATCGATTCGCGCATCGCCGGGTCTTGCATCAGGAGGTCGCGGTACAGAGGCAGTTGCAGATCGGCCCAGACGCGCTGGCCTTTGCGTACCGTCACGTGCTGTTTGAGCGGTTCGGCGGGGCTGTCGCCGGTCTTGAAGTCGATGATGCGTAAGCCCCCGTCCCGGTGGCGATCGATGCGATCGATCCGGCCTTCGACGGCGAGTTGTCCGGCGGACACCCGCAGCGTCGCGGCGGCGGCGTACTCGACCTTTTCGATTCGCCAGCCTTCCTGGGTCCAACGCGCCTGCAGCGGCGCGAAGGCTTGCAAGCGTTCTTCGGCAAACGCCAACTGCACACGAACGGCCGGTCGCGGCGCGGTGCCGAATGTTCGGCGGGCGATCTGACGGAGCGATTGCACGAGGAATTCGGCGATAGGCTCGGCTTCGGTTGCTTCGCGCGGCGCATCGGGCGCGCGGCCGAACCCGGCGAGCGTCTCGTGCAGCAGCGAGCCGAAGGTCGCGGCATCCAATTCGACGGCGGCGTCGTCGGAATCGCGCAGGCGCAGGATGTGCGTCAGGTAAAACCGGTACGGGCAGGTGAGGTAGGTGCGAAACGCGGTGACGCTGATCTTCTCCGGCAGGGCGATGTCATCCATCGGGCGGGGTATGACGAAACGGTTGGCTTCGCCTGCTTGCAGCCAATCGGTCAGCGTTGCCGGTGGTGTTGTGGGCGGGTCGCCGGGGATGGGTTTGTCGTAGAAGCGCAGAAGTCGTTTGGCGGTTTCGGCGGGTTCGTCGGTTTGAAGCCAGAGTCGGCTTGGTTTGAGAGGTTCCTGCTCGTTGCCGTGGCGTGCGGCGACAAGTGTCAGGGAGGCTCGGCTCTGGTACAGGGCCGTCATGAGGTAGGCGTCGCGGGCAAAGCGTCGTGCGTCGTCGGGGACGCCGAGGCCTTGCCGCAGCGAATCGGTCAGCAATCCATCGCCGTTGTGGTTCAGCGATCCGGGCAGCGATCCATCGTTCGCCGAGGCGATCACGATCACCGGCGCATCGTCGAGCGCGGCGTCGAGCAGGCCCATGGCTTCGATGTCGCCGGCGGTCGCGGGGTCGCTGCTGCGTTGCGACGCGCAGCGGGCCAGCGTCCAGCGGATGGCGGCGGCCGCGGTGAGGACCGGGTTGGCCGCCGGAAGCTCGGGCAGCCGAGCCTGATCTGCGAGGCAATCCGCGAGCGATTCCAGGGCTTGCACGGTTTCCGCGTCGGCCGCGGACTCTGGCTTGAGTTTGCGGTCGGCGTAGAGGCGTTGCAACGCTTCGGTCAACACGGCCGACCACGCGCCAAGCGCAAGGGTGTGGTCGCTCGCGGCGGGCACCAGCGAGCGCAGGCGGCGGTACAGGAGGGCGATTCGCTCGCCGCGCGTGGTTTCGGACGCGGGCGCGTTGCGGGGTGTCGCCGAGGGCTCGTCCAGCCAGTCGGCGAGCAGCTCGGTCCGCAGGGTCCGCGTGGCCCACTCGTCCAGCAAGGTCTGCCAGCCGAGTTGGTCGGGGTCCGCGTCCGCCACGCCCTCGCGAACGAGCATGTGTTCGACGTCGGGGTGTCGGACGAGTTCGGCCAGGGCGTCGAAGCGTTCGGTATCGATGAGTTTCGCCAGCGCCAGAAGCAGGGTCGCGGGGGCAGTCTCGGCGAAGGGTCGGCCGGCTGCGGTACGGGCGCTGCCTCCGGCGATGCGGATGCCGCGCACGATTGCCGAGCCGCGCGTTTCGTCGGCGAGGCCGACGGTGACCTGACTTTCCCTCAGCGGTTCGTGATGAGTGTCCCGCCAGGCCTCCGCCGCATCGGCGATGGCATCGGCGACAGCGAGAGGTTCATCGGCGCGCCGTTCCACGACGCGCAGCGCGTCGCGTGGCAGGCCCAGCGGCACCGACTGCCAGGCCGACGTGACGAGTCCGCCGAACGTGTCGAAGCGATGGGCCTGCGATTCATCGGCGAATACGAAGGAAGTGAGCTCGCGGCAACGGCGAAAGGCCGCTTGTTCAAGCGGTGTCTGATCCGCCAGGGCGGCGAGGAAGACGGGCGGCGACCAGGCCTGGGCGTTGGATGCGTCACAGGCGAGTCGACGGGCGGCCTCGCGGTCGGAGAGCCCCCATTGGTCGAGCGTCGCGAGATAGGCCGCATCCAGGGCGGACATCACCGACCAGCGCGTCTGACTGCCGCCGGCCTGGTTGGCCGCGTCGGTGATGGTGGCCAGGCCCGCCGCGAGTTGCTCCCGCAGACGCACAATGCGCTGTGCAAGCGACCACCATCCCGGCCAGTCGTCGGCGTCGGGTGGCTGCGGGACCAATGCGGCAAGGCGAGCGACGCCTCGGTCGCTCTGGCGCTGCTGCTCATCGCCGATCCCGGCAAAGGCGCGCAGCACCGACACCCAAGCCAGCGTTGCCCGCAGTGGATCCGCGATCGGCAGCGCCTCGGGCGGACGCATGGTCTCGGTCCACGCATCGAGCAACACGCCCGGCGTGGCGATGCGTGGCGGCACCAGAACCGGCCGGCGCTCCAGCAGCAGCGACTCGAGCCGACGTCCGGCGCGGGCCGTGGGCACGACGACCCACGCATCGCCGAAGTCGCGATCGAAACGCTCGACGAGTCGGTCGGCGATCGCGGGCATGGCCGGCTTCTGCCAGCCAAGGAACACGCGACGCTCCTGCACGGATGGGTCCGGAAGATTCGGCGACGTTGCCGGTTGCATCGCGGCATCCTACCGGAGGGACGTGCCGATCAGCATCACCGTGCGGGCGCTATACTCGGGCCATGAGCAGCATCGAACAACGCATCGCGCAGTGGGAAAAGATGACGCAGGAAGCGCCCGACGACATGGCGTATTTCTCGTTGGGATCGGCGTACCGCGAGGCGGGTCGATATGACGAGGCCGCCGCCGCATTCGCCTCGGCGATCGAGCACAACGAGGGCATGTCCCGGGCGTACCAGTATCTCGGCGAAGCGCAGATGAAGCTTGGCCACAACGATGCGGCGGGTCCGACGTTGACCAAGGGGTACGCCGTGGCGGCTGAGCGTGGCGACGTCATGCCGCAGCGGTCGATCGAGGCGATGCTCGGCAAGCTCGGCCTGCCGCTGCCGAAGGTCGAAAGCGCCCAGGCGAAGCGCGCCGCCGTCGAGGCCGAGTCGGCGGGGCGCATGGTGCTCGACAAGCGGGCCGGCGTGCCGCAGCCCAAGCTCGACGGCCCGCCGATGCGTGGCCCGGTCGGTGAATTCATCTTCGCTCACTTCGGCCAGATCACCTGGAGTCAGTGGATCGGCCAGGGAACGAAGGTGATCAACGAGTTGCGGCTGGATTTTTCGAAGCCCGAGCACCAGGACACCTACGAGCAGCAGATGCTCGAGTGGCTGGGTGTGACGATGGATGAGGTGCATGGCTTGGCCGAGTCGCAGCCGGCCGAGGCTTGACCCTTTGGCGAAACGGACCGTTGCGCGTTGCGCGTTGCGCAAGGCGGTCCGGCTTGGATCGATCAGCGAGTCACGGCCGTATCGAGCGCAGCGCGCTCGGCAAGGCGTCGGCCAACTCTGGTGCGAGCAGGCCCGCCCGACCATGGGTCTCCGCCCAGACGTCGCCGGCCGTCCCGTGGGCCCAGACGCCCAGGCACGCGGCCTCGAACGCCGACATGCCCTGCGCCATCAGCCCTGCGATCAGGCCCGTGAGCACATCGCCCGTGCCTGCCGTGGACAGCGCGGGGTTGCCGGTGTCGTTGCGATACACGCGTCGTCCTGAACGATCGCTCACCACCGTCCGCTGGCCCTTGAGCACGACGACGGCACCGAACGCCCGCGCCATCGCCGCGGCCGCTTGAGGCCTTTGCTGCGCGTCGGTGGGATCGGCGTCGATGGCCAGTGACGAGGGCAACGAGGCGGCGAGTCGGCGGAACTCGCCGGGATGCGGCGTCAACACCCGCTCGCCACGATGGGTCGGCGGGCCGTGACGATGGTGAGCCCCCTGGTTCATCGACGCCAACACGTTAAGGCCATCCGCATCGAGCACGATCTTTCGCGGGTTCGCCGAGTCGTCGAGCAGCCACGAAAGCAGGGCGGCCCGCTCATCGGTTGGTCCGTCCGGGCCATGGTGCGCACCCCAGCCCGGCCCGACGGCGAGGACGGCTCTGCCTTGCGGGTCGGCCCGCTCGATCGCTTCGGCGCACGCCTCGGCATTGCCGGCCAGCCGCACGCCCGTCGCACTGGGCGTGATCGCCAGCGACACCGCCAACGTTCGTGGATCGGTCGCGAGCTTGACCAACCCCGCCCCGCTGCGCAGCGCCGAGCGCGCGGCCAGCGCCGGGGCGCCGGGCATCGTCGGACAGCCGCCGATGACGATCACGGTGCCGAACGTGCCTTTATGTCCGTCGTCCGGCCGAGCGGGCGGGTCGGGCACCTGGTCCGTGAATGTGGGTTCGTGCGTCATGGCTCGCCCGATGAGCTTCAGTTTTTCGCGGCTTGGACGCGTTTATTGATTTTGCTGGCAGCAAAGCCCGCGCCAAAGCCATTGTCGATGTTGACCACGGTGACACCCGAGCCGCACGAGTTGAGCATGCCCAGCAACGCGGCCACGCCGCCGAAGTTCGCGCCGTAACCCACGGAGGTAGGCACCGCGATCACCGGCGCGTCGATCAGTCCCGCCACCACGCTCGGCAGCGCACCCTCCATCCCCGCCACGACGATGACCACCGCCGCGTCGCGCAGGTCGTCCACCCGCGCAAGAATCCGGTGCAGCCCCGCCACGCCCACGTCGCTGATCCGCAGCGTCGCCTGCCCCATCGCACGACACGTCAACTCCGCCTCGTCCGCCACCGGCAGGTCCGTCGTCCCCGCGCACACGATCGGAACCGCGCTCCGCGTCGTATCGACCGCCGGCGGCTGACCCAGCAACAGCCCGATCCGCTCGCCTTCGGAACGCCCCGCCACCACGACGCCCTTCATCGCCGCCAACGCCGCCGCCGCCTCGGGCGACAGCCGCGTCGCCAAGACGCACCCGCTGCGCGCCAGAATGGCTGACGCGATCCGCATCACCTGCTCGGGCGTTTTGCCCTGTCCGTAGATCACCTCGGGCGAGCCACACCGCTGCGCCCGGTCGTGATCGATCGTCGCAAAGCCCAACGCCTCCGCCGCGCCGGTCTGGGTCTCGTCCAGCAGCCGCGAAAGCGTCGCCTCCGCCGCCTCCGTCGACACCGTTCCCGCCCGCACCGCCGCAAGTAATTGTTCCAGACCGGTCGCCATCGGCCCAATCCTACTCAAGCGCTTCCGTGGAACCGCGGACGAAGGTTTCGCCGGCGTGTTCGACGAAGACTGCGAGGTCGGGGCCGTACAGCGCGTGGACCGTATGCGAATGTCTCGGTGCGGCCGACACACGAAAGGTACAGTCGGCAGGCGACTGCACCACCGCGCCTGGTTTCACGCCGACGCTTCCCTCACAACAGACCTCTGGCCTCTCTCCCACCGGATCCGAATCTCACATGTCCGACCGAACCCAATGGCTTGGCTGGATCGAGCGTCTCGCCCTGCCGGTCATCACGGCGATGGCCAGCGGACAACTTTCCGTCTCTCTGCCGCCGGTGCCGGGTCGGGAAAACCGCACGCCCTTCGCCGCGTGCGAAGCGTTTTGCCGAACCTTCGTCGGGGTCGCGCCCTGGCTCGGCTCCACACCCCGCCCGGCCACGCCCGAAGCCAGGCTCCACGATCGCTGTCGAGAGGACACCCTCGCCGCACTCGCGATCGGGGCCGACCCCGACGCCGCCGACGCTTTCCCCTTCTCCATCAAAGGTCAGCCGCTCGTCGAAGCCGCCTTCCTCGCGCACGGCCTGCTCCGCGCCCCGTCGATCTTCGCCGCCCTCGACGGCGAGACCCAACGCCGGCTCCTCGAACGCCTTCGCAAATCCCGCGCCACCGCGCCACCGGCCTGCAACTGGCTGCTCTTCTCAGCAACCGTCGAAGCGTTCTTCGCATCGGTCGGCGAAACCTACGACCCGATGCGCATCGACTACGCCGTGCATCAGCACGACCAGTGGTATCTCGGCGACGGCGTCTACGGCGACGGCCCGTCCTTCCACGCCGACTACTACAACAGCTTCGTCATCCAGCCCATGCTGCTGGACATCCTGACCACCCTCCAAGGCGTGACCGGCTCAACCCATCCGATGACCGCCCGCGCCGCCGCCCGCTTCGTCCGCCACGCCGCGCTGCAGGAAAGACTCATCAGCCCCGAGGGCACCTACCCGCCGCTGGGCCGGTCGCTGGCGTACCGCTTCGGCGCGTTCCAACTCCTCGCCCAGGCCGCCCTGCAGCACCGCCTCCCGAAAGAACTTCGTCCCGCCCAGGTGCGCGAAGCCCTCGCCTGCGTCATCCAGCGCAGCCTCGCCGCCCCCGGCACGTTCACCGACGATGGCTGGCTGAACGTCGGCCTCGCCGGCCACCAACCACGCCTCGGCGAGCCCTACATCTCCCGCGGCTCGGTGTACCTCTGCTGCGCCGTGTTCCTGCCGCTGGGCCTGCCCGACGATGACCCCTTCTGGGCCGACCCGCCCGCCGATTGGACCGCGCGCCGCCTCTGGAACGGCCAAGACCTCCCCGCCGACCACGCGTACGACGAGTCGTGATGCCCGCCACACCTGCCGTCCATCGATCTCCTGCCAATCCACCGCAAAACGCTGGCCACGCCGTAGCCGCAGCGGTACATTCAGGCGGTGCGACCTCAAAAGCTCCTTCGTCTTGTCGCCCGATACGCCCGGCTGACGGCTCCGCTGGCCCTGCTGCTGTGCCTTCCACCAGCGGTCGCCCAGCCGCTCCCCGTCGCCACCGGGCAAACCTTCAACCTGCCCACCGGCACGGGCCATGCCCTGTTTGTCCCCCACGGTCTGGACCTGCAGCAGCCCGTCCTTGACCTGCTCGTCCACTTCCACGGCGACCCCGCCACCGTCCGCAACAACGCCGCCTACGCCGGCCTTCAGACCCCCGTTCTCACCATCAACTACTCCGGCCTCTCCTCCGCCTACAGCACGCCTTTCGCCGACCCCGAACTCTTCGGCGACGTCCTCACCGCCGCGCTCACCACCCTCCGCAACCAGCCCGATGTTGCCGACGACCTGTCGCTGCGCAAGCTCGCCGTCTCCTCCTTCTCCGCCGGCTACGGCGCGGTCCGCGAAATCCTCAAACAGCCCGCCTACTTCAACCAGATCGATGGCCTGCTCCTGGCCGACTCGCTCTACGCCTCCTTCACCTCCTCCACCAACCCCACGCCCCGCGCTTCGCACATGGTCGACTTCCGCGCCTTTGCCCAGGCCGCCGCGCTCGGCCAGAAAACCATGGTGGTCTCCCACTCCCAAGTGCCGACCTTCACGTACAGCAACACCGCCGAAACCGCCGACGACCTGATGAACCACGTCGGCGCCACGCCCCGCGCCGTCAACGAAACCGGCCTGGGCACCCTGGACTTCTACCGCCGCGCCGACCAAGGCAACTTCCATGTCTGGGGCGCTACCGGCAACGACGGTGACGCCCACCTCGAACACCTCCGCTACCTCGGCCAGTGGCTCGGCGACCTGCCCCTCACCGCCAACGTCGTCCCGCCCCATCCGACCGAACCCACCGGCCCGGTCGTCCTCGCCGACTTCGAAATCGACCAAACCCCCTTCCACTTCGACCCGCTCTACTCCGGCAGCAACGTCGGCCTCGCCGCCGCCACCGCCGTCCGCACCACCGAACACGCCCACGCCGGCAACGCCGCCCAACGACTCGACATCACCGCCCAACCCAACACCCGCGGCTGGCTCCTCCGACACACCGCCGCCGGCGGGTTCCCCGAAAACAACGTCGCCATCCCGTCCCGCGGCTACCTCGGCCTGTGGATCAAAACCGACACCCCCGGCCTGACCGTCCAACTCGCCCTGGACAACCCCGACTCCGCCGACCTCAGCACCGCCCAGTCCGTCGCCGCGGACGGGCAGTGGCACCTCTACGAGTGGGACGTCGACGACCCCGACCAGTGGCAAGCCTGGGCCGATGGCGACGGCACCATCGACGGCCCCACCTACACCCTCGACGCCATCTTCCTCCGCGGCAAAACCGACGCCACCATCTACCTCGACACCGTCGCCTACCACCTCGACGGCCCGCTCCGCCGCACCCTCCCCGAGCCCGCCGGGGCCGCACTCGCCGCGATCGGCCTGACCCTGACCGGCTGCCGAAGCCGCCGACGCCTCCGC
>CAZIXN010000045.1:0-1826 GCA_964543215.1 uncultured Phycisphaera sp.
ACCGCCACCCCACCAGCGACCCCACGCTCACGATCACCAAAACCCCAACCATCGCCGGATAAAACGATTTCTTGACGGACAATCACGAGCCTTTCAAAACGGAAAAGAAATCATCCCGCACCCCTTTGCGATGTCCTTGATCCTAGCCCACTTAGCCCGCCAAGGCACACCCACCCCTGTCCCGCGCGTCCTCCGTCCCCGCCCCGCTGCCCGGGGCAGGTCAAAACCACGGATCATCGCCGATGGGCGAGGCCGAATTTGAAGCGGTGGCCCTTCGGGAGTCAGGGGGCTCCGTGGACGACGTGCACGCGGGACACCGGGGCGAATCCGGGGATTTCGGGTGATTCCATGCCGGTCCCTGTCTGGACGCGAGAAAAGGGGGTATAATTTCCTGATGCGGCTGTGCGCTTGATTCAGAAGGTTCTTTGGTCACCGTTTGCGTCTGGTGATGGCGAGGTCGTGTTTGTTCGGTTGATTTTCTGTGACGGGTCCGTGTCCACGCTCGGTTGAGAGCGGTCTGGACGCCATTTCATGTATCGCGGTGCTGGTCACCAAAGGAGTCGAGATGTTGTGCGTGTATGAAGGAAACAGGATGGTTTGCCGTGGGCGTGGGGGCTTGCGTGGTTTGGTGGTGGCTGGGGCGGCCGTGGGCACGCTGCTGTCCGCCGGTGCGGCGTCGGCGGCGATCGAGGACATCAATTCGTGGGTCGTGCAGGAGCGGCGGTTCAACGACTTCCCCGGCACGACCCTCACGGTCACCGACAACGGCTTCGCCGGCCTTCGCTTTGAGGAAACCGGCTTCTTCCCCGACGGTGGCTCGGACTTTGCCAACCGCCACGTCGCCTGGCTGTCCGACGACGACACGACGCCCTTCGCGTTCGCCAACGACCGCGGCTTCAAGTATTCGGTGGACATCAACCTCGACGCGGGGCTTGATTCCCCCGCCAAGGAAGCCGGCCTCTTCATGGACTCGTTCATCGGCGGCGAAGGCCAGATGATCGTCAAGACCAACGGCGAGATCGCCGCGTTCGGCAGTTTCTTCCCGTTCTTCTCCACCAACAACCCCGAAACCTTCGGCGGCCAGCAATACAGCACGGGCAGCACGATCAACCTGGGCCTGGAATACCGCCCCGGCGACGGTCAGGGTGGAACCGTGCCCGCCACGATGCAGTACTTCGTTGACGGCGTCGGCGGCGAGGTGTTCACGATGGGCAACGTCGAAAACGGCGTGATCCCCGGCAGCCAGTTCGGAGTGTACGTGCAGTACCCCCCCGACTTCTTCGCTTCCCCGCCGGACTTCGGCGACACGCTGTTCTCCAACGTGGTGTTCGAAGTGCTCGGCACGGTCGCGGGCCTCGCCGGCGACTACAACGACTCGGGCAGCGTGGAACAGGGCGACCTGGACCTCGTGCTCAACAACTGGGGCAGCGACCGCACCTCCGGCTTCGTCGCCAACACCGACGGCCTCGCCAGCCTCCAGGTCGACCAGGAAGAACTCGACCGCGTGCTGAACAACTGGGGCAGCAGCAACGCCCCGTCCTTCAGCGGCTCGGCCGTGCCCGAACCGGCGGCCGCCGCGCTTTTGGCCGGCCTGGGCCTGGCGCTGCGGCGTCGCCGCGGCATGGGCGCCTGAACCAAAAATCGTTCGCGCCGCCCTCACCGGGGCGGCGCGGATTTCCGCGAGGGGAGCGTCTCATCCGCATCCATCTCCAGCGAGTCCAAACCGTGAAAACTACAACCCTCCACCGCCATCCACATTCCACTTTGCGAGGCTTCACCCTGATCGAGCTGCTCGTGGTCATCTCGATCATCGCGCTGCTGATCGG
>CAZIXN010000045.1:1836-16741 GCA_964543215.1 uncultured Phycisphaera sp.
CCTCACCGGGGCGGCGCGGAATTCCGCGAGGAGAGCGAGTCGCCCGCACCCATCTCCAGAAAGTCCAAGCCGTGACGCCAACCCAACTTCACCCCAACACGCGAACTTCCTCCTCGAACTTCCGAGGATTCACCCTGATCGAGCTGCTTGTGGTCATCTCGATCATCGCGCTGCTGATCGGTCTGCTGCTGCCGGCTTTGGGTGCCGCCCGACGCGTCGCCCGACAGAGCCAATGCCTGCAACATCTGCGGCAAATCGCGTTGGCGGAGCAGATCTACGCCACCGATCACCGCGAGTATCTCCCGACGGAATACAACTGGTCGCTGTTCGGCAATCCAGCCCGCCTGAGTCTGTCCTATCACCGGCAAGGCCTGCAGCTTGCCATGCTCAACGATTACATCCAGAGCCGAGACGTGTTCCGCTGCGCCGAGGCAGAGCCCACGAACTCGCAGGGCGAACTATTCGTGCAACCGGCGGTGGGCAGCGGTTTTTCTGGCCTCGGCTGGTACGAAGTTTCCTTGAACGGCGAGGGCGACATCCTGCCCTCGGCCCCGGGCGCGGTTCGCTATTTCGCGGATTACAAGCTCAACGACAACATCGGCAACGTCAACACCGCCGACGGCGTCAAGCGCGACGGCGGGATCGTGGGACGGCCGATCTACCAGCTGCCGATCCCCACCGAGACCGTGCTGGCGCTCGATTTCGACACTCCTTCGCCGAGGCCCGGCGGGCCTTCGGAAGAAGTATTGCGGCACAGCAACCAAGGGCTGAACTTCAGTTTTCTCGACGGCCACTCCGAGTTTCTGGCCGTCCGGCAGTACAAGGATTTCGAAAACAGCGGCGTGCCCGTGGACTCCAAGGGCAACGGTCCGTGGTTCAACTGGGGCCATCCCGACGGCGATGTGGTCAGCGGCAACGCCGGCAACATCGTGAACAATCCGTGATGCTGCGGGATTCGGCCGGAGTTGTGAATCCTGAAATTCCCGGTGGAGCGGTCTGCCCGGTTCTGCCGACAACTAGGGTTGAGCAAGGTCGATCCCGGCCCCCTTTGTTTCTCGTGTTCATCTTTCCCCCTGGGTGCGTACGGCCGATCGACGCCAACCACCTTGACATCTGTATCTCTTGAGGCTCCGAGCGAACATGCCTGAGACGAATCGCCTTGACGGACGGCCAACTTTTCCTGTCGGCGTGACGGGTCGGGGCTTGCTCTGGACGTTGTCGCTGGGATTGCTGGTCGCGGCCGCGGCGACGGCGGGTGGGGCCTGGGCACAGGCGACCGCGGCGGTGGCGAACGTGCTTGGCGTCAGTGTCGCGGAGGACGCGCAGACGGAGGTGGTTCGATTGCCCGTGCTGCCCCCCTTCGATGCGGCGGTGATGAACCGGTCCGAAGATGCGGTGCTGCGTCACCCGCCTGTGCTGGCGGATGCCGATGCGTTGTCGAGCGAAGACGTCGCGTTGCTGGACGACATCCAGCGGACGGCGGTGCGGTTTTTCTGGGAGCAGGGCCATCCGCAGACCGGGCTGGTGGCGGACCGGGCGCCGGCGGACGGCTCGGGCCAGTTCGAGGTGTCGAGCATCGCGGCGACGGGCTTTGGCCTGACCTCGCTGTGCATCGCCCAGCAGCGCGGCTGGCTGACCGAGGAAGAGGCGTACGGCCGGGCGCTGACGACGCTGCGCTTCCTCTGGGAAAAGATGCCGCACGAGCGCGGCTGGTTCTACCACTTCGTCAACCACGAGACCGGCCAGCGCGTCTGGAACTGCGAGTTGTCGTCCATCGACACGGCGCTGCTGCTGGCGGGCGTGCTGACGGTTCGGCAGGCCTATCCGGACAGCGAGGCGGCGGAGCTGGCGACGAAGATTTACGAGCGGGTGGACTTTCCTTGGATGCTCAACGAGCGTGGCGTCTTCAGCATGGGCTGGTCGCCGGAGCGCGGGTTCCTGGCGGCGACTTGGGATGGGTACAGCGAGCACCCGCTGCTGTACCTGCTGGGCATCGGCTCGCCGACGCACCCGATCCCCGCGACGGCGTGGACGACCTGGAGCCGGGAGCCCGCGATGATCGACGCGTCGGGGCGGACGTTTCTGGCGTGTCCTCCGATGTTCACGCACCAATTCTCTCACGCCTTCGTGGACTTCCGCGGGATGCGCGACGACGTGGCGGACTACTGGCACAACTCGGTGCTGGCCACGCAGGCGCACTACCGCATGTGCGTCGACGAACTCAGCGAGCGCTTCCCGCACTACTCCGCGCAGCTCTGGGGCATCACCGCGTCGGACTTTGCCGGCGGCTACACCGCCTGGGGCGGCCCGCCGATCACCGACAAAATCGACGGCACGCTCGTGCCCTGCGGACCCGCGGGTGCCATCGTGTTCATGCCCGACGAAGCGCTCGAGACGCTGCGGTACATGCGGCAGCGCTACGGCGACCGCATCTGGCAGCACTACGGCTTTGTCGACGCGTTCAACCCGCAGACCGGCTGGATCGCTTCGGACGTGCTGGGCATCGACCAGGGCATCAGCGCGATCATGATCGAAAACCTGCGGACCGGTTCGCCCTGGCGGTGGTTCATGGCCAACCCCGAGATCCGCGAGGCGATGCGTCGGGCGGGCTTCCGCGACGGCGAAGCGCACGAGGTGGATCCGACGCGGATGACCTCGCTGTACGGTGCCGAGGCCGTGCCCGCCGAGATGGTGGCCGGCGGATGGCGCGGCGAGCCGGGCGCGAAGGTCCGGCGGCTGAGCGTCGGCTGGGACAAGGCCGACTGGCACGCCATCGCGCCGGCCAACACGCTCGGCGAGGATGATCGGGTCAAGCGTGCGAAGTTCGCGGCGCTCTGGGACGACGCGGCGCTGCACCTGCGGTTGAAAGTCGAAGTGGCCGACGAAGCCATGCCGCCGACGTTGGACGGTGAAGCCGCACAGAACTTCGTCGAAGTCTTCCTGGACCCGGTGACGCGCGAAAAGCTTGCGGCGAAAGACCCGGTGGCCGCGGCTTCCACGCTGGACCTGCGTTTCCGATTCGTGCCGCCGCTGGCCGAGGGCGAGATCCTCCGCCGACGCCGGCAGTACGACACCCGCATCGTCCGCGACGACAAGGGCTACACCGTCGATGCAACGATCCCCTGGGCATCGCTGAGCACGCAGCCACAGCCGCACGGCCTGCTGCGTGCTTCGGTGTCCGTGCTGGAAGGCTCGGTCTCCGGGCCGGCGGTCATCAAACAGAACTGGCGGCTACGGACTTCCGGCCGATCCATCGAACTCGGCTGGCTGACCCTCATTCCGTAGGCCATGCTTGTCGCCACCGACCGCCCCACCCGGGCCTGACGAAAATCACCATGGAGAAAGACCGCCCCGCCCCGCCCCGGCTTACCCCGACGTTGCTCGCCCCGCTGACCCTCGGGCTGTGCAGCTTTGGCGCGCTTCCCATCGCGGCCCAGTCGTGGAACGATCCGGCCTCGATTGCGCTGGGGTCGGCCGACCTGTCGCGCGTGCCGTTCTGGGACCAGGAAACCGCCGACGGCCTGCTCAACCGCTACGGCGGGCAGCCGGGCGCTTCCAACGGCTTACTCCTCACGTCCACCACCAACCCCGTCGGCGTCCGCTCCGGCAACGCGGCGCTGCAGCTCACCGCCTTCTCGCCGATCCAACCCGGGCAACTCGGCTTCGTGCAGACCACGCTGGCGCCCACGACCAATCAACACAACCGCGACCTCACCGGCTACGCCGCCGCCGAAGTCTGGTTGCGCAACGACACCGGGCAGCCCTTCACTTTCACCGTTGAGATCAAGGACGACCGCGACAGCAACGCCCACCGTGCATCATGGTCCCAGCCGATCGCTGCGGGCACGCAGTGGCAGCGCGTCGCCGCGCCGCTGGATCTCGCCACGCCGGGCTGGTCCATCCTGGGTCAACCCGACCTCCGCAAAGCCGGCCGATTCTCTTACCTCGTGCAACCGAGTTCCCCCGCGCCCGTGCAAGGCACCATCTATCTCGACGACGCGGCGTTCCTCGAACCCGGCGGGCCGATCGACGTCAACTCCGCCCCACTCACCACGATGGTGGAACGCCTGGCCGAGCGGCAGTTCCGCGGGCTCTGGGGCAGCCGGAATCACGCCACCGGCTACGTGCCGCTGCACAACACCAACAGCACCGGCGGCGCGCTCAACGCGACGTCCGGCCTGCTGCACGTGCTGCCGTCGGCGGTGCAGCGGGGCTGGGTCACCGCCGCCGAGGCCGACGCCTACGCCACCACGCTCGCCGCCTCGCTGAACACCAACCTCAACCAGACCGACTACCTGCCCGCGCGCTACGTCGACTGGAACACGCTCGCGCCCGCGGCGGGCATCGGCGGGGAAGAGTCCAGCGTCGACGCGGCGTTCATGGCCCTCGCGCTGCACCAATACAAAAACGCCCCCCACGTCGCGCCCCAGGTCGCCGCCGACGTCGATGCCGTACAGCAACGCTTCAACTTCCAGCCCTTCAGCGACACCGTCGGCAACGGCACGACCAACCCGCGCGGCTGGTCCTTCGCCAACCGCGCCGACACCGGCCTCACACCCGGCACCTACAACTCCTACTCCGGCGAGCCGTGGGTCATCTCGCTCGCCGCGGCGCTCAGCGAAACTTATCCCGTCCCGATCGAAACCCAGTGGAACTCCGCGATCTTCCGCACCCGCGACCACCTGGGCGCGGCCGACGACGGCAACTACCTGGTCAGCACCTTCGACGCCAACCGCCCGCCGTTCGTGCAGTGGCTGTTGCCGCTGTTCGCCGACACGAGCGATCGCGGCAGCGACACCTACCCCATTGCGTCGCTGGCGAGCAACCCCGAGCACAACGCCGCGCGGTATCAGGCCGACGTCGCGGCTTACTTCGCCCAGATCGGCCGGGAGAACTTCCTGCAGCCCGACGCCGGCGACAACGGCAGCGGGCTGTACGAGCAGTTCAGCGCCTTCGCCAACTTCGGCAACCCCGATGTGTTCATGCCCTGGGCCGTGGCCTTTGCGCTGATGGGCGACGCCCAAACACGCGACGCCGCCGAGGCGGCGCTCCGACATCACCTGCTCAATGATCTCGAAGGTCCGCTGGGCCTGGCCGATTCCGCCGTGTGGGCCACCGGCGCGTCCGAACCGACCGCGGTCGCGGCGTTCATGGACTTCTGGAACCTGGCGCTGTCGACGATGGCGATGATCGATTTCCTCGACGCGCCTTCGGCGGATTTTGCGGCACTGCCCGAGGTGGCGGCCGTGCTCGATGCCGTTTTCCAGATCGCCGGCGACTACAACGGCTCGGGCTCGGTGGAACAGGGCGATCTGGACCTGGTGCTGAACAACTGGGGCCAAGGCACGCCGGTCGGCCAGGCCGCGCCCGCCGGATGGCTCAACGACCTGCCGCAGGGCGCGGTCGATCAGCGCGAGCTGGACCGCGTGCTGAACAACTGGGGGTCCGCCGACGCGCCCGACTTCGCCGGCAGCGCCGTCCCCGAGCCCACGGCCGGCATCGTCGCCGCCGTCGCGCTCGTGGCGCTTCGACGCCGCCGCTGATGCTCGGCGCTTTCGCCGAAGAACCGGATTTCAGAACCGGAAAGTGGAGCCGAGGGGGATCGAACCCCTAACCTCTGCATTGCGAACACAGCGCTCTCCCAATTGAGCTACGGCCCCATCGTGGGGAATGGGTGGGAACGCAACACTTTGCCGAGTCGCGGCGGTTTGGTCAAATCGACCGGTCGACGATCGAACTTCCGGAGGTCAATTTTCGTAGCGTTGGTGTGATCGATTCCCCGCGCGGCACGAAGCGGTCTCGATGGCGGGTTTAAAAACCCTTGACCGAATCGTCGGTTGCGGTGAAGATTGAACCATGGCGCTTGCGAGACATCGAGCGTCGGCCGCCTATTTGTTCCCGCACTTGCGGATCCCTCATTCGGCCGACCCGCGCAGCGACTGGACAACCCGAAAAGTGACCGAGCTTGTGACGCGGCCCTGCCGATTCGGTGGTGCCGCGTACGGCTCGACGAAAGACCGTATGTTGTGCGGTTTCCCCCAAGCGGTTCGGCGTTGGCCGGCTTGCTTGAGGGCGCGAGGGGTTGAACACCCACGGGCTTGTTTCGTGTGTTCCGCTTGTTTCAGGAGTTTCCGATCATGGCCAAAGGCAACGAAAGCTGGGGCATCGACGTTGGCAGCCACGCGGTCAAGGCCGTCAAGCTGGTCCGCAACGGCGGCGAAGTGCGGATGGAGCAGTTCGAAATCCTCCCCTACGCCGAGGTGCTGACCGCGCCGGACGTGGACGCCGACGAGGCGGTGCAGCTCCAGCTCGACGCGCTCATGCAGAAGTACGACCTGACGACGGCCACGGTCGTCGCGTCGGTGCCGGGCAACATGGCGTTTGCGCGGTTTGCCGCGCTGCCGCCGGTCGAACCCAAGAAAATCCCGGACATCGTGAAGTTCGAGGCCCAGCAGCAGATCCCCTTCCCCATCGATGAAGTCGAGTGGGACTACAAGGTGTTCCAGGAAGAAGATTCGCCGGATGTGAAGGTCGGCATCTTCGCGATCACCAAGGAGCGGGTGCTGCGTTTTCTGAGCAATTACCGGGCGGTGAATCTCGAGCTGGACGAGCTGACGCTCTCGCCGGTGGCGGTGTTCAACGCCTTCGCCTACGAGATGGCCGGCGGCGACGGCGACGACGGCGGAACGGTGCTGCTGGACATCGGCACGGTATCGACCGACGTGATCGTGATTGAGGAAGGGCAGATCTGGCTGCGGACGCTGCCCATCGGCGGGAACAACTTCACCGAAGCGCTGGTCAAGCAGTTCAAGATCAGCTACGCCAAGGCCGAGAAGCTCAAGAAGGAAGCGGCGACCAGCAAGTACGCCAAGCAGATTTTCCAGGCGATGCGTTCGGTGTTCGCGGACCTGGTGCAGGAGGTGCAGCGGTCGATCGGGTACTACCAGTCGATGAACCGCGACTCGGAGCTCAAGCGCGTGATCGGGCTGGGCTCGACGTTCCAGCTGCCGGGCCTGCAGAAGTTCCTCAAGCAGCAGTTGCAGATGAGCGTGGGCAAGCCCGCGCCGTTCGCGCGCATCACGCTCGAAGGCAAGCGCGAGTCCGAACTCGCCGCGGCCACGGGCAACCTCGCCACGGCGTACGGCCTGGCGTTGCAGGGTTTGGGCCTCGAAGCCGTGCCCGCCAACATTTTGCCCGAGCACATCCTCCGCGCCCGGCTGTGGAAGTCCAAGCAGCCGTGGATCGTCGGTGCCGCCGCTGCGATCGCGCTTGCATCGGGGGCCTATGCGGCGAAGTACCTGGTGGACCGTGCCGGCTTTGAATCGATGAAAGCCTCCGCCGAGCCGGTCGTGCGCCGCGTCAGCAACGAAGCCCAGCAGTTCGAGCGACTCGCCCAGGAAGTCATGGTCGGCAACCCGCTGCAGGGCATCGAGAACTACCGCCTGGTGTTGCCGCAGCGTGATCTTTACGCCCACGTCATGGCCGACATCGGCGCGATGCTCGCAACGGTCAACCCGCAGGGAGCGATCGTCGCCGGCGACTACGAAGCGATCAAAGCCATCCCCCGGCAACAGCGTCGCGTGCTGTCGATCAACCTGATCGCCGACACCTACGAGCCGGCCAGTGAAGAAGCCGCCGCCGTCGATGAAGGGGGCGGCGAGATGGACATGTGGGGCATGGGGGGCATGGACGGCATGGGCATGGGCATGGACGGAATGGGCGGCATGGGCATGGGGGGCATGGGCATGGGAGGAATGGGGATGGGCATGGGGGGCATGGGCGGCGGCGGTGCCGCAGGCGATGTGTCGGCGATGGTCGCCGACGGCCAGACCAAGGAGTTCTTCACCGAGACCTCCAAACCCAGACTTGAAATCGTGATGCAGGGCACGACCCCGCTGGAATCCGCGGCGGCGTCGGCCCTGATCCGCAGCACCGTGCTCAAGTGGCTCGCCGACAACGCCAACCGCGAGGGTGTGCCGTACACCATCGTCCTGCCCGACAATCCCATGCCGTACCTCCGACCCGTGGGCGCCACCGGCGGCGCTTCCCGGGCCTATACCGGCATGGGCGGCATGGGCGGCGGCGGGATGGGCGGAATGAATGAGTTCGGCGACGGCGGCATGGGTGGTATGGGCATGGGTGGCATGGGTGGAATGGGGATGGGCGGTATGGGGATGGGCGGCTTCGGCGGCGCCGGCGGCAGCCTCAGCAACGTCTCGGTCGCCGACATGCTTCCGCAAAACCCGTTGATCGCCGAAGACCGCTCCACCGACTCGGAGTTCGAGCTGCGCTTCACGCTCGAGCTCAAGAACCCTGTCGCCGCGCCGGCCGCGCCGGCCGCGCCCTCCGAAGACCCCGCCGCCGAGCCCGACCAAGCCAACCGCGAAGGCAACGATTCCCCCGCCGCCCCGCAAGATCTGACCCGAACGCCCGACGCCCTGCCGCGTGAGCGCAGCGCCGCCGACACCACCGACGAGAACCACGAGGTGCCCGCATGAAAAATATCCTCGCCTGGCTGAAATCCAACCCGCTGACCGTCATTTCCGCGATCGTCGTGCTCGCGGCCATCGGCGTGTTCGTGTACTTCATCGGACAGTCCGCCACGCTGCGCGAAGACATGGACACCTTCTCGCAAGAGCCCGCCAAGCTCAACCGATTCACCTCGCAAAGCATCAGCCTGCCCCCCGCCGAGTTGGGCGCCTCCCCCCAGGAAATTTCCGGCGTCACGTACAACCAGGCCACCGTCGACCGCCTCAAGGCGATCTACGCCGACGTCACCCGGCAGGCCGACAGAACCCGCGACGCCGTCACCGTCCGCAACCGCCAGGGTAAGGCGGCCCTCATCAGCGGCATGTTCCCCAACACCGGCTCCATCGACCCGTTCCAGTTCCGCGCGCTCTACCGCGACGCCCTGAGCACCCTGGTCGGCGGACCGGGACCGCAGGAAGGCTTCGCCGAAGTCACCGGCATCTCGCTGCCCACGCTCAACGCCGGCCTGCCGCCCAGCGACCAGGAACTCCAGCAGACCCTCTCCCGCATCGTGCAGGAAGGCGTGCAGACCTACGGTGAAAACATGACCGAAAGCCAGGCCCAGACGCTCCGCGAGGAGCAGCGTGGCCGCCTGCTCAACACCCTTAAGAGCCGTGCCCAAAGCCTCGACATCTACGCCGACCCGTTCCTCGGACCGCCGACCCAACTCAATCCCGCGTTTCCGCTGTCGGTGCAACCGTGGATCTACGGAGCCGGCCGCACCCCCGAACCGTGGGAGCTCTGGGAAAGCCAGATGGAACTCTGGATTCAGGGCGACATCATCCAGGCGCTGCGACTGGCCAACCGCATCGACGAAGTCGTCGCCACCGCCGAAGACGGCACCGAGATCCGCGGCAACGTCCTCACGGGCGTCGCCAAACGCCTGCTCCGCGTCGAAGTCGAGCCCGGCTACGTCGGCTTGCACACCACCGGCGACGTCGGCGAACTCAACCCCACCGGTCAGGGGCAAGCCGGCTCAACCAGCGGACAGGCTCGCACCGTCGCCCGCCTGCCCAACCCGCCCCAGGCCGCGCCCACGCAGCCCGGTGCCGCCGTCCGTGGCAACTACTTCTTTGCCCCCACCGGCCGGGCGTCCAACAACGTCTTCGACGTCCGCCACGTCAAGCTCACCCTCCACGCCGACTTCCAGAAACTCCCGGACCTCTACAACGCCATCGGCCGGGTCAACTACATGACCGTCGTCGATCAACGGATCACCGACCTCAACGAATTCGACTTCGGCAGCCTCGGCGGCCCCTTCCTCTACGGCACCGGCGACATCGTCCAGCTCGAACTGGTCATCGAGACCCTCTGGCTCCGCGAATGGACCGCCCCGCTCATGCCCGAAGACGTCAAAACCTACACCGGCGTCACGGCTTCCGCCCCCGCCGAATAATCGTTCTGATCGCCGCCACCACGCCCCGCCGCCCCCCGCCGCGCCCCACACCGCGCTTCCACCCCGGCCCGCTTACCCGAGAATCTCCGATGAACAAAGACCTCGGCTTCTTCGCCAAACACACCGAGAAACTCGTCCTGGGTGCCTCCGTCCTGCTGCTCCTGATCGTGGGCGCGTACGCCTGGCTGGGCGTGCTCGGCGACCCGCACGCCACCGCTTCGGGCGACACCCCCGGCGAACTCGAACAGAAAATCAACACCGCCGCCGAACGTGTCACCGCCGGCATCCGCAGCGACCGCACCAACCTGCCCACCGAGCAGGAATACATCGTCCCGGACTACGCTCAGGAGTTCAGCGAAGTGATCGCCCGGCCGATCACTCAGGTCGAGCGCCTCGCCTCGGCGATGGGAGGCCAGGGCCTACCGCCCGACACCGTCGATGGAGGCGTCATCGACTTCGACGCGTTGTTCCTGCCCACGCCGCCGATGGCCTCGTCGTTCAGCATCAAGGCCAAGCACGGCGTCCTTGCCGACCCCAACGCCGTCAACGACCCGCTGCAACGCAATCAGATCGTCGAAGTCCAGAATCTCGTCGGCAATCAGGCTCCCGTTGACTTCCAGTACATCTCCGTCATGGCCGAGTTTCCGCTGCAGGAATGGGCCAAACGACTCGACGCCACCGACCAGTCGCCCGAGCGACAAATCCCCAACAACGTCTGGCTCGCGAAGCTCGGCATCGCGTCGGTCTACCTCGTCCGTGAAGAGCAGCTGCCCGACGGCACCTGGGGCAACCGCACCACCGTCGAACCGCTGCCCGGCCAACTCGCGTTCCTCCCCGGCGAAACCGTCGAACCACGTGAGCCCATGGCCGCGCAGCAGATCCTCGTCGAAGCCCAGGGACGGCAGGCCGACATCATGCAACCCGCCTTCCCGCCCATGGCGCTCGAAGCCTGGACTCCGCCGACCGGCCGCGACCGAGTGCTCTCCAAACAGGAACGCGAAACGCTCAACAAAATCGAAAACGACATCAAGAACCTCGAACGCCGGATCAACGCCCTCACCGGCCAGGACGCCCGCGCCGGCAACACCCGCCAGCGCACCCAGCCCGGCCAAGGCTTCGACGACGGCGGCATGGGCCTTGACGGCGGCATGGGCGTGGGCGGCAACACACGTCAACCCTCTAACGCGAATCGCCCCGACCGCGCCGCCCAAGAAGCCGATCGGCAACGCCAGCAGGTCGAACGGTTCGAGGAGGAACTCCGCGCCAAGATCAAGGAAAAGAACGACCTGCTCGGCATCGACGACGACGCCGCGCAAATGGAATTCCTCCGCAACCGCGGCGGCATGGACGGCGGCATGGGCATGGGGGGCATGGGCGGCATGGGCATGGGCTTCGACGAATTCGGCGACGCGGGCATGATGGGCGGGCAAGGACTCCGCCGGCCGCAGCCGTTCGGCAACCGCCCCGGCGGTCAACAGCCGGGGCAACCCAACCTCGGCGGCCTGGGCGTGCCGGCCAACCCCACCGACGATGTCCCCGAGACCGTCCGCGTGTGGGCCCACGACCTCACCGCCCAGCCCGGCAAGACGTACCGCTACAAACTCGTCGCCGCCGCGATCAACCCGCTGTTCCAGTACACCCGACTGCCCAGCGAACAGCGTAAGGCCAATGAGTACCGCCTCGCCGTTGCGCCCAGCGTGGAAGATTTCGACGCCGCGCCCTGGACCACGCCCGTCACGCTCGACCCCGAGGCGTACTTCTTCTTCGTCCGCGGCAACGCCGACCAGGACCGCGCCGCCATCGAAGTCTGGAAGGTCTACAACGGCCTGTGGCGTCAAGGCGAATTCGAAGAAACCCCCGGCAACCCCATCGGCGGCGAACAAACCGTCGAACTGGTGCCCGGCCTCAATCGCACGGTCAGCATGGGCGTCGGGGCCGTCCTGCTTGACGTCGACGTCGTCGAAGTCAACGGCACCTCGCAGGTCCGCATGGTCTACCTGCTGCCCGACGGCCGTATCGCCGGCCGACTCCTCAGCGACGACCGCAACAACGCCAAACGCGTAGAACTCCAACGCCGCGTCGAAGAGCAACTCCAGCAGAGCCAGGAACTCGCCGCGCTGGGGCAGTAGCCGCCTACGCTGGTCAGACGGCCAGCCCGCCTGGGCCGTCGCTTCCCCCCACTTCTCTCTCCTCCCGGTCCACGCCCACTGAGTTTCAGGGGCGTGGACTTTTTTTATCCCCGCACCCCGAACACCGCCACCGCGCACCACCGGTTGCCGATGCGGTCGGTGATCGGAAAACCACGCACCGCGGGCGTCTGCACCGGCAACCCCTTCTCCAGACACCGGGTGTGCCAGGCAAGCACATCGTGGTCCGCGACCTCCGCGTCCGCCGTGAACAGCACGAGCGCAAGCCCGCCGTGACGGATCACCCCGTCCTGCCAGATCTTCTTCACATCCGCCATCACCGGCCGCAGCAACTCCGCCGAATACCGCCGAAACCCCTCACCCAGCTCAAACTGCGCCACGGTCTTGACCTCCAGCCAGTACGCCGCATCCGCGTCGCAGGCGGCGTGCGCCCCGAAGAGCGTGCCCTTGGTTTCGGGGTCGGCGAGCGGCCGCCTCTGCGGCGTGAGCACCAGATCGCAGCGCAGGCCTTCGCTCTTCTTGCGCTTGGCCCAATGCCCCGGATACCGCTGCTCGGGCCAGACGCCCCAGCCGTCGCCGTGCGCCCGGCACGCTTCCGCGAGCACCGGGTGCAAGCCCAACTCGTCCCGTGCGTCAAAACCGTACACCGCGTGTTCGGCGTCGTCCGCCGCCGCCGTCTGCCGCAGCCCCGCTTCCAGCGCCTCGGCAATGTCGGCCGTGGACCAACGCATCCCGCAAGCCTACCCGTGCCGTTGCCATCCGTCCCACGCCGCGTTAGCGTGAACCCGATCCTTCCCATCTTTGGAGAGACCCATGCCGCTCAATCCCTTCGCCCTGCTCGCCCAGAACCCCGCCCAACCGACACCCGAGGAAATCGCCGAACAGTTCGAACAGGCCATGCAACAATTCGGCATCGCCGCCGGCGAAGGCGCCGCCGCGGGCATCGGCGCACTGATCGTCGGCATGATTCTGGGACTGATCGTCTTTGCGGTGGTGCTGGTCGTCCTGGCCCTGCTGATCTACCTGCCCTACAGCAAGGTTCCCAAAGAACACCAGAAGATGTCGCCCCCGGCCGTGTTCCTCATGGCCATCCCGCTGTTCGGGTTGGTCTGGAACTTCATCGCCACCGCCCGCGTTTCCGAATCCTTCAAGAGCTACTTCGACTCGGTCGGCAACACCACCATCGGCGACGCCGGCAAAACGCTGGGCCTGTGGTTCAGCGTCTGCGTCGCCGCGAGCTTCGCGCTGGGCATCACGTTCATCCTCGCGTGCATCAGCCCGGTCTTCAGCATCGCGGCGCTCATCCTGTTCATCCTCTACGTCGTCAAGCTGTTCGACATGGCCGGGAAAATCGCGCCCGCAGGCACTTCCGCAGCACCCGTCCCGGTCCGCGACAACCCCCCGCCGCCCACGGCGTAAGCGACGGCACACAGGCGTTGCGACCATCGTTTACAATTGCCCGATGGCTCCCGACGCGACCCCAACCCGCAAGCCGGTCATCGGCATCACCATGGGCGACCCCGCGGGCGTCGGGGCCGAGGTCGTCGTTAAAGCCCTCGCCGATCGCAAGCTCCGGCGCCGCGCCCGGTTCGTGATCTTCGGCCTCAACGAGCTGCTCACCTACGCCGCCGACCTCGCAGAAATCGAGCCTTACTGGCACCGCCTTCAGCACGATGCGCCGCGCGCCTCTTTCGCCCTCGTTCACGACGTGGTGGTCCTGGATTACGACGAGGAAAACTCACTGGGTGCCTGGGACGACCCCCGCCCGTCCCGCCAGCACGGCACCGCATCGCTCCGATTCCTTGACGACGCCGTCAAAGCCGCGCAACGCCCCGTCGAAGACGCCGGCATCGACGCCCTGGTCACTGCCCCCATCGCCAAGGCCTCCTGGCACCTGGCCGGCTGCAAATTCCCCGGCCACACCGAGTTCCTCCAGCATCGCACCAAGGCCAAACGCGCCGCCATGATGTTCGTCGGGCACGAGCCCAACGGCCAGCCCCTCCGCACCATCCTCGCCACCATCCACCTGGCCCTCATGGACGTCCGCAACGTCCTGACCATCGGCACGGTCTTCGACACCATCGACCTGGGGCACCAGGCCATGCTCGATATGGGCCTGGCCAAACCCCGCATCGCCGTGGCCGGACTCAACCCGCACGCCTCGGAAGACGGGGCCTTCGGCGACGAGGAACACCGCCTCATCACCCCCGCCATCGAGCTGGCCGTCAAGCACGGCATCGACGCCCGCGGACCCTTCCCCGCCGACACGCTCTTCACCCCCGGCAATCGCAAACGCTTCGACCTCACGGTCGCCATGTACCACGACCAGGGTCTCATTCCCCTCAAAGCCCTCGCCTTTGATAACGCCGTCAACCTCACGCTGGGCCTGCCCATCCTCCGCACCAGCCCCGACCACGGCACCGCGTTCGACATCGCCGGCAAGAACCAGGCCGATCCCGGCTCGATGCGCTCCGCCATCGACCTGGCGATCACCCAGGCCGAAAACCGCATCCGCGTCCAACGCTCCTCCGTGGCCTGAAAATCAAATGCCGCGACGCCGACCCCTTGCGTGAAGCTCGCGCCGACGCCGCGGGCCGTCGGCCTGCGCGGCAGCATCCGGCTTCACGCAAATCTCCCGCGACACGCCGAGCACGCGCAGGCCGTCGGCCTGCGGCTTCAGGATCGCGGCTCGTATCAACCGGCGGCCGGTGGCCGCCGACGGGAGGCGGAAATCGACCGCGGGCACGCACCGCTTCACGCATCCCAACCGGCCCGCGTCCCATCGGCGGCCACCGGCCGCCGCTTTTTGGGCTCACTAAAAAAGCCGTACACC
>CAZIXN010000046.1:0-16332 GCA_964543215.1 uncultured Phycisphaera sp.
ACAGACCGAATTGCTGATGGTCTTGCTCCGGAGCTTGAATCTCGACCGAAAGTATACCGCTCCCGGGGGCCTTAGCGAGGCCGCCATAATGCGAAAAACTCTGATGTACGGGGTCCTAAGGTCGATTCCTGCACCCATCCACTTCTTCGGCTGAGGTGGCAGGCCGTTGCGTTTTGCTTGGTGGATGGGTTCGGGGGCGGTACAGTGCTTGGCCTTGCGGTTCGTTCCCCGCCAATTCGACAATCTTCGTCCGGCCGGTGGGTTCACGCTCATCGAGTTGCTGGTGGTGATATCGATCATCGCGCTGCTGATCAGCATTTTGCTGCCCGCGCTGGGCTCGGCACGGAGCGCGGCGAAGAATCTGGCGTGCCTGAGCAACCAGCGGCAGATCGGGATCGCGTTTCAGTCCTACGCGACCAGCAACAACGATCTGATTCCGTTTGCCCACGATCGCACGCTGACCAGCGGGGAATGGACGTGGGATGACAGCCTCGCCGAAGAGTTGGGACACACGCTTTCCCGGGCCGACAAGGCCGCCGCGTTTTTGCCGGAAGCCAAAGGCAGCCCGATCCTGATCTGCCCGGCCGACCCCACCCCGGTGGAAGCCAACCTGGGCGATGTGGCGGTGCGAACGTATTCCATGCCGTTCGGCGGCATCGATTTCAATACATCGCCTCGGCCCGCCCGCGGGTTGGGGGCCAAGCCTGGCTCCGCGACCAGTGGCGAACGTCGGACGCGCTTTTCGCTGGCCACCGATGTGCCCGCCCCGTCGGCCACGCTGATGCTCACCGAATACCCCCGCACCGGCGGGCTGCTGGGGGCTCTGCTCACAGGCACCACGAAATACCCGTTCTTCAATCTGCAAGGCGCCGCAGGCGATACGGCCCGCGGCGGCGCGTGGATCGAATCCGCTAAACAACAGGTCGAAACCTCGACCCGCAACACCGCGGGGATCCACAGCAAAGACGCCTATCTCCGCGGAGACCTGACGACCGCTGGAGCTTTCGAAACCCGACGCCAGTACAACTACCTCCGGGCCGACGGCTCGGCGAGCTCGCAGAACCCCTTCGACACCGCCGGCGATCAGTTCAACCCCGTGCTGGAGCCCAGCCCGTCGTACGGGCAGTGGACACGCGACACGAGCGACTGATCGGTGGCTCGGAGCGGCGGGGTCGGTGTCGTTTACCCGAGTCAACAGTACTTGGGGTTAGGTTCGGATTCAGGTATCCTCCTGAATCACGGAGGTTCAGCCCAGCCGATGGAACGGCTCCACGTTTCCCAGCTCCCGCCGCACGGATTCGCGGACGTTGGCTCGTTTTGGAGGGGTTGGTCCCCGAGCCTGGTTTGCCTCCGGTCGGCCGCCATGTGTAACGCGGCCCGCCCCGCCGACGTTGAATTCGTACTTCCCAAGGATCATCGATGCCCACCTCTTTCGCCTGCCTCGCCGAAGCTTCGGCCCCGTGTTCCAAGTTCCGTTCGTCAACGCGTGCTCTGCTCCTGGCCTTGGGGACTGGGCTGACCGTCGCTTCGGCCGGCCCCGCGTTGGGGATTGTCAGCCTCGACGACAAGCACGAAATCTTCGCCATTTCCCGCGGCTCGCAAGGCATCGCCAATTCGGTGGTGTCGGTGGAATTCCGCTACGGCGACGTCACCACCGAGGAAGACATCACCGACACCGAAGGGGGCTTCCGCCGCGAGGGCCAGGCCAGCGGCGTGCTGCTGAACTCCGGACAGAACAGCGTCTGGATGATCACCGCCGGCCACAACCTCGCGGTGCTTGGCCGTTTCGACGTGGATGAAGACACGTCGATCGTACCGACCCTTACGGTCGGGCTGGGCAATAACTATTTCACCACCAACACCGTCAGCCCCGACGACTGGTACGTCGCCAGCGGCTTCGGCGATTCGGCGGGCAACCTGATTCAGTTCAACGACTACGGCCTGGTTCGGCTGGATGTCACCCCCGCCGAAATCGAGGCGATGGGCCTGACCACGGTGTCGATCTACGAACGGCAGACCCCGGCCGACCTGATCTCCGAAATCCACGGCGAAACCGTCGAGATCGTCGGCTTTGGCTTGGGCGGGAACGGGCGGGATGGTACCAGCGACTTCGACGGCTATCGGCGATGGGGGCAGAACCGCGTGGAACCCTGGCTCGACAGTATTCCTCGCCTGTCGCCCACGGGCAGCGCCAGCTTCATCGAGATGGATTTCGACGTCGATCGCGATGATGATTTTTACGACCTCACACCTGACGATTTCAACGACCGTAACCTGGCCCTCGAGCAGGCGTACGCTGTCAAGAACTTTGGTGAATTTATCCTGTCCGGTCAAGAAGAACCTCGCCAAGTCCCCGAAGAAGACTTCCGCATCCCCTTCGAAGCGGGCATCTCGCCCGGCGATAGCGGCGGCGGCGTGTTCCTCGGTGGTGCACTGGTCGGCCTGCCTATCTCGTCGCGGGCGGTGCCGCTGGATACCGACAGCGACGGCGTCGATGACGAAATCGGCTTCGGGTACGGCACCGACGCGCAGTTCATCACCCTCAGCGACCAGGCCTCCCTCATCGAGAACCTGATCTTCTTCGCCGAGCAGGCCGAGATCGACTTCCTCAACGGCGACCGCGACGAGTTGCTCCTGACCGACAACGAACTCGCCTTTCTCGGCTTCAACTACGGCGCTTTCGACCTCAACCCGATCTTCAACTTCGATGACCAGGCCGAAACCAACAACCGCCGCGGCAACGCCGTGCCCATCGAACCGCTCACCGGCGGCAACCTCTCGACCACGACCGGATCCACCGATGTGACCGTCGGTCCGGAAGTGCAGAAGTCCATCCTGCTCACCAGCTACTACTTCGGCGAAAGCCTCAGCCCGGTGGCCAAAGCCAAGCTCATCGGCCTGCTGCCGCTCTCTGCATCGGACGACCTCACGGACGCCGAGCTCATCGCGATCATCGATGACGCAGAATTCACAACCATTGCCGACGTCGTGGATGCACTCAATTCCGACTTGGAAATCATCTACGGCCAACCTTCCGTGGGTCGGGCGATCCGCGCGAGCCAGTCGCTGGATTTCGTCGCCAACAACTCCGAAATCCCCGATCGCAACGCCGCCCCGCCGAGCATCCGCGATCGCTTCGGCGACTTCAACGGCGACGGAACCTTCGATGCCAACGACCTCGACGAGTTCATCGAAGACCTCAGGAACGGCGGGGAATGGACCGACCTCAACGGCGACGGTCTCTCCAACGATCTTGACACCGCGGTGTTCGTCGAAAGCTTGCTCGGCCTGCTCATGGGCGACGCCAACCTCGACGGGTTCGTCAACCAGACCGACCTCGATGCCGTGCTCAACGGCTGGGGCCAGAACGATCGCGGCTGGGCCGGCGGCAACTTCGGCGGCCTCGGCTCCATCGACCAGTTCGACCTCGACGCCGTGCTGAACAACTGGGGCGCTTCCACGGCCCCGAATTTCCAAGGCTTCACGGTGCCCGAGCCCGCAGCGCTCACGCTGCTGGGGCTCGGTGGGCTTGCGATGCTCCGTCGCCGGCACGCCTGAAGCTTGATCACCCCGCGATTCCTTTCAAGCCCGCGTTTCGGCGCGGGCTTTTTTCTGCAGGCACTTCGCGTAGATTTGCCGGAGCATGAACCTCGCCGCCGCCACCCACCACGCCTTCACGTCCAAGCATCGGTTCCCGCCCAGCCGCCACTGGCCGATGCGCTGGCTGCGGGGGCGGGGCGGCGAGCAGGACGGCCGACGTCTGGTGATGGCGTGGCTGCCCGGCGGGACGCTGCGCGGCATCTGGTCCGTGCCCGCCGATTGGAAGTCCGACGGCGACGTGCCCGGCGACGCGCTGCGGATCAACGGCCTGCTGGGCGACCCCGTGGGCGGCGGGCCGATGCGGCTGCTTCTGCGGGCACGGCGTGGCGAGGAGATCGTCGCGGTGGTCGATGCGCTGGCCGCCGCAACCGACACCACGTTCGAGGCTGGCCGGGCGACGTGGCGCGGCACGGCGGAAGGGCTGGCCTGGGAAGCGCGGGTCAGCCTGGCGCTGGCGGGGCCGGCACATTGGCGATGGGGCGTACGCGTCGGGCGGGATGAGCGAAACGCGCTCGATGCGGACAACTGGGATGCGATCCTCGTGCAGGACCTCGCGCTGGCGTCCGAAGCCGCCGCCCGCAACAACGAGAAGTACGTCGGGCAGTATCTGGACCTGCGCCCGCACGCCGGCGACGCCACGGCCGGGCCACGCCTTTTCGCCCGGCAAGCGTTGCCTCAACCCGGGCAGTCACACCCCGCGCTCGTCGCCGGCGCAACCCGCACCGCATCGATCATGACGGACCTGCTCGCGTTCTTCGGGACCGAATTCAAGGACACGCACGCGCCGCACCACGCCCGCACGCCCACCTTGCCGCACGGCGTGCTCCAACACGAAACCCCCGCCGTCATCCTGCAGTCCAGGCCACGCGACTTCGGCGAGGCCGAGGCGTTCGACTTCCGCTACCTGCCGGATCATCCCGACGCGACCGACACGCCGCAGGATGGCGCGCTCGCGTCGTCGCTGACGACCATCGGCAACGCGTCGGAACCCACGAGCGAAAGCGCGTCCGCGACGTCGATCGCAAACGTGCCGACACGCATCCCGCTTCGCAGCAGCGATACGCCCGGTGAGGCCCAATTCGTCAGATGGTTCGGCGACACTTCGGGCTGGCGACACGTCGAGCGCGACGACGCGGGCCAGGTCCTTTCGTTCTTCCACGGCCCGGACCGCCACGTCGCCACCGCCGCCAAGGACAACGCGCTGCGTCGCGGCCACGGCCACATCCTCCGCACCGGCCGGGCGTGGCTGCCCGACGATCGCAGCGTCTGCACCACCGTGTACCAGCACGGCGTGTTCGCCTCGCAACTCACGGTCGGCAACACGACGTTCGGCCAACTCTGTTCGATCGCTCGCGATCCGATCAACTTGAATTCGGCGGCGGGGCTGCGACTGTTCGTGGACGTGGATGGGTCGGGCTTTGCTCAGCTCGGACAGGCCGGCGCTTTCGAAATGTCGCCGGGCTGGTGTCGGTGGTGGTACGTGCTGGGCCAGCGCGTGATCCGCGTGAGTCTTGCGGCCTCGCCGGACGCCCCATGTTTGCGGTACGAGGCCGAAGTGATCGAAGGTGAACCCGTGCGTTTTGCGCTGCGGCAACACGCGAGCATCGGCGAGATCGAAGACGGATTCGCGACCCTCGTGGCTTGGGATGCCCGAGCGGGCACGGTGACGGCGACGGCCGACGATGTCGAGGGCGAGGGCAAGCCTTGGATCGCCCGCGAATTCCCGGCAATCGCGTGTCGTTGGCGCTTCGATGATCCGGCGACGATCGCGCGCCTGACCACGCCGGAACTCGGCTCATACTGGTTCGTGGAAAGCGAACACACCGCTGCGCTGCGTTGGACCATCGCCGCGTCGCCGGACGCGCCGGGCCTGACCGACGAAGTGTCGCCGGGTTTCGAGGAAGTCGCTGCCGTGGCCGATGGCTATTGGTCGGGCCTTTCCGCGCCGGTGCTGGAAGCGATGTCGGCGAAACGTGCGAGCGATGCGGGTCTTGGACGTCTGCGCGACGCCGTGCCGTGGATGACCCACAACGCGATGGTCCACATGAGCGTGCCGCACGGCCTCGAACAGTTCGGCGGCGCTGCGTGGGGCACGCGGGATGTGTGTCAGGGTCCGACTGAGTTCCTCCGCGCCATCGGACGCGGCGACGTGTTGGCCGACGTGCTGCGCGTCGTGTTCCGGCATCAGCACGTGCAGACCGGCGACTGGCCGCAGTGGTTCATGCATCCGCCGTTTCACGCCGTGCAGGCCGGCGACTCGCACGGCGACGTGGTGGTCTGGCCGTTGTACGCGCTGGCCCACTACCTCGAGATGACCGGCGACGCGTCGCTGCTCGACGAAGAAGCCGCGTGGACCGATCGCGAACGCGACTTCGCCTTCACGTCGCAGACCGCCACGATCCGCCGACACGTCGAGCGGGCGCTCAAACGCATCGTCGCGCAGCGCATCCCCGGCACCGCCCTGCCGCGCTACGGCCACGGCGATTGGAACGATGCCCTGCAGCCGGCGAACCACGACTTCGCCGAGCGCATGGTCAGTTCGTGGACCGTCGCGCTGCTGGCCGACACGCTTCAGCAGCTGGCCGACGTGCTGGCCGAGCACGACCCCCGCTGGGCCAGCGACCTGGCCGAGCACGCCCAGCAGGTGCGCGACGATTTTCAGCGGTGGTGCGTGGTACCGGATCCGGCGACGCAGCGTTCACAGATCGCGGGCATCCTGCTGTTTGACGAGACGTTCACGCGTGCCGAGCCGTTGCTGCACCCCGCCGACACCCGCACCGGCATCCATCACAGCCTGATCCCGATGAACCGCGCGCTGATCGCTGGATTGTTCGATGAGGCCCAGGCGTCGCACCATCGGCGCGTGATCGACCAGCACCTGCTCGCCCCCGACGGCGTCCGCCTGATGGAGCGGCCGCCGACGTACACCGGCGGCGTGAGCCGCATCTTCCAGCGGGCCGAGTCCGCCGCGTTTTTCGGGCGCGAGGTCGGGCTGATGTACACCCACGCCCACCTGCGGACGGTCGAGTCGCTGATCGTGGCGGGCCACCCCGCCGAGGCGTTGGCGCTGCTCAATCGCGTCAACCCGGTGGGCATCACGGACCTCGCCGCCGGCGGCGTCGCCAACGCGGCTGCCCGCCAGGCCAACGCCTACTTCTCCAGCTCCGACGCCCGCTTTGCCACGCGTTATCAGGCCGATGCGCAGCACGCCGACGTCTTTACCGGCAAGGTGATCTGCGACGGCGGGTGGCGGGTCTATTCCTCGGGCCCGGGCATCTTCCTGTGGCTGCTGCGGCGGGCCGCCGAAGGGATCCACGGATGATGTCAGCGTCCGATACGGATGGCGGACGCCGACCTACCATCCCAACATCGCCGATAGATCACGTGTCCGCCGTACGCTTGAGTTCACCTGGGCGGGTATCCTGACGTCCCCGCACGCCGGCCACGCCTGACCCCGACTCCGCACATGTCCGACCCCACGATCCACGCCGGTGCCGCCAACCTCGCCTACGTCGAGTCGCTCTACGAAACCTTTCTGAACGACCCCGACGAGGTGGATGCGTCCTGGCACGAGACGTTCCGCCAATGGCGAGCCGAGCGCAACGGCAGCGCCGAACTTTCACCCGCCTTCGCGCCGCGCAGCATCTTCCACGGCAAGGGCTCGGGCGGGCTCCCACCCACCGCCGCCCCGCCGATCGTCGGACACCACGACATCAACGGCAGCCTCCCGCCCATCCCCGCCTCGGCCATCGACGACCCCATCGCGCTGCAGCACCGCGTGGACATGCTCGTCCGCAACCACCGTGTCCGCGGCCACATCGCCGCCCATCTCGACCCGCTCTCCGACACCGTCGAGCTGCCCGACGAACTGACCCCCGCGTTCTACGGCTTCACCGACGCCGACATGGATCGCCAGTTCGTCCTCACCGACGCCTCCCGCGCCGGCGACGGCAACGTCTTGACCCTCCGCGAAATCATCCGCCACTGCCGCGACACCTACTGCAAGCACATCGCCGCGCAGTTCATGCACATCGACAACCTCGAAGTCCGCGAATGGCTCCAACAACGCATGGAGTCCACCGACAACACCATCCCGCTGTCGCGCAAGGAACAGATCCGCATCCTTACCCGGCTCACCGACGCCACGATCTTCGAAGAGTTCATCCAGAAAAAGTTCATCGGCGCCAAATCCTTCAGCCTCGAAGGCGGCGAAACCCTCCTGCCGCTGCTGGACCTGGCCTTCGAGCACGCCGGCGATCAGGGCGTCCAGGAGATCGTCATCGGGATGGCTCACCGCGGCCGGCTCAACGTGCTCGCCAACGTCCTGTCCAAAGACCCCGCGAAAATCTTCCGCGAGTTCGAAGACGTCGACCCGCACCTCTACCGCGGCGGCGGCGACGTCAAGTACCACCTCGGCGACTCGGGCGACTGGCGCACCGCCTCGGGCAAGAACATCCACCTGTCGCTGTGCTTCAACCCCTCGCACCTGGAGTTCGTCAACGTCGTGGCGCTCGGACGCATGCGGGCCAAGCAGGACCGCACCGGCCTGGACTCGCGCGGCGACCGCGGCTTCGTCACCCTCATCCACGGCGACGCCGCCTTTGCCGGCGAAGGCATCGTCCAGGAGACCCTCAACCTCTCGCAACTGCCCGGCTACCACACCGGCGGCACGCTGCACGTCATCATCAACAACCAGGTCGGCTTCACCACCGCCCCCAACGATGCACGCTCGGGCCGGTACTGCACCGACGTGGCGAAGATGCTCCAGATCCCCATCTTCCACGTCAACGGCGAACGCCCCGAAGCCGTCGCGCAGGTCGTCAAGCTCGCGATGGAGTTCCGACAGGAATTCAAACGCGATGTCGTGATCGACATGTACTGCTACCGCCGGCGTGGCCACAACGAAGGCGACGAGCCGGCGTACACCCAGCCGCAGATGTACGCCAAGATCGCCAAGCGCAAGCCGGTGCGCGAGGCCTACCTCGAATCGCTGCTGGAACTGGGCGAAGTCACGCAGGACGACGCCGACCAGATCGCCGAGCGCCGCCAGGCACTGCTCGAGAAGGAACTCAGCGCCGCCCGCTCCGACGAGTTCAAGGTCAAAGCCTTCAAGCCCAAGGGCCTGTGGTCCGGATACGCCGGTGGCTTCGACCGCGACGTCGAAGACCCGGTCACCGGCGTGAACATCCGCACGCTCGCGGCGCTCATGCACAAGCAGGCCGAAGTCCCCGACACCTTCGAGCCGCACCCCAAGCTCAAGCGCCTGCTGCGTCTGAGGGAAGAGATGGCCGAGGGCAAGCGTCCGCTGGACTGGGCCTCCGCCGAATCGCTCGCCTTCGCGTCGCTGGCGGTCGAACGTCACCGCATCCGCTTCACCGGCCAGGATGTGCAGCGCGGCACGTTCTCCCAGCGGCACGCCGTGCTCCACGACGTGCAGACCGGCGACCTCTACACCCCGCTCAAGCACCTCGCCCCCGAACAGGCCAGCGTCGAGCTGTACAACTCGCCGCTCTCCGAGGCCGGCGTCCTGGGGTTCGAATACGGCTACTCGCTGGACTACCCCTGCGGCCTGGTCGCCTGGGAAGCACAGTTCGGCGACTTCGTCAACTGCGCGCAGCCCATCATCGATCAGTTCATCGCCTCCGCCGAAGACAAGTGGAAACGCCTCTCGGGCATCGTGATGCTCCTGCCGCACGGCTTCGAGGGCCAGGGCCCGGAACACTCCTCCGCGCGACTCGAGCGCTTCCTCAACCAGTGCGCCGAAGACAATATCCAGGTCTGCAACCCCAGCACCCCCGCCCAGTATTTCCACCTGCTTCGCCGACAGGTCGTCCGCAGATGGCGCAAGCCGCTGATCGTGATGACCCCCAAGTCGCTGCTGCGCCACCCCAAATGCGTCAGCGAGTTGAGCGAACTGGCGGAAGGCAAGTACCGCCGCGTGATCCCCGACGCCTCCGTGGAGCCCAAGCAGGTCGAACGTGTCCTGCTGTGCTCGGGCAAGATCTACTACGAGCTGCTGGAAGAACGGCTCAAGCGTGAGCGCAACGACGTCGCGATCGTTCGGCTTGAGCAGTACTACCCCTTCCCGGTCGAGGAGCTCACCGCGGCGCTTGAGCCCTTCGGCGAACAGACGCCGGTGGTCTGGGTCCAGGAAGAGCCCCGCAACATGGGGGCCTGGCACTTCCTCAAAGGCGGCTACGGCTACAAGCTCCTGGACCGCTGGAACATGACCCGCGTCGCCCGGCAACCGTCGTCCTCGCCGGCCACCGGCTCCAAAGCCGCGCACCAGATCGAGCAGGCCGAACTCATGGACGACGCCTTCGGCGACGACGTGCTCGCCCGCTTCCAACAAAGCCCCAAATACGCCGCGACGCAGTAATCATTGAAACCGCAGATTCCGCAGATGACGCAGATTTTCCTCCGACCAACGCACGATCCGAATCGCTTCCAACAATCAGGTTGAGCTTCTTCTAATCTGTGCCATCTGCGAAATCTGCGGTTCCTTGTCCGAGACCCCACCATGCCCACTGACCTGATCGTCCCCGAAGTCGGCGAATCCATCACCGAAGTCCAGATCGGCCGCTGGCTGAAAAAGCCCGGCGAGGCCGTCAAAAAGGACGAACCCCTCGTCGAGATCGAAACCGATAAGGTGACCCTCGAACTGCCCGCGCCCGCCGACGGCGTGGTCAAGGAGATCACCCACGAGCAGGGCGCCGACGCCAGCGTCGGCGACAAGATCGGCAGCTTCGAGGAAGGTGCCGCGGGCGAGGCCAAACCCGATCCCAAAGAGAATACCGACGCCGGCGTGCCCGCTTCAGCGGGCACGGCGAACGGCACCCAAACCAAGCCATCCAAACCCGACACCCTCGACGGCCCGGTCATGCCCGCAGCACAGCTCCTCCTCGATCAGCACGGCCTCAAGGCGACCGACGTCACCGGCACCGGCCCGGGCGGACGCATCCTCAAGGAAGACGTCCTCAATTACGTCAAAAACCCGCCCGCCAAAGCCAGGCAGACCCCGGCCGAAAAGACAACCGCCGGCGTGCCCGCTTCAGCCGGCACGGCTTCCGGTCCCCGCGCCACCAAGCGCGTCCCGATGACCCCTTTGCGAAAATCCATCGCCGCCAACCTCGTCCAGGCCCAGCAGACCGCCGCCCTGCTCACCACCTTCAACGAGTGCGACATGTCCGCCGTCATGGCCATGCGCGAAAAGTACAACGCGCTGGCCAACAAAAAGACCGGCCAAGGCCTCTACGAAGTCACGCACGGCACGAAGCTCGGCTTCATGTCCTTCTTCGTCAAAGCCGCCTGTGACGCCCTCCAGAAGTTCCCCGCCATCAACGCCCGCGTCGAAGGCACCGACGTCATTTACCAGGACTACTGCGATATCGGCATCGCCATCGGCGGAGGCAAAGGACTCGTCGTCCCCATCCTCCGCAACGCCGAGGCCATGAGCTTCGCCGACATCGAAAAAGGCATCGCCGACTACGCCGGAAAGGCCAAAAACGGCAAGATCACCCTCGCCGACATGTCCGGCGGCACCTTCACCATCACCAACGGCGGCGTCTACGGAAGCCTGCTCTCCACGCCCATCGTCAACCCGCCGCAGTCCGGCGTGCTGGGCATGCACGGCATCGTCCGCCGACCCGTGGCCGTCGATCCAGGCACGGCCACCGAACGCATCGAAATCCGCCCCATGATGTACCTCGCGCTCACCTACGACCACCGCGTCGTCGACGGCCGAGAAGCCGTGAGCTGCCTCAAGCGCATCTGCGACTGCATCGAAGACCCGACCCGCATGCTCATGGAGGCGTAAGCCGATCACGCAGCGCGATCCGCGCCCGACGGCAACGAAAAAAGCCGAGCGTCCAGCGCTCGGCTTTTTCAATTTTCGCTTCTCGCGGGATTCAGAACGCAAGCTTCTTGTCGAGGTCGGCCAGAATCGACTTGCCCAGTTCCGGATCGCCCAGCGTCCCGACATTGACGGTGACTTCCGAACCGGCCGCGACCTTCGCGACGCTGACGGTGATGACCGTGTCGTCGGCGGTCTTGCCGGACGCCTGGCCGTCCACGGCGGTGGCGGACGAAGTCACATCCTTGAGCTTGAGGTCGCTGAGCACTTCCTCGGCGGCTTCGGTCACCTCTTCCACGCCTTGGCTGACGGTGGTGTACTGGCTGCGATAGGTGCTCTTCACGCCGTCCTGATCGGTCGAACACGCGGGCAGCGCCGTGAACGCGGCAACCGAAAGCAATGCGGCAAAAACGGACGAGGTGGAACGCAAAGCGGCCATGTCAAGCTCCTGATCAAAGGGGAAGAAAAAGTCGTAACGCCGGCAGTATATGACGCTTTTGCGACATCCCACAACCGTCCCTCGATGGATTCGGGGCTCATCGGTCTATGATGGAGCAGAAAGACAGTGAATCGCCTTCCAAGAGGACGCCTTATGTCGCTGATGGTGACCGAAGCCGCACGGGACGAACTGCTCAATATGCTCGAAGAGGCCGAGGTGCCCGACGTCTCGGCAGCGCGGTTCGTGATCGACGGAAAGGCGCTGCGGCTGACCATCTCCCGACGCAAGCGCGGCGACGCCAAGGTCGAACACGCCGGGCGAACCGTGCTGGTGCTCGGTCCCCGCGTCGCTCGGCTGCTCGACAACCATCAGCTCGACAAGGTCGAAACCGACGAGGGCTACGGCCTGTCGCTGACGCAACGCGAGAGGCTGCACGACGATTTCACCTTCGGCGATGACGACGACAGCGACATCCCCTTTTAAATCGCCCCGGGCAAGTCAGTCGAGCGTGAAGCCGATCTTCACCGTGACCTGAAAGTGTGCGATCTGCTGCTTATCGAGGTGGCCACGCGTTTCGGTGACCTCAAACCAGCGGAGGTTGCGCACGCTTTCGGCAGCCTTGGCGATGGCGTTGCGGATGGCGTGGTCGGTGGATTCCGGCGAGCTGCCGACGACTTCGATGATCTTGTAGACGTGGTTGGACATGACAATCTCCGTGAGTGAACGAAAGGGGTTGGCCAGCGGGCTTACTTGCCGGCTGATTCGGCGCGGTGTTCGGCGAGGGCTTGCTGCGGATCGGTGCCTTCGGGCACGAAAAGCACGGCGTAGCCATTGACGCAGTGCCGCTTGCCGGTGGGGGTTTGCGGGGCGTCATTGAAGATGTGGCCGAGGTGGCCGTCACAGCGGGCGCAGCGCATCTCGGTGCGGACCATGCCGTGCGACGTGTCGCGGTGGACCGCCAGCGCGCCCTCGCGGACCTCCTCGAAGAACGAGGGCCAGCCGCAGCCCGAGTGGAACTTCGCGGTGCTCGGGTACAACGGGTTGCCGCAGCCGGCACAGACGTACATGCCCGGGCCTTCGGGGTCGTCCAGATACCGGCCGGTCCCGGGGGATTCGGTGCCGGCGTGGCGGAGGATGCGGTATTCGATCGGGCTGAGGAGTTCCCGCCACTGCGAATCGGTGATCTGCGTCGGGTCCTGGGGCAGCGTGTCGGCCATATCTCAGCGTAGGGGCGCGGACGTTCGGATCCCGTGAGAAAAAAAATCTCGGGAACCGTCGCTTCGCGCGGCGGACGTGCCTAGCGTTGCGGGTGCTGTATGGAGATCCCACCCCCCGCGGCGTGCACGAACGCCGCAACACCCGGAGTACTGACTTATGAATTCGATGATGAAGTTCCTTGCCGTTCCCGTCGCCGCCGCTGGTCTGGGTTTGTTTGCTGCCCCGGCGTTGGCCTGTGACACTTGCGGTTGCGCCATGGGCGCTGAAGCCAAGGAAGCCGGCAACATCGTGGAAACCGCTGCCGCCGCCGGCAAGTTCAACACGCTGCTTGCCGCGGCCAAGGCCGCCGGACTCGCCGAGACGCTCAGCAGCGGCGGGCCGTTCACCGTCCTGGCCCCGACGGATGAAGCGTTTGCCGCGCTCCCCGAAGGCACGATCGAGTCGCTGCTCAAGCCCGAAAACAAGGAAGCCCTCAAGAGCGTGCTGCTCTACCACGTCATCGAAGGTGAAGTCCTCGCCGAAACCGTCGTGACCCTCGACGAAGCCACGACGCTCCAAGGCGGCACGATCTCGATCACCGTCAGCGGCGAGAAGGTCATGGTCAACGAAGCCAATGTCGTGATGACCGATGTGATGGCCAGCAACGGCGTGATCCACGTGATCGACGCGGTCCTGCTGCCCAGCGAGTGAATCTCGCGCGGCGAGTGGCTCATCGTGAGCGGCTAGTCAACGACCGAAAAAACTGCGTCGCTTCGGGTCGAACCGAAGCGACGTTTTTGTGCGCTGGTATCCCACCGTATGGTCGTTACGCCATCGCGGCGGCGCGTTGGAGCGTGAGGTTCACGCCGTAGTCGCCGGGTTCGAAGACGTGCAGTTTGCTGTCGTCGACGTAGAGGGTGACCGCCGTGTCTTCGGCGAGGACCTCGGCCTTGACGCGGGAGGTGACGCGCTGGCCGCCGCCGAGGATGGCGAAGATGTCCATGGTGTTCCCCAGCGGCTCGACGACGCCGACGGTCGCGGGGATGGTCTGATCCTCGCGGTGGGCCGTGTCGGTGGGCCGGAGGAACAGGGCTTCGGGGCGGATGCCCATGACGACGTTCTGGCCGATCTTGCCCTGGAGCATGTCGGCGTGGTGGTTGTAGAGCGCGAGGTCGACGCCCTCGGCGAGAAAACGAACCGAGCCGTTGTCGCCGCGTTCGATTCGGCCGTCCACGAAGTTCATCGGCGGCGTACCCAGGAAGGCGGCGACGAAGCGGTTGATGGGGTGCTGGTACATGTTCAGCGGCGTGTCGCACTGCTGGATCAGGCCGGGGTTGGGCGACATGAGCACGACGCGATCGCCCAGGGTCATGGCCTCTTCCTGGTCGTGCGTGACGTAGATGGTCGTGGTGCTGAGTCGCTTGTGGAGGCGCTTGATTTCAGCGCGGGTTTCCACGCGGAGCTTGGCGTCGAGGTTCGAGAGCGGCTCGTCGAAGAGGAACACCGCCGGGTCACGGACGATGGCCCGGCCGAGCGCGACGCGTTGCCGCTGTCCGCCCGAAAGCGCCTTGGGCTTGCGTTCGAGCAGGTCGGTGATGCCGAGGATCTTGGCGGCGTCCTGAACGCGGCGATCGATCTCGGGCTTGGGGAACTTGCGGAGCTTGAGGCCGAACGCCATATTTTTGTACACCGACATGTGCGGGTACAGCGCGTAGTTCTGGAACACCATGGCGATGTCGCGGTCCTTGGGCGGGACGTCGTTGACCACGCGGTCGCCGATGGAGATGGTGCCGTCGGTGATGTCTTCGAGGCCCGCGACCATGCGGAGTGTGGTGGACTTTCCGCAACCCGACGGCCCGACGAGCACGATGAACTCGCCGTCGGCGATATCGAGGCTTACGCCGGCCACGGCGGTGACGTTTCCGGGGTAGATCTTGACGACGTCTTTGATGGTCACTTCAGCCACGGGCGACATACCTCAACAAGGGGGGAGATGAGCCCGATCCAGGCAAAGTCGGCGACCGGGTAGCGACTCAATCTATCACACCGACGGGGGATAATCGGCAGAAATGCCCGAATCCCCGTTCGGCACCGCCCCGGGGCGGGTTTCGAACCAGGCACGCAGGATGGCGGCGGCGGCGAGCGCGTCGCGGCGGGCCTTTTTCTGGCCATGCGTGAGGCCGGATTGCGACATGGCTTCGTCGGCGGCGGCGGAAGTGAGGCGTTCGTCCTGCGGATGGATGGGCAGTTCGAACCGGGCGGCGGCCTGCCGGATGAACTCCAGCGCCGCCTTCGCGGAGGGGCCGGCGGTGCCGTCCATGTTGAACGGCACGCCGACGACGACCGCGTCGGGCTGCTCCTGGGCGATGAGTTTGTCGAGCTGCCGCCAGCGCTCGCCCTCTGCGGCGGTGTCAATCGTCGTCAGCGGCGACGCGATGCGCGTCTCGTCGTCACCCACGGCGACGCCGGTGCGCTTCTGGCCAAGATCGAGGGCGAGGAGTCTCATGCCGCTCGATTCGGAGAAGCGCAGAGGAGGCAGAGACGCAGAGACGCAGAGAAGAAGCCGTGAGTCTTGCAACACGGTTCGTGGTGCTTTTCAACGCCGTGACGCTGAGAAGCTGACGCCTTGCGAAGGCCATGCCCCGCGCCGCCTCTGCGCCTCTGCGTCTCTGCCCCCTCTGCGATTCTTTGATCACGATTCACAGGTACGCCTCACCCGCCTCGTCGCCGACGAGCTTGTGCAGCTCCTTGATGCGCTCGGCCTGATCGCGGGGACAGACGAGCGTGGCGTCCTTGGTATGGATGACGATGAGGTCTTCGCAGCCCAGCGTGGCGATGAGGTGATGCGGATCGTCGCCGGCGATGAGCACGTTCCTGCTGTCGAGGTTCACGGCCTTCGCGCCCGAGCAGCAATTGCCGGCCGCGTCGGGCACAAGCGTTTCGGCGAAGCTCGGCCAACTGCCCACGTCCAGCCATTTCAGCGGCATCGGCACGGCGGCGACAGTGAATTCGGAATCCGTGCTCGCGGGTTCCATGATCGCGAAGTCGACGCTGATCTTCGGCAGCTTCGGGTAGATGTCGGCGATCCTGCGGTCGTAGTCGGGCGTGCCCCAGGCGAGGCCGAGCTCGAGCAGCTTCGCGTGATTCTCCGGGGCAAACTTCTCGATGGCGGCAAGGACGGACGATGCTTTCCACACGAACATGCCGGAGTTCCAGAGATATTTCGAGGGGCCGGCGGCGAAGT
>CAZIXN010000047.1:0-16059 GCA_964543215.1 uncultured Phycisphaera sp.
CCGGCACAACGGTGGATCTCGGCGAGCACATCCTCGAGCTTGAGCGCTTTGCGATACGTACGGTGGGACGACATCGCATCGAACGAATCCGCCAGGCCGATCAGCCGCCCAAACAAGGGGATGTCTTCGCCCGCCACGCCAGAGGGATAACCCCGCCCGTCGTAGCGCTCGTGGTGGCAGAGCACGCCCGGCACCAGATCTTCCATCTGGCGAATGTCCTTGATAATGTTCGCGCCGATCTGCGGGTGCAGCTTGATCAGGCCGAACTCTTCGTCGGTCAGCTTCCCGGGCTTGCAGAGGACCGCCTCGGGCACACCGATCTTGCCGACATCGTGCACTAAACCCGCCAGATAGACGCGCTCGCAGGTCGCGGTATCGAGCCCGGTGTCCTCGGCCAACATGCGCGCCAACAAGGCGACCCGTTCGGAGTGGCCGTGGGTATAGCTGTCCTTCGCGTCGATCGCCGCCGTCAGCGCGTGCAGCGCGCCGAGAAACATGCTTTGCGAATCGCCGTAAAGAATGTGATTCTCGAGATAAATCGCGAGCGATCCCGCAAAAGATTCGCACAGCTTCGCGTCGATCGACGAGAGCATTTCGCCGTCGACGCGGTCGCCGCCGTACATCACGCCCAGCACCCGCCCCTCGACGACCAGAGGCACCACCAGCAGATTCCCGCCGAGCCGCTCGATCCCGGGAATGTCCAGCTGTCCCGTGTCGTCCAGAATCATCGGGCTTGGGTTGTCCTGCATCCGCACCGTAAGCAGGTCTGCGACCTCGCGGATCAACCCCTCGTCGACCGGACGGGCCGACACCACCACGGTGGTGCGGTTGACGTCGTCCAGACGTTCGTCGTCACCCAGACAGAATGCGACCCAGGAGAAGCCGACGACCTGGTGCAGTTCGTCGCAGGCGTCGCGCAGGACCTCCACGGCCGACTCGTTGACCCGGAGGGTGGTCGACATGCGATACAGCAGCGCGAGTTCTTCGTAGGTGTCCGCCAACTCGGTGGACAGCCCCTGCAACTCGCGGTCCCGGCGCGAGAGCAGGCCATCGTCTTCTTTCATCCACGTCAGCGTCAGTGCGAGGCGCGTCGCCTCCGCTTCGGTGACCAACCGCTTCCCCGCAAGGCCGATCGCGACTTCATGGTCGAGACCCGCCTGGCCGCAGATCGCGGAGAACTGCTCACTGTCCAGCAGCCTGGGCGTCAGCAGAATCGCGACATGCAATCGGTCTGCTTCGGTTGATCGTGTCGACGCGCTCGCCCCGGTGTCGGACAAGGCAAAGACCAGAACGCCGGGAATCGCTTCGAGCACGCTCTTGTCGCGAAGCGTCGCCTGCAACGCCGACCATTGCCGTCGCACGGCATTGCGAAAAAGTGCACTCTGGATAACCGCGGACTCGATGCGCCCGGCCTGGTTCACGACTCGCGCGTGACCGTCGCGCCGGACGCGAGCCAACGTGATCTGCAGCGCATCGAAGCGATCAAGCAGGTTTCGGCCGAGCAAAGCCGGAGCGGATTGGTTCAGTGAGGAAAGCAACCGGTTCCCTGGTTCAGGTGTTTCTTAGGCGGCGGCGTCAACGGACGGTTTGTCGCCGCTCCTGGAATCGCCGTTGCCGGCGAGCAGCGTCTGCACGCGGCCAAGGACGTCGCGTGGACTGAAGGGCTTGCTCAGCACTTCGGAGATGCGGGCACGGCGCACCTCCAGCGGGTCCAGGCGGAATCCACGGGCCGTCAGCATCATGGCCGGGATCGCAGCGAGGACCGGGTCCTCGCGGAACGCGGCGCACAACTCGACGCCGTTCATCCGTGGCATCTGATAATCCGTGATGAGCAGGTGTGGCGGACGCTGCTTGGCGAGCTCGAGCGCTTCGACGCCGTCCTCCGCCGTGACCACTTCGTAACCGGCGTTGCGGAGCTTCAGCGAGACCACATGCAGGATGTGCGACTCGTCGTCGCAGACCAGGATCAAGGGTTTCTCGCTCACGGCTGGACTCCTCGGCGGCTTGGGTAGCGGCGTACGCTCTGTACTCAGTTGTCGGCAATCGGGAGGGTGTAGATAAACGTGCTGCCCACGCCGACCGTGCTTTTCACGGAGACCCGGCCGCCGTGCACCGTCTCCACCACGTGCTTCGCCAGATTCAGCCCGAGTCCCGTGCCCTTGGCCACCTTGTTGTTGGACGGGACGCGGAAGAACTTCTGAAACAGGTTCGGCAGGTCGTCTTCGGGGATGCCCACACCCGAGTCCTTGACGGATACCGACACCGTCTGGTCGTGTTCATCCACGTCCATCCAGACATCCACCGTCCCGCCCTCGGGCGTGTACTTGACGGCGTTGGAGATGAGATTCATCGTCGCCTGGTAGATCATGTCGCGGTCGGCGAAAATCTCGAAGCTTGCGGGATACGGACGCTCGGTCAGCGTGATCGACTTCGCGGCGGCCTGCGGCTGCAGAACTTCAACGCACTCGGACACCAGAGACGGAAGCGACACCGGCTCGCGGTGGACCTTCACCACGCCGGACTCGATCCGGCTGATCGACAGGATGTTGTCGATGAGGCGTTGCAGGCGGTTCGTCTCGCTCTGGACGATGTCGTAAAACTCGATGCGTGTTTCCTCGTCGTGCGCCTCGCCATCGATCAGCATCTCGATATAGGCCTTGATCGAGCTGAGCGGTGTGCGCAGCTCGTGCGAGACCTTGGAGACGAAGTCGGACTTCATCTCCGCGATTTCCTTGTCTTTGGTGATGTCGCGGAGCACGGTGACCACCCCGGTCGCCGACGACTTTTCGCTGGCGTCGCCGCCGACACAGGTCGTGGTGATCTGGTAGGTCGCGTTCTCTCGCAGCTTGTGCTCGACGCTCCGCCGCATCGCCGGCCCAGCGTCGCGTGTGTCCTTGATCAGCTTGACCAGCCGCGGGTCCATCAGGATCTCATCCAGCGGCCGTCGTATCGATTGTTCGAGTTCGAAATGCAGAGCGCGCGCCGCGGCACCGTTCGCCAGCGTCACTTCGTCGAACGCATCGGTCACCACGACGCCGTCGGAGATCGCGTTGAGAATGGCTTCGAGGTTTCGTCGCTCGGCCTCGCTGACCCGCGAGGTGAGTTCGAGCTCGCGCCGTCGCCGATTCAAGCTCATGATCTCCTGGTTGAGTTGCCGGACCGTCTGCGACATCGCCCGCGCGGTCTGCTCGAGTCCTCCGGAGAGGCGCGGCGGCGCGGCCTGCGCTTCGCCGTCCACCTGAGCCACCATGCGTGCGAAGTTGGTGAGCGTTTCCGCGTCGCGCTTCTGGCCGCGGCTGAGGACCACCACGAAGGCGGCGGCGATCACGCCCAACGCCAGCGCCCCGCCGCCGACCACGAACCACGCGGCCTGGGGGATCGGCGCGAACCACGCCGAGACACCGCCGGCCAGGCCGGCCGCGCCCACCGCCGTGGTCAGACCCAGGATCCATGCGCTCTTGACGAAACTGGACAAGCTTGCCTCGCTACGGGTTGGACGCTCGATGCGCCGTGTTCTCTCCACTGACTTCGGATCAGTTCACCTCGACCACGGCCTGAGCGTCGTCGGCCGATTGAAGCGCGGCGAGCAGCCGCTGAGCGCGGCGGTCGTCGGGGTTGCGTTCAAGGGCAAGCTCGTAGGCGTGGATCGCGGCGGCGGGCTTCCCCGCCTTCTGCAAGGCGAGGCCGCGCATCAGCAGCGGCGTCGTGTCGGTGGGCACAAGCTTGGCGGCGTGGTCGTAAAGCCGCAGCGCGTCGGCCAGACGTCCACGCTTCTGCCAAACCATCCCCGCCATCAGGTAGCCCTCGTGACGGTTGGGCGCCAGGTCCATGACTTTATTCGCGGCGATGAGCGCCCCGCCGAGGTCTTCCATCCGCCAGGAGAGCTCGCCGAGCTTGATCCAGTCGCTGGTGCGATCGCGTTCGAGGTTTGTGATGTCGATGTATGTCTGCCGGGCATCCGCGACGCGGCCGGCATCGAGCTGGGCCGACGCAAGTCGACGCATCAGGTCGGTGCGGTTCTGCTGGTCGTGCTGTTTGAGCAGCTCGGCCAGGACATCGGCGGCCGCTTCCGGGTCCCCGGATTCCAGAAGCATGCGTGCCAACTCTTCGCGGACGATCGGGTCGTCGGGCGCAAGGACGACGGCATGGCGGTAGTACTCGACGGCCTTCTTCGGTTCGCCCTTGAGCCCGTAGACGTGGCCCAGCGTGACACGGACGGCGGCGTTGCTGTCGAAGTAGTCCAGTCGGCCCTCGAGCGCCTCGACCGCGTCGTCGTATCGACCCAGGGTGATGAGCGTTTCGGCGACGGCGAGCAGGCGGGCGGCGTTTCCGGGCTCGAGCCGGTGCGCGGCCTCGTAGCGCTCGAGCGCCTCGCCGTGCTTCTGCCAACGCTGCAGAACGACGCCCTGGTAGTAATACGGCTCAGGGTCCTTGGCGGCGAAGGCGGCCTGCTGCTCGGGGGTCAGCTCCGCGTCGGTGGGCGGCGTCTGCAGCAGGATCGCGCGAGCGAACAGCTTGAACGCGTACTCCAGTTCGCCTTGCTCCAGCGCGATCCGGCCGGCAAGCGTGAACAGCCTGGGATTGTTCGGATCCACCCGGGCTGCGTCCTGAACCGTCTTCTCGGCCTGCTTGATCTGGCCGGCGTTGAACTGGTTGGTCGCCGTCTCGAGCATCACGTGCGAACGCAGGTCCTGCCAGCGCGATTCGGCGGCGGCCTTGTTTTTCTCGTGCTGCTTCTTGCTGGAGCAGCCGGTGATCGTGCCGCTGGCAAGCAGCGTGGCGGCCAGGAGCGCCGCGGTGGTCAGACGGCCGAGCGTGGGAAGGGTTTGCAGATTCATGGCGGGGTCTCTCGGGGATGAACGCCCGGGTCGGCGGTGGGCCGACTCGGACGGGGTTTCGGGGCGGGGCTCACCGGCCCGCGGTCTCGACCTCGGACATCAGCTGCTCGTAGTAGTTGAACACGGGGTCCTGATCGGCTTCGTTGGTTTGTGCCGGCGGGCTGCCGGTTTGACCCTGCACCTGCGTCAGTTCGGTGGCGAACGGTGGGACGCCGTTGCCGGTGGGTTCGAAGAACGAGTCGTCCAACACGACCGGCTCGGGCGACGCGGCGGCCTGGGCCTTCGTTGCGTCGACGTCGGCGGTCTCGGCGAACTCAAAGGTCCATTCGTCGTCCGTGTTCGTGGATTCGGCGGGCGATCCGATGACTTCGACCACGCGGCTGGATTCCGCCCCTTCGGTCGACGCTTCGGCCCAGTCGAACGTGAATTCTTCGGAAGCTTCCAACTCGCTCGCGTCGCGGAGCGACTCGACTTCGGCGGTGGCTTGCGTGGCGGGTGCCGGTTCGACGACGGTCGGAGCGGCTTCTTCCGTCGTCTCGAAGGTGAACTCGAACGCCGCTTGCGTTTGGACTTCCGCAACTGCCTCGGCGGTTGTGGCTTCCAGGACCGGCGTTTCGACGGCGGCGGTGTCGGCGGTGGGCTGGACGGTCGCGGAATCTTCGATGTTCGCCGAAGCGTCATCGTCGGCTGCCGCGTCGCCGAGCGAGGCTTCGACTTCCAGGACTTCGCCGCCGGCTTCCGCCTCTTCGACCATCCCTTCGGCCGGGGTCATGGCTTCGACATCGGCGTCGATCATGTCGTCCATGATGCCCTTGAGCTGCGAGCGATCCTGGTAGCGGATTTCTTCGCCGGTGATCTCCTGCTTGAGCGCGAGGGCATCGGCGGCGGTGGGGCTGATGTGCAGCGCGAGGTTCGTGTGCCACAGGGCCTTCTTGGCGTTGCCGTCTTCAAGCGCCTTGCGGGCGGTCAGCAGGTTGGAGCTGACCAGCTTGTCGGTGGACCAGGGCAGCAGGCCCTGCTTGGCACCGAGTCGCTTGTTGCGGATGGCCTGCTGCGCGGCTTCGCCGCCGATCGTGAGCGCGGAAGGCTCCATGATCGAGGTTTTGATCAGGAAGATGACTTCCGAGCGTTCAACCGAGTCGTTGCGGCCTTGGAAGGCGCGGCCGATGAGGGGCACGTCGCCCAACCCGGGCACCTGATCGCGGGTGTTGCTGACGTCTTCCTTGAAGAGGCCGCCGATGACGACGGTCTGGCCGTCTTCGACGATGATGTTGGTGATGAGTTCCTGGGTGGTTTCGTCGGGGATGACGAAGCCGGCCTGTTCACGCACGCTGCCGTCGCTGACCGCGGGGCGGAGTTCGAGACGGATGGTGCCTTCATTGGAGATAAAGGGCCGGACCGTGAGCTGCGTGCCGACGTCGAGGAATTCGACGGTCTGCGTGTTGGACGTATCGGTGACGGTGGTGCTCAGGTAGCCCAGGCGTTGACCGACGAGCAGGTCGGCTTTCTGACGGTTGAGCACGAGGATGTTGGGCTTGGCGACGACGGTGGTGTCGGTGACCAAGTCGAGGGCCCGGACGAAGACCGCCGCGTCGGAGCCGACGTAGCCGACCTTCACGCCGCCGGGAGCGCCGGTGTTGCCCACGCCAGACTGCACGCCGCCGCCGGAATCGCCGTCGGGTCCGTCGCCGCTGATGAGGTCGTCGATGAGGCCGAGCGGGTTGCCGAAGTCGAAGGCGTTGAGGTTGGAGAACACCGAGAAGTCGACGCCGAAGGCGTTGCTTTCGTTGAGTTGAGCCTGAAGGATGGTCGCTTCGATCAGAACCTGCTTGGGGCGGACGTCGAGTTCCGCAATCAGCGACTCGACGGCGGCGACGTTCTCTTCGTAGTCGCGGACGATGATCGAGTCGGACAGTGCGAAGCCGTTGCCGCCGGCGTCGGTCTCGCTGGGCATGAAGCCGGCTTCGGATTCGGAGCTGAACGTCACGGTGCCGTTGTCCGAGAGCATGGCTTCGGCGATGGCTTTCGCGTCGCTGCCGTTGAGATAGTTCAGCCGGATGATGCGCGTGACGGTCTGGCGAGCGGCGTCCTGACGTTGCTTGAGTTCATCGGCCGTGTAGACGTAGATGAAGTTGCCCTTTTCTTCGTAGCCGAAGCCGTTGGGCGCGAGGATCGCTTCAAGCGCTTCGTGGAAGCTCACGCCGTACAGGTCCGCGGATACCGAGCCCGAGACGTTGCGGCTGGTGACGATGTTCTTCTGGCTCTGGATCGACAGGAGCTGGAGCACCTTGGCGATCTCCAGGTCCTTGACGGCCAGGTCGACCTTCCCGAACGAGTCCATGTTGACGGCGCCGTCCTGGGCCTCGCCGTCGGCGACGTCGAACAGGCCGACGGGTGCGCCGGCGCCTCCGGACATGTCGTAAATCTCATCGAAAGATTCGGTCTGGCCGAACGCGGGCGACGCAAGCATCGCGGCGGTCGTACCCAGAACCCAACCCAAATTGTGCCGAAGGTTGTGTTTGGTGGACATCGTGCAGGAGCTCCTAGAGGTTCAATCGCGTTTGCGACGTCCGATTCGATTTGGCCTCGGGACCGGGCCGGTGGTATGCAATGGACGGTGTGGCAGCCCCCCGTCCGACAACGGGTCAAAGGGACAGGCGGACTTTGACGCCCTGCTTTTCGAGGACGACGGATCGCCCCTCAAACGCAAGGACGGTGAACCCAGCGATGGTGTCGCCGCGACGCAGCGGACGGTTGTTGATCATCACCACGGGTTCCTCGCCTTCAAGCACGCTGGTCATGCGTAGCTGTCGCGCGGCCGATACGACGGCCGCTCGGAGTGTGTCTTCGGTTCCCAGGTGATCAAGCTTTGCCTCGCTTGCCTGTTCTTGCTGTTCGGCGGTCCGCCTGTAGCGATTGGGGTCCAAACCGAACAGATCGCGGGCCAGTGGCCCGGGTTCTTCGAGCTTCAACGCGTTGGAAAGTGCGCTCTCGGACTTACCGGCCTCACCGAACGCACTCAGGCGGACGCCGATCGGATCGTCCGCCGAAGCCGTGCGCGGCACTTCTTTAAGCAGCAGCCGGCCCCAGAGCAGCAGGCCACTGGCCAGCAGCAGGGCGATGACGCCGGTCTTCACCGGGCTGGCCCTGAGTTCGGCGAGGTAGTCGTGGAGGAGTTGTCTCACGGCGTGCCCTCCTGGTCACGGGCGAAGAAGGACACCAGTTCGATTTCCATCTTCACCCGGCTTTGCCCGGCGCTTCCTTGGTCCGTGCGGGCGGGGATGTAGGCGAGGCGGGTGTGCTGCACCGCGGTCAAGCGACGCTGCTTCTCGATCGCCTCGAGCACGCCCATCGCCGAAGCAAAGCCTGCGTCAAACCGCAGCGACGCGGGAATCACGGAGAAGTCGGCGTAGCGCTTGAATTCGTCGGCCGTCAGTTCCTGTTCCCAAACCCCGGAGGTCCGGGCCGAGTCGGTCAATCCGCGCAGCATGGCGGACAACTGCGGCGACGTCGGGACGAAGTGCTGGTCCGTCTCCAGCCCGCTCTCCAGGTCACGGACCTGCTGCTCGAGCTGGATGCGTTGCGCTTCGGACGCGTCGATGTTGGCCAGCCGCTGCGCGGCGTCCGCTGCGCGACGCTCGTGGGTGCCCTTGGCGCGGTGATTCGGCCACCAGACGAGGCCGACAAACAGCAGCGCCACACCGACGATCACGCCCGCCGTCACGAGCACGTCCTTGGGGGGGGGTTGAATCTTCATGGCGAGTCCTGGGTTGCAACTTCCGCCAGCTCATCCGCCGACGAATCGAACTCGACCGCCGGAATCCAGGCGATGTCGCGGGTCAGGTCGATCTGGCCGGTGATCCGGAACGATCGCGCCGCAACACCCCGCGTTTCGAGGTACTTGCTGGTATGGAGCTGGACTTTTTCGAACAACGGGTGGCCGCTCAACTCGGCGATCACTTCCGCGACCGCGATGTCGTCGGGCGCCAGACCTTCCATCTCGATCAGGACGCGGTCTCTGACCGCGGCGGCATGGGTCGTGGCCGCCTGAGATCCGAACGAAGGCTGAGCCTCCTGCGCTTGCTTCGTCGACGGCGGAACATACGCCTTGGGCTCCGGACGATCGTTCTCCAGGGAAAGCCGCGTGAGGGTCACGCTCGTCGGGAGCAAACCACCGAGTACGCGGACCACCTGGTGATGACGGATCGGTACGCTGATCTCGCGTTGCAGCCGTCGCTGATCCACCAGCTTGGTGCGCCGTGCTTCGAGTTCCTTGACGATCTGCTCGGTCGAGAGCGCACTGGTCAGCCGGTCTTCCGCGAAGCGCGACGCTTCGCGGAGTTCCAGCAGCTCGTTGGCGTCGTAGGCCCACCACACGCACAGCGTGATCACCGTGGCCAACACCACGAAGCCTTCGCGGACATGGCGCACGCGGCGACTCAGCCGATTTCGATAAGACTGGGGGAGGAAATTGATGTCGCTCATGCGGCGGCCCGCCCTTTCCGAGGACCGCGCTCGCGGCGATTGCCCCAACCCCGCTCCGGCCGCATCGCCAGCCCCAGCGCCAACGCCCAGCCCGGCGCGGAATTTCCGGCCTGACCGCCGGTCGTGTCGCCGATATCGATCCCGAAGCCGGTCTGTTCGGCCAGCAGCACGCCCAGCCAGGACTGGATCGACTCGCCCCCGACCAGAAGGATCCGGGCCGGCCGAGGACCGCGAAACGTCACGCCGAAGTAGCGCAAGCAGAGCTCGATCTCCTGCGACAGGTCGGCGATCGGCCCACGCAGCGACTCGTAGAGCGCCCGTTGCGAAGGGTCGCCGCGGTCGATGCCTGCCGGCCTGATCTCAAACTGCTTCCGCAGCTCCGAGGCGTCCTGCGCGGACATGTTCAGGTGATTCGCCACGCTCGTGTCGAAGGTGTGGCCCGCGACATCGATCCGCTTGAAGAAGACGATGATCCCGTCGCGAATCATCAGCAGCTTGCTCGACTCGTAGCCGACGTCGAGGATGACGTGTACGCCGTGCTCGCAGGGCTTGGCGAACGCGCGAGCCAAGGCCGTCATCGACACTTCCACCGCCAGCGGCGCAAGGCCGGCCTGGCACAGCGACTCGACGTGCCCCTCGACAAAAGGCGTCTCGGTGGCCAGCGCGATGAGCTCTTCGCGGACGTCTTCGCCCTGCCGGACTTCGCCGGCCCTCAGAAACTGCACCACAACTTCCGCGTTGGCCTTGAGGCGATCCCGCAGTTCCCAGTTCACCGCATCGCGGAGTTCATCCGCCGGCATGGTGGGCAGTCGCAGGTTCTTGATGGTCAGGCAACACGTCGGCAGCGCCGAGACGCACCGCCGCCCGACAAACGCGCCGCGGTCAAGTGCGGCCTTCACGGCCGAGGTGACCCACTGGTGGTAGCCCTCGTCCTTGGGCGACAGGCCCGCGGGCAAAGGTTGCCGGCTGGTGGCAATCACCCGGGCGGTGCCGCTCGCATCGACGCGATCGAACTGGGCGAGCTTGACGCTCTGCCGGCCGATATCCACGCCGATGGGCGGTGTACTCCTGGCTAAATTCCAACCAATCACGGGTCTGCCTCCTGGCTTCAAAGACGCTCGGCGGCGGGTCGGGTTCCTGGATCGACGCGGCCGGGTCGGTCTGTCCATTCACGTCAGTTCACGGTGATGCGTCCCGTAAACGGCTGGACTCGCACCGTCAGGCGCTGAGCGCGGAACGCGACGACGATCCGCATCTCGTCGGCGATCAAGGGGGATCCCAGGTCGTCGAATTCAAGAATCGCTGCGTCGGCCCCGGCGATGGTCACGGACTCGATGCTGACCCCTTCAAAGCGGTCGTCATCCCGAAAATCCACGACGTAGTTGTTGGCCTGTCCGTTCTTCCAGCCTTGCGTCAGCGTTTCGTTGACGCCGGTGTCCGGGTTGAACCGCTGCAAGCGGTACGAATCGGTCGCGGCGTTGAAGAGCACTTCGCGGTTTTCTTGCGCGGCGATCGCTTCGTTCTGCGCGAAGAGGATGTCCGCGACGACCAGACGCGCGGCGGCCTGGATGCCCAGCGTGCCGGCGGCCATGAGCTGCGGCACCACGATCGCGCTGGCGATGCCGAGGATCGTGACGACCACCAGCACTTCCACCAGCGTGTAGCCGCCCCCGGCGGCCCCGGTGGTTCGTCGTTGACGCGGTCTGCGGTTCATGGGCGGCTCGTTGCGACGATGCACGGATCAGTCGGCCTTGGGCATGGACGTGACCTTCACGTTCAGGCCGGCCTTGAGTTGCGACGACAGGTCATTGACCGAGCCGTTGAGCTTCTTCAGTTCGTCGACGACCTGGGCCTGGCGCTCGGCGTTGCCACCGACGCCCTGGGCGTGCGCTTCGCCGGTGGGGCTCAGCAGCGCCCCCGCGGGACTGCCCGCGATGAGCACCCAGGTGTTCACGGCCAGCAGCACGGCCAGCACGGTGAGGATTCCATTGAGGTAACGGAGGTTTCGCATTAGGGCTCCTTGCGTTTCACGGGGTACTTTGTGAGCATCGACGCGATCGGCCAACGACTTGCGTGGTTCTGCGGCCGAATCGACCCGAAAAAAAAGACGACGCCGAGGCGGGTGGGCCTCGGCGTCGCGATTCACTTGTTGGTTGACCGGGCGAAGACTTAGTAGGTGAAGAAGTCCGCATCGGTACCGGCACCGGCGGTGAAGCCGGCCTGAACCAGACCCAGATCGATGGCCTTGACGTTGGGGACGATGGCCTTGATCTGGCCGTTGGTTTCGTCGTACGCCCAGGCCACGGCCGCCGTGGCCGAGGCCGCGACACCCGTCGTGCTGTTCAGCGCCACCACGTCGGTGCTCGTCGCCGTGTTCGTGAACGGGTTGGACGGAGCCTTCTGCAGGTACGGTCCCAGGTCGGGGGTACCGGTGGTCGTGCCGTCCTGATTGGTCTTGACGGTCATGTTGGTCCATTGGTCCGGCGTGCCGGTCTGCAGGTTGGCCAACGTGGGGTAATCGCCCAGGTGCTGGACCTGGTACAGCTCCAACTGCGAACGGATGGTCTGCAGCTGGCTCTTCAGGCTCGACGCACGCGCCGATTCCGAAGCCTGGGTGAACTGCGGGATGACGATCGCGGCCAGAATGCCGAGAATCACCACCACGATCAGAATTTCGACGAGCGTGAAGCCCTTCTTCGCATACATACGTGCCGACATAACAAAAACTCCTTCCGAGACGTTCGTTCTTCGCGTAGGGTCCGACGCGGACCCTTGACCACGCTTGGCGGCCGGCAACGTGCGCGGCCACCGGTTTGTTCCGTTGGGTTCTGCCGGTGCCCCGAGCACACGCCCGAAGCCGACACCAGCCGTTTCCGGTCCCCCCCTGGCAACGCTCTCGCGAAGCCGGAGTGCCGGCACAACCCGACGATCCAACTCCTGCATCGTCCGACTCGGCGGCCGACTTAACCGGCCGCCTCGAATTGATGCAGATTTCTTGCTTGACCCACGCCGTACGTTTCGCACGCCGCGAACCAAGCCGTCTTATTGACCAATACAGCCGCCCCGCACGCCACCCAAAACGCAGAACAATCCGCTCTCTGCCGATGACCTCGAGCGCACCGCCCACCAGGATTCTCGGACCCACTCGACCCGCCCCCGTCCCCACGCTTGCCCCATCCGTACGCCGGTCAGCTCACAGCCCGATCTTCTCACCGCCGCCCGATGCCAGGAACGCCTCCACCTCCGCCAAAAGCGCCCGGCCTTCCGCGAACGTCAGCCGCGCCCGCGTCGCCGACACATCGCCCCACGCGAAGTCCGCCAGCTCCTTCTGCTGCACCGCCACCGTGCCCGGCCGGGCCACCCGACCCACGAAGTACGTCACCGCCTTCTCCACCACCTTGCCCGATCGCTTCGTGAACACGTAGCGCTCGTCGAACATCGGCGAGGTCAACAACTCCACCTCCGCCAGCCCCGTCTCCTCCTTCAACTCCCGCCGCGCCGCCCGCTCGTGCGTCTCGCCGCTCTCGGGGTGCCCCTTGGGAAACGACCAGTGACCCGCGTGGTGCTGCACCAACAGATACCGCCGCACCGCCCCGTCAAACATCACCGGGATCACGCCGCACGAGAAATCCGTTTCCATCCTCACAAACCTAACACAGAACGCCGCCCGCCACCGGCGTGCCGAGTTGTCGAGTCCTCGTCAGCCTCGGTCGTGCGCTGGGCGTTCACGCCGGATGTGACCAACTGTCTCGCATCAGCGAACACAACCTGATCGACGCGGAACGCGCTCTCCGAGACCCTCAACGCTCAAGCCGGGCCACGACCACGCGCCGCATCACGTCGGTCGGCGCATCGTGCTGCGTCCAGGCTTCGAACTGCGCGGCCGCCTGACGGACGAACATGTCCACGCCCGTGATCGTGCGACAGCCGTGCGCTTCCGCCAGCGTGAGCAGCCGCGTCTTCATCGGGTTGTAGACCGTGTCGAACACCACCGTGTCCGGGTTCCACGACGCGGGGGCGTGAGGCAGCGGGCAGGCGTCGGCGTGGGGCGACATGCCGACGGACGTGCCGTTGATCCACACGTCTGCGGTGTGTTGCGTCGCGCGATCGAGCGACGCGGAGGAAGCGCCGAAAGCATCCGCGAGTTGCTTCGCGGTCGCTTCGGTGCGATTGAACACGGTGACGTCGGCGTCGTGGTGCGCGAAGCCGGCCACGATCGCCCGCGCCACGCCGCCGGCCCCGAGCACCGCGACGCGCAGCCCCGCCAGCCCCGCGCGTGTGACACCCAGCCGGTCGCACGTCGCGTCCAGGATCGCGGCGTAGTCGGTGTTGCGGGCGTGCAGCCTCCCCGCGTCGCCCACGGTCAACGTGTTCGCGGCGCCGATCTGCTCGGCGAGCGGTTCGACGTTTCCGCCCTGTTCCGCGACGAACCTCAGAAGGTTCGCCTTGTGCGGGATCGTCACCGAGGCCCCGCGAAAGTGCAGGCCTTCGAACTCCAGCCAGGCGATGAGCGTGGCCTTGAACGCTTCGTAGGCATCGGGGATCGGCAGGGGCAGGTACACGCCGTCGTGGCCGGTGTGGTCGAACGCGGCGTTGTGGATCGCCGGCGACATGGAGTGGCCGACGGGGTGACCGATGACGCCGTAGACCCGGGTGTCGCGCGTGAGCGCGTCCCAGCGGTAGAGCGACTTGATTTCGCGCAGCGTCGGCTGGCCGGGCGCGGTGCCGCGGGTGTCGTCGAGCGCGGCGAAGGAGAGCAGCGCACCGAACTTCTTCGCCAGCACCCGCGACGCCATGCCGGCTTCGCCCATGCACAGCGCGACCGTGGGCTTGAGTCGGCGGGCGATGATCTCGAAGGCTTCGACGTTGTCGCGGAGCGATCGGGCCCGCCAGGCGCACTTGACGACGCGGACGGCGTCGTCGGCGGCCATGTCCGCGAGCATCCGGTCCAGATTCGCCGGCCGGGTCTCGAAGTCGTGGGCCGAGGCGAGGAGGCCGCAGCGCGACGCGGCGTCGTCGATCATTCTTCGCAGCGGCGCGGGCAGCGACCGCAGCTTCGCCCATTCGATGTCGAGGTACGCCGGCGGCCGGGTGAGCGTCGAGGCGTCATGCAGCAGCGCGACGCGGTCGGCCTCATCGCCGGCAAACGCCCCGCCTTCGTCGGCGTGGCGGCAGGTCAGGATGCACGGAAGCGGGCTGTGCTCGACGAGGCGCGACACGGCCTGGGCCGCGCCTTCATGGCCGGGCAACGCGTCGACGCGCCACTCGATCAGGTCGGCCCCGAACTCCGCGGCCCGCGCCGCATCCGCCAGCGCCGACGCGACAGAATCCACACTGGGCACCGACAAAGGAACGCAAAGGCGAGTCATCGCCGCAATCTACCGGGTTTGTCGCCCGCTCATGGATCACGCCTTCCGCGCGTCCTACGCCGCGTGCCAATACGATTCCGTTATGCCGACCTTTGATGCCATCCCGACCGTTCGCTTCGCCGCCGTCACCCCCGCGAGCGCTTCGGGCGGAGCTTCCGGGGGCCCTTCCGGGGGCGCTTCCGGGGGCGCTTCCGGGGGCGCTTCCGGGGGCGCTTCCGGGGGCGACGTGACCACGAAGATCGCTCCGCCGTACGACGTGCTGGACGCCGGGCCCAAACAGGTGCTGCTGCATCGTGATCCGCACAACATCGTGGCGATCGATCTGCCGGTGACGCCCCCGAAAACCGTCGGGCCCGATGCCGCCTACGCGCAGGCCGCATCGACGCTGCGCGACTGGCTCGGCTCGGGCGTGCTCGTGCGCGACGACGAGCCGGCGGTCGTGGCGTATGAGCAGCAGTACGAGGTCGACGGAAAACCGCTGCGGCGACGCGGGCTGTTCGGCGGCGTGAAGCTCGAACCATTCAACCAGACGCACGGCGTGTTTCGACATGAGATGACCATCGCCGGCGGCATCGGCGACCGGACGAAACTGACGCTGGCAACCGCAACGCAGCTCTCGCCGATCTTCGGCGTGTTCCCCGATCCGCAGAAGCAGGTCGCCGCGCAGCTCGAGGCCACCTTCACGCGGCAGCCCGATGCGTTCGGTCGAACCGACGACGGCACGACGCACCGCGTGTGGTGGATCAAGGACGCCACCCTCCATCAGGCCCTCGCACAGTTCTTCCGGGGCACCGACGTGTTCATCGCCGATGGCCACCACCGCTACACGACCGCGCTGGAACTTTCGCAGCGCACCGATGCGCCGCCCGGCAGCTCGCATGCGCTGTTCGTGCTGGTCGCGGCCGAAGACCCCGGCATGATCGTGCTGCCGACCCACCGCGTCCTCTGCGGCCTGACCGGGCTGACCACCGCGAAGCTCGCGGACATGCTCTCGGGCCACGACGATTTCAACCTCGTCGAAGACCCCGCATCCGCGATGTTCGGGCTCTACGACCCCACCACCAAGCGCACCGTCGGCGTCAACCCGTCGCGCGACGATGTGCTGGCCGAATACCTTCCGCATCGGCCGGAAGTCTGGCGGAAGCTGGACGTGGCGATCCTCCACGAGGGGCTGGTCGAGCGCGTGCTGCGGCCGATGTACGGCCCGGACTGCCTGACCTTCAAATACACCGCCGACCTCGCGGAGATGCACCGCCTCGCCGAGGCCGAGGCCGGGCGGCTGGGCGTAGTCATGCGTTCGACGCCGCTGCACAGCGTGATGGCCGTCAGCAAGGCCGACGACGTCATGCCGCCCAAGAGCACGTACT
>CAZIXN010000048.1:0-16023 GCA_964543215.1 uncultured Phycisphaera sp.
CGTCTGATCAAGCAGGACTTTGATCAGGCGTTCGCGCAGTGCGACGCGATCCTGTGTCCGACGACCACCGGGCCGGCCTTCAAGTTCGGCGACAAGAGCGACGACCCGCTGGCGATGTACCTCAACGACGTGTACACGGTGAACGCCAACCTCGCGGGCATCGCGGGCATCTCGCTGCCGGCCGGCACGACGCAGGTGGACGGCAAGGCGTTGCCCGTGGGCATCCAGTTGCTCGGCGATGCGTTCGCGGAGGCGAAGCTGCTGCGCGTCGCGCGGCTGTACGAGAAGGGGCACGGATTCGCGGCGGAAAGGCCCGGATTGTGACTGAAGAAAAACGCCAAGACGCCAAGGGGCCAAGACGCCACGAGCCAAGTCCGGAAGTGGATGATCTCGCGCGGCGGGTGATCGGCGCGGCGATTGAGGTGCACCGTGCATTGCATGCGGGGCTTCCGGAATCGGTGTACGAATCGGCGATGTGTCTTGAGTTGACGGAGCGCGGAATCGCATACGAGCGGCAACCCACGGTCGATGTGTTCTACCGTGGCCAGAACGTCGGCCAGGGTCGCATGGACCTGTGGATCGAACGACGGCTCGTCGTGGAATTGAAGGCCGTGGACGAAATCCACAAGAAGCACAAAGCCCAATGCAAGGCGTACCTGGCCGCGACCGGCTGCGAGTTGGCCCTGCTCATCAACTTTCACGAAGCGGTCTTGCGCGACGGCATCACGCGGATTGTCCTGACTTCCTGATTTTTCCTTGGCGTCTTGGCCCCTTGGCGTCTTGGCGTTGATCTAACCCGGAGAATCCATGGCATCCAACCTCTACCTCGGCATCGACCTGGGCGGCACGAACATCCAGTGCGGCCTGCTCGACACTTCGAAATCGGTGCAGAAGGTCGGCGTGACGCACCGCGGCGACACGAAGACCAAGGCCGACAAGTACCCCGGCAACGACGGCGCGCCCGCCGTGATCGACCGCATCGCCAAGCTCGCGCAGGAGGTGCTCGACGACGCGAAGGTGTCGCTCAGGGATCTGGCGGGCGTGGGCATCGGCGCGCCGGGCGTGATCGATCACGACAAGGGCATCGTCTCCCTGGCGGTGAACCTGGGCTGGACCGACTACCCGCTGGCGAAAGAGCTCAGCAAGGCGCTCGGCGGCGTGCCGGTGTGTCTGGACAACGATGTCAACGTCGGGGCGTGGGGCGAGTACAAGGCGGGCGCCGCGCGGAAGTGCGACTCGCTGCTGGCGGTGTTCATCGGCACGGGCATCGGCGGGGGGCTCATCCTCGATGGCAAACTGTTCCACGGCCACCACCGAACCGCCGGCGAGATCGGCCACGTCGTCTACAACCCCTTCGGCATCCTCGGCCGGCGCACCGTCGAGAACATGGCCTCGCGCACCAACCTCGCGCAGCACCTCACGCAGCTCATCCACACCGGCCACCCGTCGGTCATCCCCCAACTCGTCGACGGCGACCTCAGCAAGATCCGCAGCAAGGTCATCGCCAGGGCCGCGGCGCAGCAGGACGCCCTCACGCTGCAGGTGCTCGATCACGGCATGACCGCGCTGGGCATCGCGATCGCCAACACCGTGACGATGCTGTCCCTGCCGTGCGTCGTGATTGGCGGCGGGCTGGCCGAGGCGATCGGAGCCCCGCTGCTGGACCCGATCCGCGCCGCCTTCGAAAAACATGTCTTCCCGGAATCGCTGCGCGGCATTAAGCTCGTAGCCAGCGAACTCAACGACGACGCCGGCGTGGTCGGCGCCGCGTTGCTCGCCGAAAGCCGGCTGAAACCCTGACCCGCCGCACCGATCAGGCGCCCCAAACCGTTCCCGGAGGACCCCCGAAAGACCCTCACCCGATCGAGATTTCGCGCTCCAGCGTGTGAATCTGGGTAAGATGAGGTGGAAAAACTGCGGCCAATCGCCCGGAATCGGCGATATTCAGACCTGACCGTTCGACTGCTTTCTCCCCTCCGCCCCGTTGTCGCCTCGGCGGCAGCGGGGTTGTTTATTGATTTGGCGATGTGGTGATTTGGCGATCTGGCGATTGATCAAGCATCGTGCGATTGACGCCAAGCGAAAGTGACCTTGTTTCAAATCGCTCAATCGCCAGATCGCCAGATCACCAGATGGTTCAATCCCGCTTCGCCGCACCTTCGACGTGGACCCACACCTTCCGCTCCCGCGGCCCGTCGAACTCGCAGAGGTAGATGCCTTGCCATTGCCCGAGGACGAGCCGGGAGCGGTCGAAGGGGATCGTCACGCTGCTGCCCATCATGGAGGCTTTGACGTGGGCGGCGCTGTTGGCCTCGGCGTGCCGGTAGAACGGCTGAGACCACGGCACCATCGTGTCGAGCTGCCTGAGCATGTCGTGCTTCACATCGGGGTCGGCGTTTTCGTTGATCGTCACGCCGGCGGTGGTGTGCGGGATGAAGACGGTCACCAGACCACGCACCACGTTGTTGTGGTTCTCCACTTCGCCGGCGACGAGCTGGGTGATGTCCAGGAATTGATCGCGGGACTCGGTGGAGACGGTGAACTGACGCATCCAGACATCCTAAAGCGGAATCGGCGGGGGTACGTTGAAGAGTCGAGCGGCACCGGTTTGAAAATCGAAATCGATTTGTGAAGCCGAGTGAAACGTCCTATTTTGTAGGGACCGGCGAGCGATTGACAACCCAACCATTTCTACCGAGCCACGAGCCACGCATCACGAGTCACCCCATGCATCTGCTCATCGTTCATCCTGTTGAGCCCGATCCGCGTGCCCCGATGACGCCGGCGGTGGCGAAGGCGTGGACCGACAAAGGCGTGAGCGTGAGCGTGCAGGCCGGCGTGGGGCTTCACGCCGGCAGCGACGACGCGGCGTGGACCGCGGCGGGTTGCACGGTGGTCGAGCACGACGCACAGGGGGCGGCGTGGGGCGCGGCCGACATCGTGGTGTGCGTGTCGGCCCCGCCGGTGGAAGCGATTGGCGCGATGCGGTGCGGGGGGGTGCTCATCGGGATGCTCGGCTCGGCGCAGGACCGCGCGGTGGCGCAGGCGTGCATCGAGGCCGGCGTGTCGGCGATCGATCTGGCGTTCCTGCCGCGCACGAGCCGGGCGCAGGCGATGGACGTGCTGAGCAGCCAGGCGAATCTGGCGGGCTACAAGGCGGCGGTGCTCGCGGCGACGTATCTGCCGAAAATCATGCCGATGATGATCACGGCCGCGGGCACGCTCCGGCCGAGCAAGGTGTTCGTGCTGGGCGCGGGCGTCGCGGGGTTGCAGGCGATCGCCACGGCCAAGCGCCTGGGGGCGCAGGTCGAGGCGTTTGATGTGCGAGCCGCGACGAAGGAACAGGTGCAGTCGCTGGGCGCGCGGTTCGTAGAGATCGACCTCGGCATCGAAGGCGAGGCGGCTTCAGCCGCTGGGGGTTATGCCAAAGAACTCACCGACGATCAGAAAAAGCGTCAGGCCCAGGGCATGCACAAACGGATGGTCGCCGCGGATGCGGTCATCGCCACGGCCGCGGTGTTCGGCAAGGCCCCGCCGCTGCTGATCCCGCAGGACACCGTCGATGCGATGCCGGCCGGAAGTGTCGTTGTGGATCTTGCGGCGTCGCCGGCGCACGGCCGGGGCAACTGCGCCGCCACGAAGCCCGGCGAGGTGTACACCGTCGCGAAGTCTTCCGGGGGCGCGGGCCCAACCATCGTCGGCACGCTCAACCTGCCCGCCACCGTGCCCACCCACGCGACGCAGGCCTTTGCCGGCAACGTCGATGCGCTGCTCAAAATCCTCGTGAAGCCCGCCGTCAGCGCGAAAGAAGCCAAGGGCGACAAGCCCGCCGTCGAGGCCGCGCCCGCGTCGCTGCACCTGAACCTGTCGGATGAACTGTTCGATGGCGCAGTGGTCATCCACGATGGCCAGGCGCGACAGGAACTGGTCAAGGCAGCGCTGGCGTAAGCGCGACGACGACCGCGGCAAGCCGCGGCACAAACATCTGCATAACGATTTATGTGTCTGGCTCAATCTGAAATCCGAAATCCCGAATTCGAAATTCAAACCATGGACCCCTTCATCGCCGCCGTCGTCGTGTTTGTCCTCGCCATCTTCATCGGCTTCGAGGTCATCACGAAAGTCCCCTCCACCCTGCACACCCCGCTGATGTCCGGCAGCAACGCCATCTCGGGCATCACGCTCGTGGGCGCGCTGATGTGCAGCTTCCACGACACGTTCTTCAGCGTCGGCGTCGTGCTGGGCTTTCTCGCCATGATCGCGGCGACGATCAACGTCGTCGGCGGCTACGCCGTCACCGACCGCATGCTCAAGATGTTCATCAAAGACCAGAAATGAAACCACGGATGAACACGGATGGACACAGATAAGCAAGGAGCGCCACGGTCGCTTGCCGCTCCATCCGATTCATCCGTGTCCATCCGTGGTTCCTGATTGAAGACCAACCATGCTCACCCTCGTCTACCTCGTCGCCGCCGTCCTCTTCATCCTTGGCCTCAAGATGATGGCCAAGGTGCCCACCGCCAAACGCGGCAACCGCGTCAGCGCGGCCGGCATGCTCCTCGCCACCGCCGCCACGTTTTTCAGTTTGACCGGCGGCACCGCGATCTCGCTGATCTGGGTGACCGCGGCGCTGGTCATCGGCTCGGCGATCGGCCTGCGCATGGCGATCAAGGTGGAGATGACCGGCATGCCCCAGATGGTCGCGCTGTTGAATGGTTTGGGCGGCGTCGCGTCGCTGCTTGTGGCGGGCGGGGATTACTTCCGAAGCGTCGAACGCTACAGCAGGATCATCGAGGAAGTCGGCGATATTCCAACCTTCATCGGCGAACTCATGGCCCCGTCGCAGACCGAACTCATCGCTCAGATGTTCCCCGCGACCAACATGATCACCACCGCTCTCGCCGCCCTCATCGGCGGCGTCACCTTCACCGGCTCGCTCATCGCCTACGGCAAGCTTCAGGGCGTCTCGTGGGTGCCCGACCAACCCGTGCAGTTCCCCGGACAAAAGGCGCTCATCGCCGCGGGACTGGTGATCTGCCTACTCCTCGCCGGTGTCATGGCGGTGATGGGCGGCGGCGGCTGGGCGCTGATCCTCATCGCGCTCATCGCGCTGGCGCTCGGCGTCCTGCTGGTCATCGGCATCGGCGGGGCGGACATGCCCGTGGTTATCGCGCTGCTCAACTCCTACTCCGGCCTGGCCGCCGCGATGGCGGGGTTCACGCTCAACAACTACGCCCTCATCATCACCGGCTCGCTCGTGGGCGCCTCTGGCCTGATCCTCACCACCATCATGTGCAAGGCGATGAATCGCTCGCTCGCCAACGTGCTCTTCGGCGGCATGGGCGCCCCCGGAAGTGCCGGCGGTGCGTCGGCCATCGACGGCGAGGCGCGCGAGTCGTCGCCCGCCGACGCGGCCATCGTCCTCGAAGCGGCCGACTCGGTCATCGTCGTGCCCGGATACGGTATGGCCGTCGCGCAGGCGCAGCACGCCGTCAAAGAACTCGCGCAACTTCTGGAAAAACAAGGAAAACGCGTCTACTACGCCATCCACCCCGTCGCCGGCCGGATGCCCGGGCACATGAACGTGCTGCTCGCCGAGGCCGGCGTGGAGTACGACCTGCTGCTGGACCTCGAACCTTCCAACAACCAGCTTGCCAACGCCGATGTCGCGCTGGTCATTGGTGCCAACGACGTCACCAACCCCGATGCACGCAGCAACGAAAGCAGCCCGCTCTACGGCATGCCCATCCTCAACGTCGACGCCGCCCGCACGGTCTTCGTGATCAAGCGCAGCCTCAACCCCGGCTTCGCCGGCATCCAGAACCCGCTGTACTTCCTCGACAACACCCGCATGATCTTCGGCGACGCGAAGAAAGTCGTCACCGAACTGGTCAACGAACTGGAAGCAATTTGAACCGCAGAGGCGCGGAGGACGCGGAGCGGGTTCAAGGCTCGGGGTCGAGGGTGATCTCCACGCGATCGCAGAGGCCTTCTCTGAGAATGCCTTGCTCAATCAGCTTCATCGTCTTGCGTAGCTTTGCATTTGATTGAACCCAAACCCAAAGCGTTCCGTCATCGAGATGATCGGTGTTTTCAACCCGTGCAAAGCGCTGCTCACCGATGCCTTGCCAATCCAGCTATTCGGCAAAGTTGAGCAGTTGATGCCAATGATCGCGGTTTGCTGCATGAATCGAGATTCGGTGTTCAGGCATCGCTCCGTGTCCTCCGCGCCTCTGCGGTTCAACATCAAAGCCCGCACGACCCGTGCGGTTTTCCGCAGCCGCACCCGCCCCCGGAAGGTGAACCCCACGGCTGCGACGTGCTCGCGGGTCTGCTGGACTCGGCCATGAACGTGCTGTGCTGCCGCGATGCGGCCGTGCCGCACTTCTCGCAGGGCTCGGCGGTGTCGGCGTCGGCCATGCGGCGGATCGCTTCGGTGACGTGGGCACACTTCGGACAAGCGAATTCGTAAACGGGCATCGTCGTTCTGTCGTAAAAGGTGAAAGCTCTCCGCCGCAACGCGACGCGTTGCGGGCCTAAACCAAATCAACTACCCGGCACCGGCTCGATCGTCGTCTTCAGCGGCTTGGCCTGGTTGCCCAGCGACATCACCGCGACGGGGTCCGGGCCGGCTCCGGTGATCAGCGATGCCTTCATCTCGGCGTGTTCCTTCAGGCCGGTCCACACCGCACAGCGACCCGTGCGGTGGGCGGCGAGGGTGAAGCGGGTTGCCTGATTCGGGTCGATTTTGAGGACTTTGACGAGCGTGGCGATCACGAACTCGACCGTGCTGTACGGATCGTTGTGCAGGATCACCGCGTGGCGCGGCGGCGGCTGCGGCTGGTCCTTCGGCTCGGTCCGTGGCGCGGCCGCCGGAGCAGTCGGCGCTTCGGTCGTAACGATCGGTTTGTCGGCGGATTCGTCGGGCATCTTGTTGTAGTTGCATTGTAAGCGGAGGCCTCGGCGAGCCAATGCGTCGCAGATGCACGCAACACCGTCCGAGAATCCCTCGGCAAACGAACCGCGACAACGCCCCGGCTTCCCCCATCCGGAAAGACCGGCGCACTTTCCCCGCCGTCCCCGCTTATCCGCCCACCCGAACCGTCCGATGTCCACCCCAGCGGCGACGCGACGCCACCGCGCCGCGCCTCGCCGATCACCCCGCACACCGATTCTGACGGAGCCGACATGCACCTGGACACGATCCTCAAAACCGCCCTCGAAATGGACAGCTCCGACATCCACCTCGTGGCCGGCCACCCGCCGATGTGCCGCGTGCAGACCGTGATGACCGCGATGGATTACCCCATCATCACGCCCGAAGCCGCCATCGCCATGCTCAAGCACATGGCCCCGCCCGAACACCTCAAGACCTTCGAGAAGATCCGCGACGCCGACTTCTCCTACGAAGTCAAGGACGTCGGCCGGTTCCGCGTGAACGCCCACAGCCAGAAGGGCGCCGTCGGCATCGCGATGCGTGCGATCAAAACCAAGATCCCCGCGCTCAAGAACCTCAACCTGCCCGAAGTGATCTCCCGCCTGACGTACCTGCCCCGCGGCCTCATCCTCGTCACCGGAGACACCGGCTCGGGCAAGACCACCACGCTTGCGGCCATGATCGACGCGATGAACAAGCGCTACCACAAGCACATCATCACGCTCGAAGACCCCGTCGAATACAAGCTCGAATCCGCCAAGTGCGTCATCGAACAACGCGAACTGGGCATGGACACGCCCAGCTTCGCGTCCGGCCTGCGGCACGTGCTGCGTCAGGACCCCGACATCATCCTCGTCGGCGAAATGCGCGACCTCGAAACCACCGCCGCCGCCATCACCGCCGCCGAAACCGGCCACCTGGTCATGTCCACGCTGCACACCGTCAACGCCTCGCACACCGTCGAACGTATCGTCGACATGTACCCCGCCGACCAGCAGAACCAGATCCGCTCCATGCTCGCCAACACGCTGCAGGCGGTCATCTCGCAGACGCTGTTCAAGCGCATCGACAAGCCCGGCATGGTCCCCGCCGTCGAGGTGATGTTGTGTACGCCCGCCGTCCGCAACCTGATCCGCGAAGACCGCAGCTTCGAGATCCCCAACGTGATCGAAACCAACCGCGGCCTGGGCATGCAGACGCTCGACAACGCCATCGCCGAGCTCTACTTCAACGGCATGATCAGCCGCGAAGACGCGATCTCGCAGGCCGCCTACCCCGAGAAGCTCGAACGCCAACTCGCGGCGTGACGTCCGAAAACGCCGGGAGAACAAGCCCGGCCTTCATCCCCGACTTTCGTTGACCGATTCAGGAAGCGTCGAGAGAGACCCCGACCATGCCCCAGTACCGCTACCAGATGAAGACCCCCGGCGGTGAGCTCACGTCCGGCGTGGTGACCGCCGAGAGCGCGCTCGCCGCGTCGCAGATGCTCCGCGGACAGGGCAACATCGTCCAGTCGCTCACCCCCGAAGGCGGGACCGTTGCGTCCTGGAGCGAGAAGCTCAAGAAGCTCAACTACACCTCCGGTCCCGCACCCAAGGACGTGCTCAACTTCACGACCCAGCTCGCCGTCATGGTCCGGGCCGGCATCTCCCTCCGCGCCGCCCTCGAAGGCATCGCCGAGCAGACCGAAAACGTCAAGTTCAAGCAGATCCTGTTCCAGATCAAGCAGGACGTCGAATCCGGCAAGCCGTTCAGCGATGCGCTCAACAAGTACCCCAAGTTGTTTGGCCCGCTGTACGTCAACATGATCCGCGCCTCCGAAATGTCCGGCCAGTTCAGCCACATGCTCGAACGCGTCGCTGCGTACCTCGCACAGCAGATCGAAACCCGCCGCATGGTCGTGGGCGCGATGATCTACCCCGTCGCCATCGCCGTCATGGCCGTGGGAACGTCTATTTTCCTGCTCACCTTCGTCCTCCCGAAGTTCGCCGGCGTGTTCGAAGGCAAAGAGTCCGCGATGCCCATGCCCACGATCGTGCTCATGGGCCTGTCGTCGTTCATGCAGGTCTGGTGGTGGGCCGTGCTGCTGGTGTTGATCCTCATGGTCCTGGGGGTGTTCTTCACCGCCAAGACCGAGAAGGGCGGGCTCTGGCTTGACCACCTCAAGCTCCGCGTCCCGATCTTCCAGAAAATGTTCCGCTCGCTGTACATCTCGCGCTCGCTGCACACCATGGGCGAGCTCGTCAACGCCGGCGTCCCCATGCTCGACACCCTCGCCATCACCGGCGAAATCTCCGGCAACCGCCTGTTCGAGAAGCTCTGGAAGGGCGTGTACAACTCGGTCAAGCAAGGCAAAAAAATCACCCAGCCGATGTATAAGGGCAGCCTCCTGCCCAAGCCGGTCGTGCAGATGATTTCCGCCGGCGAAGAGTCGGGCAAGCTCGGCGAAGTCCTCGACGAGATCTCGAGCTTCTACGGCAAGCAGCTCAAAGAAACCATCAAGACCGTCACCAGCATGATCGAGCCGATCATGATCCTGATCATGGGTTCGGTCGTCGGCTTCATCGCCATGGCCATCATCCTGCCGATCTTCAAGCTCTCGACGCTGGTGAGCTGATCGACTCGCCTTCGCGGTGCCTCGTGGTTCGTGGCTCGTAAAGCCGCATGCGGTGCGATTCTTCGGGTTGCATGGTCTGTGCAAGCTGCGAGCGACGACCGGATAACGAAACCGACACTCGATTCGCCCAACGAAACGGTCGAAACGTACGTTGAGAAGGAACACTTGAGCCCATGCCCGCACCAGCCACCAGCCACGAGCCACGAGCCACCCGGTCGCGTCAGCGACCGCAAGGCTTCACGCTCATCGAAGCGGCGCTGACCACCATCATCGTCGGCACCGGTGTGCTTGCGCTCGTGGGAGCCCAGCAGGCCTACACCGTCAAGAACGACTACGCCGTCCGCGCCAACCTCGGCCAGATGCTCGCCAACGAGATCCGCGAGCTCACCGCCAACAAGCCGCACCACGACCCCATCACCGGTGCCGCCAACTACGGCCCCGAACCCGGCGAGCTCGCCATCACCGACTACGACGACCTCGACGACTTCGCCGGCGCCGTCACCGCCGGCTTCGGCACCGGGTTGAGCTTCAACCCGCCCATCAACGCGGCCGGCGTCCCGATCCCCAACCTCGATCGGTGGACTCAGGAGGTCCGGGTCAGCAACGTAGACCCCACCAACATCAGCGTGACCCAGGCCAACACCCTTCCCATCGGCACCACCGATGTGATGCGCGTCACCGTGACCATGCGCTACCGCGAGAACAACGGCACGCTCACCACCGTCAACACGATGACCTGGGCCGTGCCCGAGTTCAATTGATGCCGCAACCGTGAGGCACTAACCCACCGCCATGCTCGAACCTCGCCGCCATCCCACGCATTGCTCCCACTCCGACCCACGTGAGCGCGGCGTCGCGGCCGTGCTGGCGATGATGTTCCTGGTCATCTTCGGCTCGCTCGCCGCCGCCATGGCCATCGTTTCCCAGGGAAACCTCCAGACGGCCCAGTCCCACCTCAAGATCAACCGAACGCTCGCCGCCGCCGAGACCGGCCTGTCCCTGATGACCTACCACCTCGAGCGCGCGGCACGCTTCGACGGCAACGGCGACGGCCGACCCGACATCACCACCACCGCCGGCGTCATCACCTCCGGCGACGCCTCCAACCCCGACGGCGACGCGTTCAGAATCTGGGAACAGCTTCGCGTCACCCTCAAGAGCCAGTTCGACGGCAACACGCACAACATCGAAGCCCCCGCCTACTTCAACGCCAGCGTCGATCCGAACTTCGGCCAGGCACTCGGCCTGCGCGTCGGGCCCATCCGCGTCGGCGACGGTGAACCCGACTTCATCGCCGAGTTCAGCCCGCATCCCATCCCGGGCGAAGACTACGACGCGCCCTTGTACAGCCGTGCTCCGTACAACGGCAGCCAGCCGGCATCCGGCATCACCACGCCGATCTCCAGCACCAACCCGTTGGACTCCCGATTCGTGCGCGTCCGCGTCGTGGCCTTTGACGACGGCGGCGGACGCAACAGCTACCAAGGCGCCGAAGTCGCCTCCGAGCACGCCCGCGTTTACCGCTCCGTGCAGATGGACTACCTGCTCACCAAGCGCATCCCGTACGCATTGCTGTCGCGAAGCCGCATCATGCTCGGCCGCAACGTCCAGGTCGACGGACCCATCGGCTCGCACTTCCGCGAAGTCAACCTCGCCAACGGACACCCCGTCCAGAGCGTTTCGGACTTCCGCGGACTCGACAGCTCCCTCGACGACGACCTCGATGCGCTCATCGGCACGCTGATCACCAACGACGTCAACGGCGACAATCGCATCAACATCAACAGCAGCTCCGAAACCGCCGGTATCACCGATCCACAGCAGTTCGATCTCGACGGCGACGGCTACATCACCGACTTCGACTTCGTGCTCAAGGCCTTTGACTCCAACAACGACGGCCGAATCAGCGCATCAGAATTCGGCACCAGCAGCGACCAAACCAAGGAGCAGCTGTTTGAGCTGATCAACGAAGTGTCCCCCTGGGCGGGTATCGGCGACAACGACGACTACCTCGACGCCAACGACTTCTACGCCAAGATCCGCGGACCCGTCAGCATCCTCGCCACGCGGAACGCGTGGGAAAGCGGGGCCGCCGGCGGCGCGTACCAGGACTACCTGCAAGGCCCGCTGATGCCCGACTACGGGCAGTCGCCCGTCACCTTCGACGACGACCGCGACGCGCAGGCGTACAGGTTCGACCAGGGCAACTTCAACGTCGCTCGGTTCGCCGCCGACGCCTCGACAACCGTCCAGGATCAGGCCGCCGCGCCGGTGGCGAACGACGCAAGCCTGCCCACGGAATACGAACCGCCCAGCGCGGCGACGCGGGAGTCGGTGCCCTTCAACGCCGCGTTCCCCTACGACTACTACGAACGTCCGGTGTACAAGAACATGGTGTTCGAGAACGCCAAGATCGCCAAGGGCACCAACGCGCTGTTCGAGAACTGCCGGTTCATCGGCGTGACCTATATCGAGGTCGATCCGCGCAACGATGACCCGTTGTTCAACTACATCGGCATGCAGAACGCCGACGGCAGCTTCAAACACCCCGACAAGACCATCGAGATCGACGGCGTCGAACTCGGCGGCAACGAGCCGGACGTCGGCCAGGACCAGGCGCTGGGCACCAAGAAGCTCGGCAACAACGTTCGCTTTCACAACTGCACTTTTGAGGGCGCGATCGTCAGCGGCAGCTGGGCGGGCGGTTCGACGAGTCTGCAGCCCAAGGAGTACACGCACGTCCGCAACAAGGTCGCCTTCACCGGCAACACGAACTTCAACATCGACGGATCGACGGAGCTCACCGCTGCCGAAAAGCAACTCTACAAGCGCTCGACGCTGCTGCTGCCGCACATCTCGGTGGAAATGGGTTCGTTCGACGAGGCCTACAGCAGCAACGAAACCGTCGAACTCTCCGGCACCGTGGTCGCGGGACTGATCGACATGCGTGGCCGGGTCAACGTCAACGGCACCGTCGTCACAACCTTCGAGCCCATGAGCGACACCGGCCCGGTGATCGGCAACACCAGCCCGCAGTTCAACACCACGCTGGGTTACTTTGACGGCGCCGACGGCGACCTCGAAGCCAGCCTCCCGACGGTGGGGATGGGCAAAATCCGCCTGCGCTACGACCCAAGCATCCCGCTGCCCGATGGCATCGACGGCCCGATCACCATCGAACCGATCCGCAACACGTACGTGGAAGGTGGCCGATGATGCGAAACCATCGGAGAATCATGCGCTTGCGGGCACGCCGCCGAGGCCTCTCCATCGCCGAGATGCTCGTGTCGCTGTCGATCACCTCGCTGCTGCTGACCGCGACCATGGTGGCGATCGACGCCAGCTTCAAGGCGTACGCCGAGGCCGCGGAATCGGCTTCGACGCAGGTTTCGACCCGCATGGTGATCCACCGCGTACTCACCCTGGTCCGCACCGGCACGGCGCAAGGCCCGCTGCATGTCGGCGATGAAGACGCCGGCCTGCCCGCGCCGACGTACAACGGCGATACGGTCACCTCGTCGTATCTCCAGCTCGTCGACCGCGACCTGAACTTGCTGACGCTCATCCACGTCGCCGCCGACGAAACGCTCTACCTTGAAACCACACCGCCCGGCGGCACCACGGTGCGCTACCCCCTGCTGGGTGGCGTGACGGATTGCACGTTCATCCTGCGTCGTCGCCGAGACGTATCCACCAACTATCAGTGGTGGCTCGAGCGCGGCTCGATGGACATGACCGTCGTGCCCGACACGCAGGCGACCTTCGCGCTTGAGGACGGGACGACCCAGGCGGTGCGCGTCGTCGCCTCGACGGCGCCGCGGCGCCTCCGCTGAACCGCATCGCACGTCCAACCACGAAACCCACGGATACGTTCCGTGGGTTTTTGTTTGCCGGCCACGCATCGCTTCGGTTTGTGCGGTCTGCGGTAGAGGGCAAAGTCCGAAAATATGGATAACCCAGGTGGACTCGGTAAGGATGGATCGTAAGTTTCGGGTGTTGAATGCGTGTCCGACCCAACGGCTGATCCCGCCGCGGACGCGTAGCTTTCCGAGTCCTGTTTGAGGCGTTGGATGCTCCCCCCATGAACGCCACCGTGACGAATTCCGCAACCGCTGCCCGTCCCTCCCACATCCGCCAACACAAATTCGTCGGTGCCGCTGCGGCACTGGCCGTCGCCGCGGGCCTGGCCGTCGCGCCCCACGCCGTCGCCAACCAGGCAAGCGACGACAGTGTCCAACCCATCACGCTCACCGGCACGCTTCGCGACTTCCGCGAGAGCCACCCGGACATGCAGTACCCCACCAAGTCGTTCGGCGTGAAGACCGGCCTGGTCCGCAACATCCTCGACGCCGACGGCAAGCCCTGGCTCAACCCCTCGGGCGACCCCCGACGTGGCATGATCTCCGGTGAAGAAAGCTTCAATCAGTGGTTCCGCGATGTCCCCGGCGTCAACGTCACCGAGGCCCACGCCATCGAACTCGAAGAACATCCCAACAAGCCCGGCGTCTTCTTTTTCGCACGAGAACAGCAGCTTTCCGGCGACCTGAAGTACTTCTTCCCCATGGACGGCCGAGGCTTCAACGACGTGCAGACCACCAGCGTCGGCTCGCACAACTACTACTTCACCTACGAGCTCCGCACCGAGTTCACTTACGACGACCCCGAGCAACGCGACCATGCCCTGACCTTCACCTTCGTCGGCGACGACGACGTCTGGGTCTACATCAACGGCAAACTCGCCGTCGATCTCGGGGGTGTCCACAGCCAGGCGGCCGGCTCGGTGAACCTCGACCAGCAAGCCGAAACACTCGGCCTGGAGCCCGGCGGCAAGTATGAGCTCGTCCTCTTCTTCGCCGAACGCCACACGACCCAGTCCAACTTCCGCATCGAGACCACGCTCACCCTCAAAGAAGTCCCGCCCACCACGATCAGCCCGCTCTACGACTGATCGCTCGGCGGGCCACCCGCTCCGACGCTTCCCTTGCAGGCCTCGCCGAATCCCGGCGGGGCCTGCTTTTGCGCCGGTCTCTAACGACGGTGACGATTGGCGCTAGGGGTGTTCCCGCGATCCGCACAATTTTCCATGCGATTGATGGGCAACACGATCGACATGAATCGTACGGTTCGTTTGTGCCGCTTCGATCGGGCGTGTTGCCCGCAGATCCTGGCACGGGTCGAGAAGACGAACACGATCGGAAACCGCCATGAACAACCGCCTCCCCAGCACCGCCCGCTTACTCGCCGCCGCCTTCGCCGCCGTTGCGCTCACGCTGCCCGCCGCCGCGGGTCCCGCCAACAGCAACGGCAAAGGCCACGACAACCACAAAGGCAACGGCTACGGACACGACAAGCACGGCTGCACCGCCAACGACCACGGCGACTGCGACGACGCCACGGACAACATCCAGCTCACCGGCATCATCCGCGACTTCGAAGTCGATCACCCCGACTTCGAAACCTACCCCGGCACCTACAACAAAGTGCTCCCCACGCTCGGCCCCGACGGCAAGCCCCGCCTCGACCTGGAGTACCTCTCCTGGTCCCACAGCAAGGGCAAGCAGTCCGTCACCTCTGCCGAAACCTTCGCGCAGTGGTTCAACGATACGCCCGGCGTCAACATGACCATGCCCTACACCATCGTGCTTCAGCCGCACGATAAGAAGGACAACGTCTACTGGTTTGCCCGCGAAAAGCAGATGAAGGGCGACAAAGCCTACTTCTTCCCCATCGACAACCAGGGCTTCGGCCTCACCTACGACAAGCCCGGCCACAAGCTCAAGTGGGAGAAGGGCGGCAAGCACAACTTCCACTTCACCTACGAACTGGAAACCGAGTTCACCTACACCGACCCCGCCCAGCGCGACTACGACCTGGAGTTCACGTTCACCGGTGACGACGACGTGTTCGTCTTCATCAACAACAAACTCGCCATCGACCTCGGTGGCGTCCACGCGCAACAGTCCGCGTCCATCGACCTCGACAAGAAGCGCAAGGACCTGGGCCTGGAAGTCGGCGGGACCTACACCCTCAAGGTGTTCTTCGCCGAACGCCACACCAGCGAATCCAACTTCCGCATCGAAACCACGATGAAACTCAAGAGCGTCCCGCCCACCGTCGTCAGCCCGCTGTTCGACTGAGCCCCACAAGTCACCGTTCATCTCGCGAAGCCCACGGATTCAATCCGTGGGCTTCCCTCTGCGCGCACCGCTCCCGCCACGGATCATCCCACGGCTTTTTGCCGGCAAGCCGCCGCGGATCTTCGCACGTCAAAGATCCCAGCCCGACGCCCGCCAAACCGGCAACCCCTCGCCTCATCCATGCGGCACTCGAACTCCAGCCTCAACGGTCCTTTGGAAATGGACGTCTGCCCCGCCGCGCCAGCCCGTTCGTGCCGCGAAACTCACGTTGCTTGAACGTGGTGTGTTCACGACCCCCTCGAACCCGAAAGCGAAACTCAATCCACCCC
>CAZIXN010000049.1:0-15765 GCA_964543215.1 uncultured Phycisphaera sp.
CTTGAGCATCTCGTAGGTCGCGGCGTTCAAGGGCGCCGAGTCGCCCGTGAACGCCGCGACCTACGAGATGCTCAAGGACAAGCTCGAGAAGGTCCTCGAGACGCTGACCTACCGCGAACGCGAGATCATCAAGCTCCGCTACGGCATCGGCGACGGCTACACCTACACGCTCGAAGAAGTCGGCCGGATCTTCAAGGTCACCCGCGAACGCGTCCGCCAGGTCGAAGCCAAAGCGATCCGCAAGCTGCAGCACCCCGTCCGCAGCCGCAAACTCGCCGGCTTCCTCGACGGCGAAGACGACGACATGTTCGAGTGATCGGCCCGTAAAACCAGCAACCACCGCGGCGACGTTTCTCCCGAAGCGTCGCCGCTTTTTTGAATTCACCACGAACTCGAACCAGAACGAAACCGCAGGTTCCGCAGATGACACAGATTTCCGCAGGCCAACGATGCCGCACATGAACGCCGATGAACGCAAATGCGGACAGATCGATTTTCGGAATTCGCGTTCATTCGCGTTCATTTGCGGCGCAAAACTTCTGAATCTGCGTCATCTGCGAAATCTGCGGTTCCTATTGCTGTGAGTCCCTTCGTGTCCTGCGTGCCTTCGTGGGTCCACGAGTCGCGGTAGCATCGCGCCATGCCTCCGACCGACCGCCGCGCCGTCAAGCACCTGCTCGAACTTTCGTCTTTGCCCACCGCCGCCGGCCGGGAAGACGCCGTGGTCGCGTGGGTGAAACGTTGGGCCAAGCGTCGAGCATGGGTGTCGCTGGAAGCCGACGCCTTCGGCAATCTGACGCTGCGTGACCGGCGGTGGCTGGATCGGCGGCGCAAGAGCGCCGCGCCCATCGTGGTCGCCGCCCACATGGACCACCCGGCGCTGGTCGGCATCGAAAGCACCGGCCGGGATGCGATCGCGCACTTCCGCGGCGGAGTGAAGGCGGAGTACTTCAAGGGCACCGCCGTCCGTCATTGGCAGGGGACCCAGCGGCGTCAGCGCGGCATGATCGTCGCCTGCGAAACCGACGACACGCCCGGCGGCGCCGGGCCCGGCCCCCGCGTCACGGTCCGCTTTGCCCGCGACGCGGTCGTCCGCCCCGGTGATGTGCTGACGTGGGAACTGCCGGAGGCGTCGATCGCCAAAGGCCGGCTCCACGCGGCGGCCTGCGACAACCTCGCCGGGGTCGCCGCGGCGCTGACCACGCTCGACCGGGTCCACGCCGACCACGCACCCTCGCACGCCGAACTGCGCATCCTGCTCACCCGGGCCGAGGAGATCGGCTTCGTCGGCGCGCTGGCCGTCTGCGAAGGCGGTCTGCTGCCCGCCGATGCCCGCATCGTCGTGCTCGAGGCTTCGAAAGCCCTGGATCACGCCCCAATCGGAGCCGGCCCGATCGTCCGCGTCGGTGACCGCGTGAGCGTGTTCGATGCCGAACTCACCGACGGGTTAGCGCAAACCGCGCAGCGCCTCGCCCAGCAGGATGCGACGTTCGCCTGGCAGCGCAAACTCATGGACGGCGGCGCCTGCGAAGCCACGGCCTACACCGCCTACGGCCACCGCGCTGCCTGCGTCTGCGTCCCGCTGGGCAACTACCACAACATGAACGAGGCCCGCCGACGCATCGACCGGGAATCAATTGCCGTGGCCGACTGGCTGGGGATGGTTCGGCTGCTGTCGGCGTTGCCTGCATCGCTGGGGAATACAAGCGGCCACGCCGTGCGACCGCTTCGAGATCGGCTGGTTGAACGCTTCGCCGCCCAGCGAGGGATTCTGTCCGCCTGAAAACGGCCGAGCAAAAAAAACGCCCGGTGCTCCGCGAGGGAGACACCGGACGCTTCCGGGGGCAAGGGGGGTCAACTAGGGTTTATCCTTGATCGACCATCGAACTATAGAACTCGTTTCTCGCGGATGCAAGTGGAAGCGAAGGGGGGGGACCCTGATCGGGCGCACTCCACGTCGAAATCGCCCCGCGAAGGCACGACGCCAGGGTCGCGCAAGGCCTGCGCGATGGATCGCGTCCGTGCGCGACGTCCCCCGGCGGTGCCGTTCGAAGTATTTCTTAAGTAATTATTAAGATTAGACTTAAATCCAATCGTGAGATTGTGAAGGGTGGGCATCGGTGTTGCAGGAAAGGTTACGTGGCGCCTCGGCGTCCGCTCCACCGTCGCCCGGCCAACGAGATCTCCCGATGCCTCACCAAGAAACTTTTCGACCCACCTGGCTGCCGCTTTTGGCCGCCACGGAGCCCGAATTCGCTGACGATCCCGCCGCGCTCGGCCGAGCGATCCGACGATGGGCCAGCCTCGCCGCCGCGACCCACCGTGCCGAGGCGCTCAACGCCGCCGATCCGACCATGACCTCCGCCCGAACCGCCGTTGAGGCCACGCGATGAATTACGGCCTCTATGTCTCCGCGTCGGGCCTGCTGACCAACAGCTATCGCCAGGATGTGTTTGCCAACAACCTCGCGAACGTCAACACCGTTGGCTTCAAGCCCGACCTGGCTGCCATCCAATCCCGTCCACCGAAATCCATCGAAGACAACCTGGGGATGGATGTTTCCCGCCAGCTCATGGACCAGCTCGGTGGGGGGGTGCTCGCCGCGCCGCAGCGGATCTCCTTCAGCCAAGGCCCGCCCGAACCCACCGGACGCGAGATGGATGCGTTTCTCGAAGACCGCCTGGACTTCTTCCGGGTCCAAGCCCCCGGTGCCGACGGCCAGCTCGAAACGCAATTCACCCGTGACGGCCGGTTCATGACCAACGACAACGGACAACTCGTCACCCCTTCGGGCTACGCCATCCTCGACGCCAACGGCAGGGCCATCACGTTGCCCGCCAACGTGCCCACCCGCATCGCCAGCGAAGGCTGGATCACCGGGCCCGGCGGAGAACGCCTCGCGCAGGTCGGCGTCGTCCGGGTGAGCGATCCGACCATGCTCAAGAAAGCCGGCGGCAACCGCTTCATGCTCGTCGGTGAGGCCAGCATCGACACCGTGGACTCCCCGCAGGTGCGCGGCGGCACGCTCGAAGGTTCCGCCGTCGATCCGATCTCCGCGCTCATGAACGTCATCAGCGCCACCCAAGCCGCCACCGGCAACGCCCGCATGATCGAATACCACGACCGCGTGATGGATCAGGCGATCAACACCCTGGGGCGCGTCGCATAGCGACGCAGAAGCAAGAAGCCAGGAGCTAGAAGCTAGAAGGCTCCGAGGCGAAAACAACTTGCGATTCACATCTTCTAGCTTCTCGCTTCTCACTCCTCGCTTCTAGACCACCGCATGGCCACCAACGCCCTCCACTCCGCCGCGACCGGCCTCAAGGCCCTGTCCACCGAACTCGACGTCCTCGCGAACAACCTCGCCAACGTCAACACCGTCGGCTTCAAGCAGTCCCGCGTGAACTTCGAAGACCTGATGTACCAGCACAAAAAGCAGCCCGGCGTCGAAAACGCCACCGGCACCCTCACCCCCGCGGGGCTGCAGGTCGGCCTGGGCGTTGCGATCAGCAACACCCAATACGACTTCGCCCAAGGCTCGGCCACCATCACCGAACGCTCCCTCGACGCCACCATCGCCGGAGACGGCTTCTTCAAGGTCATCCTCCCCAACGACCTGGGCGGCGGCGTGGGCTACACCCGCGCCGGCAACTTCTTCCGAAACAGCAACGGCGACCTGGTCCTGGGGAACAGCTCCGGCTACCTCCTCGAACCCGGCATCACCATCCCCGGCGATGTCGCCGAAGACGCCGTCAGCATCGGCAAGGACGGAACCGTCAGCTACACCGACAACGCCGCCCAAACCACCGAACTCGGGCAGATCGAACTCGCCACCTTCGTCAACAAGGCCGGCCTCAAGAGCGTCGGCGGCAACGTGTTCATCCAAACCGACGCCTCCGGCCCGCCCATCGAAGGCGAACCCGGCACCGGCGGCCTGGGCACCATCGAACAAGGATTCCTCGAACAATCCAACGTCGATCCGGTCAAGGAACTCGTCGCCCTGATCAAGACCCAGCGCGCATTCGAGCTGAATTCGCAGACGATCCAGGCCGCCGACGAAGTGATGCAGGTCGTCGGCAACCTCCGCCGCGGCTGATCCTTTGAGAAAGTGAATCACCTGATGTCGCAAGGAAGCACGATGAAAGGCACGGACGCCTTGGCGCAAACAAACCAACGTTTCGTGCGACGCTGGCTGCTGCTGGCACTGCTGACCCTCCTGCTGGTGGTGTGGGCCGTGGGCCTGGCGAGCGGCCAGTCCGTGAGCCTCCGCCAAGGCGCGGTGATCGCGGCCGACGAGATAGCGCACCGCGGCGGCCTCACGCTCGATATGGTCGCGGACCTGGACGGCTTTGCAGACGCGGACGCCGGCGTGCTCGGTGCGCTGGTCGTGCTCGCCGATGCAAAAGCCCCCGCACAGATCACCTTGCCCGAAGTCCGCGAGGCGATGCGCCGCGCCGGCGTGAATCTCGGCATGGTCACGCTGCGTGGTTTCTCGGTGTGCGAACTCCGCATCGCTGGCGAGCCGGCGGCGTTCGCCGCGGTGCCGCGGACTCCCGTCCGTGAGGAGCCGTTGGCGATGACCCTGGCAACAAGCCCGTCCGCCGCCGCCATGCCCGCCGCGCCGCTGGACATCGCCGACGCCGCGACGCTCCGCGACCTTATCGAAAGCCGGCTACGCGGCGCCCTCGACCTCCCCGCCGAGCAGGTCGTCTGCATCTTCGATGGCCGCGACGACGCCACGCTCAACCAGAGCACGCTGGGCGCAACCTTCGCGATCGAACCCGTCGGCGACGTCCGCCTCGGCCGAATGAACCTCCGCGTCGCACGCACCGCCGGCTTCGGCGAACCCGTTCGGTACGCCATGGGCGTCCGCATCGGCTGGAAAACGAGCATCGTGACCGCCACCCGCGACATCGTCCCGCACGAACGCCTCAACGAAAACAACCTCGCGCTCACCGAAGTCACCATCGACCGCGACCTCGACGGCGAACTGTTCGATCTTGAAGCGGCGCGCGGTGCCGTGGCCGCATCAACCATCCGCGCAGGCACGGCGGTGCGGACCCGCGACCTCGGTCAGCCCGTCCTGGTCAAGCGCGGTCAAATGGTCACCGTGCTCGTCCGTCGCGGCGGCTTCGAGATGACCACCACCGGCTACGCCGAGCACGACGCCGCCCTCCACGAACCCGTCACCCTCCGCAGCGACGCCCGCCGAACCCGCGATACCAAAACCTTCCGAGCGTTCGTCACCGGCCCGGCCCGCGTGTCCGTGTCGCCCGAAACCCCCTCAGCCACCCGCGAAACCGCCCGACTCGCCCAAGGACACTGAAACGATGCAATCCAACCCAACTCCCTCCCTCGACGCCCGATCGCTGCTCCGAGAATTGTTGATGCAGACGGTCATCGTGGTCTGCCTGGCGATCGTGCTGCTGGTTGCCGGCTTGGTTGCCGGCCCCGCGTCCGGGCAAGGCCTCTCCGATCTGATGCAGGAGCAGACCCAGCCCCAGGCCGCGCCCCAACGCATGTCGCAACTCATCGCCGTCCCCGGCCAGCAGGCCGACCTGCGCCGGCTCTCCGACAGCGTCTCACAGTTCAGCTACTTCGCCGTCAGCCGGCCGGCACCGCGCACCTACGCGATCCACGACCTGGTCACCATCGTGATCCGCGAAGACACCGCCATCGATTTCGAAGCCGAACTCACCGCCGAAAAACAAAGTGACGTCTCCGGCGCCATCAAAGACCTCCCCAAGCTCAACCTCTCCGACCTGCTGGACCTGCAGATCAGCGGCAGCGCCGTCGATCCCGACATCCGGCTGGATGTCGAATACGACCGGCAGTTCGAAGGCCAGGGCGAATACTCCCGCCGCGAAACCATGTCCGCACGCGTGCAGGCCCGCATCGTCGACGTCAAACCCAACGGCACCGTCGTCCTCGAAGCCCGCAAGCACATCGCCAGCGACGGCGAAACCGCCTCCCTGGTCGCCACCGGCACCTGCCGCGTCGACGACATCAACGGCAGCAACGAAGTGCTCTCTTCCCAGCTCTACGACCTCCACGTCGTCAAGCACGGCCAGGGCGAACTCCGCAAGTCCACCAAGAAGGGACCGCTCACCAAACTGCTGGACGTGATCTTCAACTTCTGACCCCCGGAAGTCCATCGCAATCCAATCGAAGCCCACGGACACCGTCCGTGGGTTTTCTCTTTGTCGCTGCGGAGTGGCACACCGCTTGCGACTTACCGGACATGCCCCTGCAAAGCGACGCCAAAACCCACCGATCCGCGCAATTCCTGCCGCCGCGCCGCGCAAATCAGGAAAGCGAAACGCAAAGCTTCGGTTCGTTTCCGTGGTGGGCCGCGCTCCTGCTGCTTGTGCTCATCACCTCGCGCGCCGGCGCGGTCCAGGTCCAGGACATCGCCCGTCTTCGTGGCGCCGAAGGCCTCCCCGTCATCGGCGTCGGTCTGGTCACCGGCCTGCCCGGCACCGGCGACTCCGAACTCGGACCCGCCCACCGCATGGCCCGCGAGGTCATCCTCCGCCTCGCCGACGACACCACCAGCCTTGCCGACCTCGACGGCGTCGACTCCATCGCGCTGGTCATGATCCACGGCCGGATCCCCGAAAACGGAGCCGTCGCCGGCGACCGAATCGACGTCACCGTCTCCACCATCGACCGCAGCGCTTCCCTCCGCGGCGGCTTCCTCCAGATCGCCATCCTGCACGACCCGCTGCCGCCGCAGGTCGGAAGCACGCTGCAACCCGGCCAACCCGTGCCCGCCGGCACCGGCATCTACGGCCTCGCCTCCGGACCCATCATCATCGAGGGCGACGAACCCGGAACCGTCGGCCGCGTCCGCTCCGGCCTGCACCTCACCCGCGACGTCACCCCCAACATCTTCAACCAGGCGGGGCAGGTCGAACTCGTCCTCAACGACGCCAACGCCTCCTGGTCGGTCGCCAGGAATGTCGCCGCGCTCATCAACGGCCTGGGCCCGCTCGGCCAGGACATCGAGATCGCCCGCGCCGTCAGCCCCAAGTCCGTCGTCGTCGCCGTGCCCGCCCCCGAGCGCACCCGGCCGGCCGGCTTCCTCTCGCGCATCCTCGAGTCCTACATCGACGCCAGCCAGGTCACCAGCGGCGCGAAAGTCCGCATCAACCAGCACACCCAGACCATCGTCATCGACGCCGATGTCGAGTTCACCCCCGCCGCGCTCAGCGTCCGCGGCCTCCGCATCGCCGGCTACAGCCCGCCGCTGCCCGCCGAAGACCTGATCCCCCAACCGATCAACGAGCGCTTCGTCGCGCTCGACCCCCAGCGCCGTGACGAACGCGCGAGGCTCCAGGACCTCGTCGACGCCTTCAACACCGTCAACGTCCCGTTCTCCGATCAGGCCGACGCCATCCGCGAACTGCACCGCTCCGGCAACCTCCACGCCCAACTCGAGGATGTCCACTGATGCAAGCCACGCCCCTCGATGTCGCCATCCACCAGCCCGCGGTCGTCGACCGCGGGTCGCGTGCCGCCGCTTCCGACACCTTCTCCCAGGCCCTCGCCCAGCGCAACTCCCGCCTCACCGCCACCAACGCCGCCGAAGCCCCCGCCACCAAGCAGGAACAGCTCCGTGAAGCCGCCGGCCAACTCGTCGCCACCGCCTTCCTCCTGCCCCTCATGGCCGAGGCCCGCAAAAGCAACTTCAAGTCCGACCTCTTCGGCGGAGGATTCGCCCAGGACGCGATGCGGGAAAAGCTCGACGTGCAGTTCGCCGAACAACTCGCCGCCTCCGACCGGTTCCCCCTGACCGACGCCCTCGTGAAGCACCTCGACCAGACCGCGTAAGCCATGCCCACCGCCGACCCTCCAGCCATGATTCACCCGAAGCCCACGGACACCGACCGTGGCTTGCCCGACGCCATCGCCGCGCAGCGCAAGCAAGCCCTCGAACGCCTCGAGACCACCCTCCGGCAATCCGTCGAGCGGCAACGCCAGTTGCTCGACCTGCTGCAACGCAAACGCGAAGCGATGCGCGCCGGCGACGCCAACCGCATGGCCGACCTCACCCGCGCCGAAAACACGCAGGTTCAGGCGATCAGCGACATCGAGAAGTCCCGCCTCAAGCTCGTCGCCGAACTCACCCTGCATGTCGACCCCGATGCGAACGAACCGCTCAAGCTCGCCGACCTCGCCGAGCGCTTCCCCGAGCCGACCCGCGGAAAGCTCCTCGTGATGCGCGGCCAACTGCTCGAGGCCATGCACGCCGTCCGCGCCGAAACCGCCGTCGCCAAGACCGCCGCCGAAACGCTCGTCCGCCACGTCTCGGGCCTGGTCCGCACCCTCGCCAACGTCTCCCACGGCCACGCCGCCTACGGCCCCATCGGCCGAACCCACCAACAGCCCGCTCCGATGAGCACGCTCTCCCTCACCGCGTAAGCGAACACCATGGGACTCTCCTCCGCCCTACAAACCGGCAAGTCCGGCCTGCTCGCCCAGCAGGCCGCGCTCCAGGTGACCGGCAACAACCTCGCCAACGCCGCCACCCCCGGCTACAAGCGGCGGAGCGTCGAGCTCACCCCCACCCGCGAACACCGCGTCGATGCCACCAACTTCGTCGGCACCGGCGTCCAGCTTTCCCGCATCACCCGGCAAGTCAACGAGTCTCTCGAAGCCCGACTCCGCTCAGCCATCACCGACGAAAACGGCTCGGCCACCACGCAGGAACTCCTCGCCCGCATCGAGGCCGTCCAGGGCGAGCTCTCCGACATCGACCTGTCCACCCGTCTCACCGAGTACTTCGGCGCCTGGTCGCAGCTCGCCACCAACCCGCAGGACGCCTCGCTCCGCACGCTCGTGATCCAGGAAGCCAACGACCTCACCTCCTTCCTCAAGAACCTCCGGCAGAACTACGGCGACCTCGAAAAGCAAAGCGTCGATCAGCTCGGCCTCTCCGTCCGCGCCGCCGACGATGTCCTCGGCCGCATCGAAGCGCTCAACCAGCAGATCACCCAGGCCGAGGCCGGACGCGGCGACGCCGCCGGCCTCCGCGATCAGCGCGACCAACTCCTCGCCGAACTCTCCAAGTCCCTTGACATCACGACCTACGAGCAGGACAACGGACAGGTCAACGTCTTCGTCGGCTCCACGCCCCTCATCCTCGACGGGAAATCACGCGGCCTCGAACTCCGCAGCGAAACCCTCGACGATGGCACCGTCCGGCAGCACGTCGTCGTCGCCGCCGACGGCACCCGACTCAACTCCGACGCCGGCGACCTGGGCGCTCAGGTCGCCTTCCGCAACGGCGCACTCAACGACGCCGTCGTCGCCATCGACGACCTGGCCGGCACGCTCATCTTCGAAACCAACAAACTGCACAGCGAATCGCAAGGCCTGTCGCTGCGAAACAGCTACACCTCGAGCGTCCGCGTCGCCGACCCCACGCTCGCGCTCTCGGACATCGACCCGGTCACCAGGCTCGAGTTCCTCCCCCAGCACGGATCGCTCCAGCTCCACACCACCAGCAACGCCACCGGCATCCGACAAACCACCACGATCAACGTCGACCTCGACGGCATCGGCGGCCCGGACACCTCGCTCAACGACCTCGCCGCCCGCATCAACGCCGTCAACGGCGTCAGCGCCACCGTCAGCGCCGATGGCAAGCTCACCATCGCCGGCGACACCGCCGACACCCGCGTCAGCTTCACCGACGACACCTCCAACGTCCTGGCGTCGCTGGGCATCAACGGCTTCTTCACCGGCAAGGATTCCTTCGACATCGCCGTCAGCAGCGACATCGCCAACGATCCGCGCCTCCTCGCCGTCGCCCGCGAACACCTGGCCGGCGACAACCGCGGCGCCCTCGCCATCGCCGGCCTCGCCGACGCCCCCATCGAGTCGCTCAACGGCAACTCCGTCACGCAGCACTGGCGCTCCCATGTCCAAGACGTCAGCGTGAAGCTCTCCCGCGCCCGCGACCAGCGCGAGTCCGACGGCATCGTCCGCGAAAACCTCCAGTCCCAACAGGCCGCGCTCTCCGGCGTCAACGCCGACGAAGAAGCCATCAACCTCCTCCAACACCAACGCGCCTACCAGGCCAGCGCAAGATTCATCAGCGTCGTCGACGAGCTGATGCAGACCCTGATCTCGCTGGTCTGAAAGGTAACCACGGATGAGCACGGATAGACACCGATGAAGACCAATCACCTGAATTTCATGCAATCAGCGGTTTCTCGACCCATCAGCGTCATCGGCGACATTTGCGGCTGCCTGTCCCATCGGTGTTCATCCGTGTTCATCCGTGGTTCCAAATTCTGACCCATGGCCGGCATCACCCCGATCATCTCGCGCACCTCGACGCTGCTGTCTTCGCAGACCGCGCTCGCACGCCTGCAGGAAACGCAGACCGCGCTCTTTGAAGCGCAGGAGCAGATCACCACCGGCCGGGCCATCAACCGCCCCAGCGACGCCGCCGCCAAGGTCTCGTCGGTGATGTACCTCGAGAACCGCCTCGCCGAGCGCGGCCAGCAAAGCCAGAACCTCACCGCCGCCGCCGGCTACCTCAACTTCGCCGACGCGGGCCTGGGCGACGCCACCGGCCTCCTCAACGAAGCCCGCTCCATCGCCAGCAGCCAGATCGGCGTCGGTTCGGATTCGGCCACCCGCGAGGCCGAAGCCATCGTCATCGACTCCAAAGTCCAGGCAATGATGGAGATCGCCAATCGGCAGTTCAATGGCCTGTCGGTGTTCGGCGGCAACAACGGCGCCGCGCCCGGCCAGCCGATCTTTGAAGATTTCCTCGGCGGCGTGCGCTACGCGGGCAGCAACGACGACCTGCTCGCCGACCTGGGCGGCTTCACGAACCAGGCGATCAACGCCAACGGCGTCCAGGCCTTCGGCGCGCTGTCCGGCCGGGTGAAAAGCACCGAAGACTACGCCCCGCAGGCCGCCGCCGACACCCGCTTCGCCGACCTCAACGGCGCGCTGGGCGAGGGCGTCCGCAAAGGCAGCATCAACGTCGTCATCAACGGCACCGCCGTCGCCGTCGATCTGCAGACCGCCGACTCCCTCGGCGACGTCGTCACCCGCGTCAACCAGGCCATCGCCGACAACGCCCCCGGTGCGGGATCCCTCGCATTGACCGCCAACGGACTCGCGGTCACCGGCAACGGCGGCAACACCGTCACCCTCGCCGACCCCCTCGGCGGCCAGACGGCGCTCGACCTGGGCATCGCCGGCCTGTCCTCCACCGGCGGAGCCTCCGCCGCCGGCGCCGATGTGGGAATCCGACTCACCGAAACCACGCCGCTCGCTGCGCTGTCGGGCACGATCGACTTTGCCTCGGGGCTGGTCATCCAGCAAGGCGCCGAAACCCGCACCGTCGATCTCTCCGCCGCCACGACCGTGCAGGAACTCCAGAACATCATCCGCTCGCTGAACATCGGCCTGCGCGTCGACATCAACGAGGCCGGCAACGCGCTCGACCTGGTCACCGAAGTGGCCGGCCTGAACCTCTCGGTCGGCGAGAACGGCGGGACCACCGCCGAAGACCTCGGCTGGCGCACCCTGGGCGCGACGACGCAGCTCGACGTCTTCCGCAACGGCCTGGGCGTCGAAACAGTCGAGGGTGAGGACGACGCCACGTTCACCCTCCACGACGGCACGACCTTCAACGTCAACTTCGATGGCGCCGGCGACGTCCAGGATGTGCTCGACCAGATCAACGCCGCCGCACTCGCCGCCGGCGCGACCATCGGCACCGGGGCCGGCCAGTTCTCGGCGACGCTCGCCACCACCGGCAACGGCATCGTGCTCAGCGACAACACCGCCGGGGCCAGTGCTTTCACCGTCCGTGAAGCGAACCAGAGCCAGGCGTTGTTTCATTTAGGTTTCGGCCTGGAGAACGACCTCGGGGCCGGCACCACGCTCACCAGCGAAGACAAAGCCACCGCCCGCGTCGAGAATTTGTTCACTCACCTGATCGATTTGCGCGATGCGCTGACCGGCGACAACACGACTGGCATCACGCTTGCTGGGTCTTCGTTGGAACGAGATATCGAAGCCGCGATCGCCGCCCGGGGCAAGGTCGGGGCCCAGGCCAAGCGGGTCGAAGACAGCCGGACACGGCTGGACGAGCAGAAACTCACGGAACAAGGCATGCTCAGCGATCTCAAAGACGCGGACCTCACCGAAGTGATCACCCGCTACCAACAACTTCAGCTGCAATTGCAGGCGTCGCTGCAAACGACCGCGCAGATTCAGCAGCTCAGCCTCTTGGATTTCCTGCGCTGAAGCGCAAATGTCGCGCGGCACGACGCCGGCGAAAACACCGCGGACAGGGCGACTCGGCCACCCTGATCCGCGAGAACCCCCCGCCCCCCCCCGGAGCGGGAAACCCCGGCGACACGCGTCGCCACCCCGCCCACTTTGGAGGAGGCGGGGACAACCACCAGGACGGTCGGCCGAACAGGAACGGAATGCGACGATGAAGATTGACACCTCACGCTTCGGACCCCTCGACATCGACGGCGACCGGCTGCTGAACTTCCCGCAAGGGTTGCTCGGCTTCCCGGATTTCCGGCAGTATGTGCTGCTCGAAGCGGGCAACCCCGACGAGCACCACGCCGCCTGCCCGTCGTTCTGGTGGCTGCAGTCCGTGGATGTGCCGGACCTGGCGTTTGTCGTGACCGACCCGCTGCTGTTCGTGCCGACATACCGCGTGCCGGTGCATCCCCAGCAGCTCGCCGACTTCAACGTCAACTCGCTCGACGAGGCGCAGGTGCTGGTGATCGTCAACAAGCAGCACGGCACGCTCACGGGCAACCTGCAGGGCCCGCTGGTGATCAACCTCGAAACCCGCGAAGGCCAGCAACTCGTGCTGTCGGACCGCCGGTACACCACCCGCGTCCCGCTGGTCGAGCTGCCCCAGGCGGTCCGGGCCGTGCCCGCCGCGATGGCCGGCTGAGCCGACGTCCGTGGCACGGGCACCACGCCCGTGCGGATTGTGTTCCCGTTTCACGTCACAGGCTGGAAGCCTGTGCCACACCCGGCCCACGGAAGGAGCCGAACCGCCCATGCTGGTTCTATCAAGACAACGCGACGAAACGATCATGATCGGCGATGACGTCGAGATCACCGTCGTGGACATCCGCGGCGACAAGGTCCGCCTCGGCATCAACGCCCCACGCACCGTGCAGGTCCACCGCAAAGAGGTGTACCGCGCGATCCAGAAAGAAAACACCGAAGCCGCCCACTTCGATCCGAGCGAACTCGACGCCCTGCGCCGCGGCCTGGCCAACGCAAGACCCACGCCCAGCCGCGCCATGCCCATCCAACGCACCACGCCTTCCGCACCCGCAAGCGTGCCCCGCAGCAAGTCCGCCTAAGACCGACCGATTCGAGCGCTCCGCGCGGAGTGCCGCTTTTTTCCACCGTGACCCCCGTCGTTCCGGCTCCGAACTTCACGGCGACCGCAAGCAGTACCCCGCCGGCCCGCACCACGACAAACAAGGAGGTTTGTCCCCATGTCCCGGATTAACACCAATGTCTCGTCCCTGATCGCGCAGAACCGCCTGGCGTCCACCAACGCCGACCTCTCCACGCGCCTCCAACGCCTCTCCACCGGCCTGCGCATCAACCGCGGCGCCGACGACCCGGCCGGCCTCATCGTCTCCGAACGACTCCGCGCCGAGATCAACTCCGTCGGACAGGCCGTCGACAACGCCGAACGCGCCTCCAACGTCATCGCCACCACCGAGGCCTCCCTCGACGAAGTCAACAAACTCCTGGTCTCCATCAAGGCCCTCACCATCGAGGCCGCCAACACCGGCGCGTTCTCCCCCGAGGAAATCCGCGCCAACCAGCTTGAGATCGACTCCGCCGTCGAGTCCATCACCCGCATCTCCAACACCGCCAGCTTCGCCGGCCTCAAGCTGCTCAACGGCTCGCTCGAGTTCCTCCAGTCCGGCGCCGTCACCAGCCAGATCAGCGACATCCAGATCAACGGCGCGAACTTCGGCCTCGACAGCAACCTGCCCGTCAACGTCGAAGTCATCGCCTCGGCCGAACGCGCCTCCCTGTTCATCTCCGGCAACACCACCGGCTTCGTCGGCCAACTCCAAAGCTCCGTCACCCTCGAAATCCAGGGCAACATCGGCGTCCAGACCTTCAGCTTCGTCTCGGGCACCGCACTCTCCGCCGTTGCCGCCGCCGTCAACCAGATCCGCGATGCCACCGGCGTCACCGCACGCCTGATCTCCGCCGGCACGCCCTCGTCCGGCCTGGTCTTCGAAAGCCAGGAGTTCGGCACCGACGCCTTCGTCTCCGTCCGCGCCATCGAAGGCGGACAGGCCTTCCAGGCCTTCGACGCCCAGGCCGGCAACGCCATCCTCCGCGACGAAGGCGCCGACGTCACCGCGCTGGTCAACGGCAACCTCGCCGTCGGCCAGGGACTCGACGTCACCCTCAACACCCCCACGCTCAACGTCGATCTCACGCTGACCTCCGGGGCCGCGCAGGTCCTCAACACCAGCTACGACTTCAGCGTCACCGGCGGCGGGGCACTCTTCCAGATCGGCCCGTCGGTCAACTCCCTCCAGCAAGTCGGCTTTGGCCTCACCTCCGTCGCCGCCTCCCGATTGGGCACCAGCCGCACCGGCTACCTCAACTCCATCCGCACCGGCGGGTCCAACTCCCTGGTTTCGGGCAACGCCCGCGCCGCCTCGGAAATCATCGACGCCTCCATCGAGCAGGTCAGTCAGCTCCGTGGCCGGCTCGGCGCTTTCGAACGCAACACGCTGCAGACCACCGTCCGTTCGCAGCAGATCGCCATGGAGAACCTCACCGCCGCCGAGAGCACCATCCGCGACGCCGACTTCGCCGAGGAAACCGCCGCGCTCACCCGGGCGCAAATCCTGCAGCAGGCCGGCACCTCCACCCTCGCGCTGGCCAACTCGACCGCGCAAAACGTGCTCGCCCTGCTGCAGTAAACCCCACCCCGAGCCCCGCATGTCGATGCGGGGCTCAGAGGCTAGGGGCCGCATCATGCAAAAGACCCCGCCTTGCCGATACGACTGCTCATGAAGCCTGCGAACCCCTTCCGAACGCGACGTGCGCTCGAAGCCGGCCTGGACGCCGTGCTCGACACCGCTCGCCGCGCCCACGACCGGGGCCACGCCGGCCACGCCCTGCGCCTCTGCGAACAGATCCTCGCCCTCGAACCCATGCACGCCGCCGCCTGGCAACTGCGCAGCCGTATCGCCGAACGCGCCGACCGCCTCATGGACGCGCTCATGTGCCTCCGCAAAGCCCTCGACGCCGAGCCCGATCGCGCGGGCTGGCAACACCATTACGGCACGCTTTGCCGACGGGCCGGCCGCCTCGCCGACGCCGCCGCCGCCCTCCGCACCGCCATCCGCCTCCGCCCCTATCGGGCCGATTCGATGATCGAACTGGGCATGGTCCTGGTGGCGATGGGGGGGCGGGACGACGCGGAATACTGGGCCGCCCGCGCCCTGCAGATCCAACCCGACAACCGCGACGCCCGCGCGTTATTGGACTTCGTCTTGCACGAATCCGCCACCCCCGAAGCCGACGCCGCCTGAACCGCCGACGCATCGGGCCAACCCGAGTCCGTCAACGGCCACCTTCCATCCAATTCAGTTCAACGCAGGCCCGTCACCGTGCGGGGCCGTCGCAGAGAAAGAAAAGAGGAAAGAAAAGGGGAAAGAAAAGGGGTCGGGAGCAATCCCGTTCGGCACGGCGGTTGTACGTCGGTGG